>CANIRU010000014.1 GCA_947470025.1 Chloroflexota bacterium
GCAGGTGCAGGCGGTCATGGACCGCCTCGTTCAGTTCGGGCTGCAGGGACAGCCCATCCAGGGCGTCGAGCGGAGCGTGATCGCCGGCCTCGGCCAGGTCATGCAGGACCACCGCGACGAGATCTCGATGATGGCCGGCGTCGACGAGGTCATCCGCGTCACCAAGCCGTACAAGCTCTCCAGCCGCGAGACCCACCCGAAG
Organism: Chloroflexota bacterium; assembly: GCA_947470025.1. Taxonomy (GTDB): domain Bacteria; phylum Chloroflexota; class Dehalococcoidia; order UBA2979; family UBA2979; genus SHYQ01. Next base: position 203 of record CANIRU010000014.1, read on the forward strand.
CCCACGATCGTCGAACTGTCGCACGGCGTGAAGGTCGGTGGCGGGCGTCCCGTCTTCATGGCCGGCCCGTGCGCCATCGAGACCGAGGATCAGATCATGACCGCCGCCCGAGGCGTCCGGAAGGCTGGCGCGCACGTGTTGCGGGGCGGCGCCTTCAAGCCGCGCACCTCGCCGTACTCGTTCCAGGGCCTCGGCCTCGACGCGCTCAAGCTGCTGCGCACCGCGGGCGACGCGGTGGGCATGCCGGTGATCACGGAGTGCCTCTCCGAGCGCGACGTGGATCTGTGCGCGCAGTACTCCGACGTGCTCCAGATCGGCGCGCGCAACATGCAGAACTTCGTGCTGCTGCAGGAGGCCGGCAAGACCGGCAAGCCGGTGCTCCTGAAGCGCGGCATGTCCGCGACGATCGAGGAGTGGCTGCTTGCGTCTGAGTACATCATGTCGCAGAACAACCCGAACGTGATGCTCTGCGAGCGCGGCATCCGCACCTTCGAGACGGCCACGAGGAACACCCTCGACCTCAACGCGCTCGCGATGGTGAAGCGCCTGAGCCACCTCCCCGTGATCGCCGACCCGTCGCATGGCACCGGCAAGTGGTATCTCGTGCGGCCCATGTCGATGGCCTCGATCGCCGCGGGTGCCGACGGACTGATGATCGAGGTGCACCCGAACCCCGACCACGCGCTGTCGGACGGCGCGCAGTCGCTCACGCCCAACAACTTCGGTGAGCTCGCGGCGGACGCGCGCGTCCTCGCGGAGGCGCTGTCGCGCCCATTCGCCGAGCCGCCCGTCGCGCTCGCCTCCGCCTGATGGTGAACGAACCGAACACCGACGCCCCCGCCGCGACGACGGACGTCGAGGAGCAAGCGCCCGCTCCGGTCGATGAGATCGTGACGCCCGAAGCGGCGGTCGAGGCCACGTCGGACGCGCCGGTCGTCGAGGATGCTGCCGGGGCCCCCGAGGCCGTCGTCGAAGAGGGCTTCCGCTTCGACCTGCCGACGTTCGATGGCCCGCTCGACCTGCTGCTGCACCTCATCGAGCGCGAGGAGTTGGACATCACGGAGGTGTCGCTGCTCGCGGTCACGGAGCAGTACCTTCGCTACCTCCGCGCCCAGGAGCAGATCAACCTCGGCATGCTCGCGGAGTTCATCGCCATCGGCGCGCGTCTGCTGCTGCTCAAGTCGCGCGCCCTGCTGCCGCGCGAGGAGCAGCCCGCCGCCGAGGAAGAGGACGAGGGCAACGACATCCGCGCGCTCATCGAGGCGCTGCGCGAGTACCGCCGGTTCAAGCAGGCGGCAGAGTTCCTCCGGGACCGCGACGGCACCAGCGGCACCTACCGCCGCGTCGCCCCACTGCCGAAGGTACCGATGCCGACCGGCCTCGAGTCCGTCACGCTCTCATCGCTCGTCGATGTCATCCGCGACATCATGGAGCGCATCCCCGAGGAGGCGCCCGTCGGCGAGGTCCGCCGCGAGCCGGTGCGCCTCCGCGACCGCATCACGCGCCTCGTCGGCCAGCTGGAACTGAAACCGCGCACCTCGTTCCGGAGCCTGATCGAGGGCGCCACGAGCCGCACCGAGGTGATCGTCGACTTCATGGCGGTCCTCGAGTTGATCAAGCAGCGCTACCTGGAGGCCGTGCAGTCGGAGTCGTTCGGCGACATCGACCTCGTGCGTCTCGAAGGCGCAGTGGCGCCGCTGTTCGGCGCGTCGAACGCCGCGGAGCTCGAAGCGGACTTCACCGACTAGCAGACGTACGATCGAAGAACCGCACAGAAAGGGCGCCCCACCCCCGTGCTCCTCGTCCGCGATGAACTCAGCCGAACCGTCACGCCCGGTGATCACGCCATCTCGATCGGCGTGTTCGATGGCGTCCACGGCGGTCACCGCATGCTCATCGGACGCCTCCTCGACGAGGCGCGCACGCGAGGTCTCACTGGCGGCGTCGTCACCTTCCATCCACACCCCATCACTGTCGTTCACCCGGACGTCGAGTTCTCCTACATCGAATCCCTCGAGCGGCGCGTGGAGCTGCTGCGCGACCTTGGTGCCGCGTTCGTCTCCGTGCTGACGTTCACCTCCGAACTGCAGCAGGTCTCCGCCGCCGACTTCACGCGCCTGCTCGTCGAGGAGGCGCGGATGCGCCTGCTCGTTGTCGGCGAGGACTTCCGCCTCGGACGCGGCGGGGAGGGCTCCGTCGAGCGCCTGCGCGCCATCGGCGAGGAGCAGGGCTTCGAGGTCGTCGCGGTCCCGCTGCTGGCCGATGCCGGCGCAGTCGACCGCATCTCCTCGACGCGCATCCGGGAGGCGCTCGCCGCCGGGGACATGGACGACGTCTCGGCGTTCCTCGGCCGGCCGTACGCGATCCGCGGGCCGGTGCTGCACGGCGAGGAGCGCGGTCGCCAGATGGGCTTCCGCACGCTGAACGTGGGCGTCAGCCCCGACCGCGCGCTGCCGCCGAACGGCGTGTACGTCACGCGAGCGTTGGTCGACGGACGCACGTTCTGCGCCGTCACGAACATCGGCACGCGCCCGACGTTCGACGGCCGCAACACTACCGTCGAAACACACCTCCTCGACTTCGAGGGCGACCTGTACGGCCACGTGGTCACGGTGGAGCTGCTGCACCGCCTGCGTGGCGAGCAGAAGTTCGATGGCATGGACGCGCTGTCGGCACAGATCGCGCAGGACGTCCAAGACACACGGGAGTGGTTCGCATGACGAACGCCGTACGCGAGATGGCTCCGGTCGAGGAGCAGATGCGCATCCTGATGGCCGGCACCGAGTTCGGCGACGAGCCGACGCGCGTCACCATGGAGCGCGAGCTGCGCGCCCGCCTGAACGAGGATCGCCCGCTCCGGGTCTACTGCGGCTATGACCCCACCCGCGTCGACCTGCACATCGGCCACTCCGTGTCCATGCGCAAGCTCCGCCAGTTCCAGGACCTTGGGCACGACGTCACGTTCCTGATCGGGTCGTTCACGGCGACCATCGGCGACCCGACCGGGCGCGACAAGACGCGCCCCGTGCTCACGACTGCCGAGATCGAGGAGAACGCGAAGACGTACACCGATCAGGCGTTCGCGATCCTCGACCGTGCCAAGACAACGATCCGCTACAACGACGAATGGTTGTCGAAGCTCACGTTCGCGGACGTCACGCGCCTCACGGGGCACTACACCGTGCAGCAGTTCATGCGCCGCGAGAACTTCGCAAAGCGGCAGGAGAACGGTGACCCGATCCACGTCAGCGAGTTCCTGTACGCGATGATGCAGGCGTACGACGCGTACGAGCTGAACGCAGACGTGCAGCTGGGCGGCACGGACCAGACGTTCAACCTGTTCGCCGGGCGGCAATTGCAGGAGGCACGCGGCCAGCAGCCGCAGGTCTGCGTCACGCTGCCGATCCTCGTCGGCACGGACGGCCACGAGAAGATGTCGAAGTCGTACGGCAACTACATCGGGATCACGGAGCCGGCGAACGACATGTTCGGCAAGGTGATGTCGATCCCCGACTCGGCGATCGTCACGTACTTCACGCTGGTCACGCCGCTCGCGCCCGCCGAGGTCGATGAGATCGCGGCGGGGCTCGAGTCGCGCGCTCTCGCACCGATGGATGTGAAGAAGCGCCTCGCCGAGGAGATCACGACCGTCTTCACCAGCCGCTCGGAGGCGCTGGAGGCCCGCGCGTACTTCGAGGCCACGGTGCAGCGCAAGGAGACGCCCGACGAGATGCCGGAGCACGGCGTCGCCGGGCGCATTGCGCTGACGGACGTGCTGCGCGAGGCCGAACTGGTGAAGAGCAACGGCGAAGTGCGCCGGCTCGTCGCCGAAGGCGGGCTGGTCGTGAACGGCGAGAAGATCGCCGACTTCAACATCGAGGTCGGTCCGGGCGACGAGATCCGCGTGGGGCGACACCGCTACCTGCGCCTCGTCGCGAAGTAGAGGACTGGCGATGATCGACGGCGGCACGGACCTCGACATCGAGGCGGCGATCCAGAACATCCAGGAGGCGGAGGTCGTCTGCGTCTACTTCCCGGCGTTCAACCAGACGCTCCTGGTGGACGCGCGCACCGCGCCGAACGTCGCACCGTTGATGGCCGTGGTGCCGATGGTGCGCACGGCGGCCGACCGCATCCGCTCGCTGCGCCGCCTGCGCCCTCAGCTGCCTCGACCCGACTCGATCACGATGATCCCGTGGGGCCGCCGCGTGCTGTCGCTCGTCGACTGCGGCCTCTGGGCGAACCTCCTCGCGCGCGTCGAGGATGACGCGTGCGCCGAGGCGTGCATGAGCCGCCTGCGCTCCATGGAGCTCGCCGAGTTCCGCGACGCCATCGTCGGCCGCTCGTACCAGTCCATCTGGTCGCGCGCCGACGCGAAGCGCGTCGACGAGGCGTAGCCCTCGGGCGGTCGAGGGAGCGCGACGGTGGTGAACTCGACGCACATCGACGTGGCCGTGCGCACCATCGAGGGTCGCGATCGCGGTAACGGACGTCTGATTCTCGACGCCCCCTCCGGGAGTCATCGAGGCTCCATCACCACGGAGTTCCAGCTCGCTGACCAGGCGTATGACCTCGAGTGTCGCGGGATCGCCTGGCGCGTGTGGCTGCATCCGACCGACGCTGAGTACACGGCATTCGATGTCGAGAGCGCCACGGCGTGCCCGTGGCAGTGATTCCGGCGCGCTAGTCCTCGGTCGCGGGACGCAGGTCGAGGACCTCGAGCTGCAGCGCGCCGCCGCCGCGGAAGTCGTCGCGCTTGAACGTGTAGACGATGTCGGCGCGCTCCCCCGGAGGTACGAGGTGCTCGGCGTTGCCGAAGGAGATCGCGCGCCAGGTGACCGCGCCCGCCTTCAGCGTCAGCTGGAGGTGCGTGCCCTCGGAGCCCACGGCGCGCGCCTCGGCGACCGTCACGTTGCGTGCCAGGAACGTGGGCGTCGGGTTGCCGATGCCGTGCGGCCCGAGGAGCCCGAGCCATTGGATGACCTGCCGGTTCACGTCGCCGAGGTGCAGCTCCGCGTCCACCAGGATCGTCGGCGCGAGGTCCGTGGTGTCGAGGCGCTCCGCGGCGTCGGCGATCAGCCGGTCGCGCACCTCCTCGAGGCGGCTCGCGTCGATGCTGAATCCCGCGGCGGCGCGGTGGCCGCCGAAGCGCAGGAAGAGATCGGAGTTGCGGCGCAGCAGCGCCGTGATGTCGAACTCGTCGATCGAGCGGCACGAGGCGCGCCCCTCGCCGTCGATGATCTGCATCGCGATCGCGGGGCGGTGGTACTCGTCCGCGAGCCGCGAGGCGGCGAGGCCGACGATGCCCATCGAGATGTCGGGGGAGGCGACGATCAGCAGCGGCCCGGCGATGTCCGCGGGCGTGAGTGATGCGCGCGCCAGCTCGACCGCCTCGGTCGTCTGCTCGCGCCGCTGGCGGTTCAGTTCGTCGAGGCGCTCCGCCAGGGCGCGTGCCTCGTCGTAGGTGCTCGCGAGTAGCAGGTCGAGCGCGAGCCGCGCGTGCTCCATGCGCCCCGCGGCGTTGATGCGCGGGCCCAGCGCCCAGCCGCATGTCTCGACTGAGATCTCCTCGAGCTTCGTCCCCGCGATCTCGCAGAGCGCGCGCAGGCCCGGACGGTCCGAGGTGCGCAGGGCGTCGAGGCCCAGCCGCACGAGGTCGCGGTTCTCCGACACCATCGGCGCCAGGTCGCAGATCGTGCCCAGCGCGACCAGCGCGCGGTGCGAGGCGGGCGCGTAGTCGCGGCCCATCTGGTCGTACAGGTCGTGGATCACCTTGTACGACACGCCGACCGCCGCCGGCTCCGATCCATAGAGCGAGTCGAGGAGCTTCGGGTTCACGATCGCCAGCGCGGCGGGCAGCTCCGGCGGCACCGTGTGGTGGTCGAGCACGAGCACGTCCATGCCGAGCGCGTTCGCCTCGGCGACCTCGGTCACCGCGCTGGTCCCGCAGTCCGCGGTGACGAGGACGGTCGCGCCCTGCGCGGCGAGCGCGCGGACGGCGTTCACGTTCGGGCCGTAGCCCTCCGAGAAGCGGTGCGGCAGGTACGGGATCGGCCGCGCGCCGAGGTCCCGCAGGCCCTCGACGAGGATCGCCGTCGAGGTCACCCCGTCGACGTCGTAGTCGCCGAACACCGCGACCGTCTCGCCCGCGCGACACGCGCGCGCCAGTCGTTCCACCGCGATGTCGAGGTTCGGCATCAGCGCCGCGTCCGTCAGCTCCCCCGGCCGCCCGAGGTACGTGCGCGCCTCGACGGTGGTATGGACCGCGCGGTGCGCGAGCAGCGTGCGCATCAGCGGCGGCAGCCCCGGCCCCGCGTCCGCGAACCCCTCGAGGTTCGGCGCACCGAGCAGCCGCCATCGACGCCCGCCGGAGCCTCGGAGGATGCGATCGGGAGAGGAAAGGGTGGTCATGGAGTGCTTTCGGTCGGGGAGACCTTATGCCAGTCTACCGCTGACGACGGTCGACTACTGCACGATCCACTCTCCTGAGGCATTGAGTGCCTTGTTCTTCATCGACGTACGGCATCGACCGCACATCGCGACGCTTTGCAGGGCCGCATCGTCCGGCATCGCGCTCAACGTGAAGTTCTCGAGTGTTCGAGGATCTCCGTTGAGAACTGGGAATCCCCCGAGATCTGTTCGACCAAGAGCGTTTGGGATCCGAGTTCGCCAGCGGCACAGGACGAGGCCATTTGAAGCGACAAGATGAAACTGGCTGAACGAACCCGGCTCAGTGCCGTTTCGTAATTGAACGCGCATCTAGCGCCAGTCCCTACTCCGCGTAGCGCTTGAAGATCAGCGAGGAGTTGTGGCCACCGAAGCCGAGGCTGTTCGACATCGCGTACTCGAGGTCCAGCGCGCGCTGGCCGTCCGGGACGTAGTCGAGGTCGCAGTCGGGATCCGGGGTGACGAGGTGGAACGTGCCGTGGATCTTCTGGTCGCGGAGCGACAGCACGGTCACGGCCGCCTCGACGCCGCCCGCCGCGCCGAGGGTGTGGCCGATCATCGACTTGGTCGAGGAGATGGGGATGCTGTAGGCCGCCTCGCCGAAGACGTTCTTGATCGACATCGTCTCGAACTTGTCGTTGAGCGGCGTGCTAGTGCCGTGCGCGTTCACGTAGTCGATGTCGGTGGCGACGATGCCGGCCTTCTTCAGCGCCATGTTCATCGCGCGCGCCGCGCCCTCGCCGTTCTCGGAGGGCTGCGTCACGTGGAAGGCATCCGCCGACTGACCGTACGAGGCGAACTCCGCGAGGATCGTCGCGCCGCGCGCGATCGCGTGCTCGCGCTCCTCGAGGACGAGGATGCCCGCGCCCTCGCCGAGCACGAAGCCGTCACGGCCAAGGTCGAACGGGCGGCTGGCGGTCTCCGGGTCGTCGTTGCGGGAGAGCGCGCGCGAGGCCGCGAAGGCCGCGACCGACATGCGCGTCACGGATGCCTCGGAGCCGCCGGCGACCATGGCGATGGCGTCGCCGCGCTTGATCACCTCGAGGGCCGTGCCCAGGGCGTCCGCGCCGGAGGCGCAGGCGGACATCGTGTTGAAGTTGGGGCCACGCAGCCCGAAGCGGATCGAGGTCTGCCCGGCCGCCATGTCCGCGATGAACATCGGCACGAGGAACGGCGAGACGCGCGACGGGCCCTTCTCGAAGAGCACCTTGAACTCTTCCTCGAGGGTGGTCATGCCGCCGATGCCGACGCCGATCATGCAGCCGATCTCGTCGGCATCCGCGGCGACATCGAGGCCGGAGTGCTCCAGCGCCTCGCCCGCGGCGACCACGGCCAGCTGCGTGAAGCGGTCCATGCGCCGCGCTTCCTTGCGGTCGAGGTAGATCGACGGGTCGAAGCCGGGCACCTCGCCCGCGACGCGGGTCGGCAGGTCGCTGGCGTCGATGAGCGTGATCGGGCGGATGCCGTTCGTGCCGGCGAGCAGCGCCTGCCACGAGGCCTCGCGGCCGTTGCCGACGGCCGTCAGCAGGCCCACGCCGGTCACTACCACGCGTCGCTCTTCGGCCATTACTGTTCCCACCGTCCGAAAATAATTGCTGAGTTGTGCCCGCCCAGCCCGACCGACGTGCTCATCGCACGGCGGACGGTGGCGGTGCGTGCCACGTTCGGCACGTAGTCAAGGTCGCAGTCGGGGTCGGGCGTCTCGTAGTTGATCGTCGGCGGCACCACCCCGTGGTGACACGTCAGCGCTGCGATCGCCGCCTCGACGGCGCCCGCCGCGCCCATCATGTGTCCCACGATCGGCTTGGTCGAGGAGACCATCAGCCGGTCGGCGTCCTCGCGGAACACCTCGCGGATGGCGTGCGTCTCCACGCGGTCGTTGAGTGCGGTGCCTGTGCCGTGCGCGTTGATGTAGTCGATGTCGCCCGGCGCGACCTGCGCCTGCGCCATCGCGTCGCGCATCGCGTCCGCCACGCCGTGGCCATCCTCGGCGGCGGCGACCATGTCATAGGCGTCGTTGCTCGTCGCGGCGCCCAGCCACTCGGCGTAGATGCGCGCGCCACGCGCCTGCGCGTGCTCGAGCGACTCGAGGATCATGATCCCCGCACCCTCGCCGAGGATGAACCCGCTGCGGTTGGCGTCGAACGGCTTCACGGCCTTCGTCGGATCCGCGGCGACCGCGAGCGCCTTCATCGCGTGGAAGCCGGCGTAGTAGATCGGCGTCAGGGGTGCCTCGAAGCCGCCGGTGATCATCACGTCGGCGCGTCCGCTGCGGATGATCTCCGCCGCCTCGCCGGTCGTAGCGCCGCCAGTGGCGCAGGCCGCGCTGATGCCGAAGTTCGGCCCGCGCGCGCCGATGGCGATCGCGATCAGCCCGGTCGCCGTGTCCGGCAGCATGTGCGAGGTCATGAACGGCGACACGCGCCGCGGGCCTTTGTCCTCGAGGATGTCGTTCTGCTCGACGATCATCTGCGCGCCGCCCATGCCGGTGCCCAGCACGACGCCGACGCGCCTCGCGTCCTCGTGCGTCATGTCGAGGCCCGCGTCTGCGATCGCCTGCTGCGCCCCCGCGAGCGCGAACACCGACGACCGGTCGAGGCGGCGCAGGAGCTTCGCGTCCACGAAGTCCGCCGCCTCCAGCCCGCGCACCTCGCCCGCGATCGGGCACTCGTAGGCGCTGGTGTCGAAGTGCGTGATCGGCCCGATGCCGGAGCGACCAGCGATCAGCGCGTCCCACGTTGTGGCCGTGTCGTTCCCGACCGGCGTGATCAGACCAATGCCCGTGACGACGACTCGTGTCATTCGGCTACTGCGCCAGGGGCTTCGTGGCGAGGCGGTTGGCGGAGAGGTACTGGGCGGGCAGCACGGAGATCGGGATCGGCTGCTCCTTCGCGTCGTCGAGGGATACCACGGTCAGCTCCTTGGAGATGCGCTTCGCCATGCCCGCCAGCACGTGCCCGGGGCCGACCTCGATCAGTAGATCGACGCCCTCGCGGGTCATGCGCTTCACGTTCTCCGCCCAGAGGACGGGTGACTTCAGTTGCGCCTCGAACTCCGCACGCACTTCGGCGGCCGTGCGGAGGAGGTCGGCGGTGATGTTGGAGACGATCGGGCGCTCGGGCGCCTCGAAGGGCACGTCCCGCATGATCGTCGCGAACTCGGCGGCCTGGTCGTTCGAGAGCGGCGTGTGGCTGGTGACCTTCAACTTGAGGCGGATCGCCTTGCCCTGGAGTGACTTCGCCAGCTCGATGGCTCGCTCGAGGGCGCTCACGTCGCCGCTGATCACGATCTGCGTCTCGTCGTTCAGGTTCGCCACGTCCACGCGGGAGTGGTCGCCCTCGGTCGCGTGCGCGCACAACTCGCGGACGCGGTCGGCGGTGAGGCCGAGGATGGCCGCCATGCCGACGGGCCGGCGAGCGTTGAACTCACCCATCAACCGCCCGCGCTCGATCATGAGCAGCAGCCCGTCTTTGAACGAGAGCGCACTGGCGGCGACGGCGGCGCTGAACAGGCCCTGCGAGTGTCCCCCGAACAGGCGGGGCGAGATCGTCCCGCCCACCTCGTTCAGCTTCTCGCGCATCGCACGGAAGATGGCGACCGAGGTGGTGAGCACTGCAGGTTGCGTGTTGTGCGTGGTCGCGAGGTCGTCCTCGGTGCTGTCGAAGCAGAGCTTCGCTACGTCCATGCCCAGCACGCTGCTCGCCTCGTCGAAGGTCGCGCGTGCCGCGTCAGAGTGCTCGAAGACCAACTTGCCCATGCCGGGCGCCTGGGAGCCCTGGCCCGGGAAGACGATGGCGACGGGGTCGGTGGATGCTCCGGATAGGTCGGAGGGGACAGGGGCGTCGGTCATGCGGCACCTCCACGGCGACGGGCTGATCCAGCCTGGTCATCCGCTCAGATCATTCTACCATTCGGCCCTTGGTGACATTCCCGGGGCCATGCCTCCGGGCATCCCGCCCGAGAGTCCGGAGGGCGTTGACGGCTCGTCGTCGCGCATCGACATCGCGAAGCCGTGCGGGCGCGGTGCTTCGGGTTCGAGGAGCCGGCGAACCTCCGGCAGCAGCCGCAGCAGATCGCTCGCCAGCGTCGAGGCGGCGCCGAGCCTCGACTCGCCGAGGCGCCCGCACTCCGCGTGCACCGCAACGCCCGCGCACGCCGCCTCGAACGGCTCGACGCCCTGCGCGACGAAGCCCGCGATCAGGCCGGCGAGCACGTCCCCGCTCCCCGCGTGCGCGAGGGCGGAGGTCGCGACCTCGGAGATGCGCGCCCGGCCGTCCGGGTGCGCGACGATCGTGCAGGCGCCCTTGAGCACCACGATGCTGTGGCTGCGCCCAGCGTACGCGATGGCGGTCAGCAGCCGGTTGGCCTGCACGGCCGCGATGTCGGTACCCGCGAGGCGCGCCATCTCCGCGGGGTGCGGCGTGAGGACGCGCGGCAACCCCTCGCCATCGAGCGCCTCGTGCCAGTTCGGGCGGCGCGCCAGCGCGTTCAGCGCGTCCGCGTCGAACACCACCGCCGCCAGCCCCTCGACCTCGTCGAGGCCGGCGATCAGGTGCGTCATGAACGCCTCGGTGTCGGAGGTCAGGTCGAGGCCCGGGCCGACGAGCAGGGAGCGCGCACGACCGCCCCGGAGGGCGCGCAGGAGGCCGCGGGCCGCCTTCGCGTCCAACGTGCCGTCGGTGGAATGCAGCGGCTCGTGCGTCGCGTCTGCGAGCGCCACCAGCAGCGGCTGAATCGCCTCGGGCGCGGCGAGGGTGACGAGGCCCGCGCCAGAGCGTGCGGCGGCCTCGGCAGCGAGGCGAGCCGCCCCCGGGAAGCGTCGCGAGCCGGCGGCGATGAGCACCGTGCCGAAGCTGCCCTTGTGCCCGTCTGCCGTGCGTTTCGGGACCCAGTCGCGCGCGTCGCGCAGCCGGAGCTCCTCGTACGGGAGGCCGGCGGCAGCCGCCGACGGGAGGCCGATGGGCACGGTGATGATCTCGCCGGCGAGGCGGCGCGCGGGCATCGCGTACAGCCCGGTCTTTGCGAGACCGAACGTGACGGTGCTGTCCGCGCCCACGGTCAGCGGATCCGCGAACCCCGTGTCCGCGTCCACGCCGCTTGGGACGTCGAGCGCGATCAGTTGCACGGGTGGGGTCGCCTCGCGGGCCGCGCGCAGGCGCAGCAGCACCTGGGCGGCGTCGCCGTCGATCGGGCGGGTCTGCGGCATGAGCCCGGTGCCGAACAGTGCGTCGAGGACGAGCGACGCCCCCGACAACTGCTGCTCGAGGAACGCGTACCCGGCGTCGTCGGCGACTACGGTGGAGGGGATGCCCGCCTCGACGAGCGCGGCCCACTCGGCGTCGTCGTCAGGGCGCGCGCGCAGCAGGTAGACGTGGACCTCGGACCCCCACTCGGCCAGGTGTCGCGCGGCGACGAGGCCATCCCCGCCGTTGTTGCCGGGGCCGCACAGCACGAGGATCTCATGGCCCTCGATGCCCCCGATCGCCATCCACGCTTCCTGCGCGGCGTCGAGGCCGGCGTTCGCCATCAGCTCGCGCTCAGAGATGCCGGCGGCGACCGCCGCTTCTTCGAGGTCGCGCATCTGGCCGGCGGTCACGAGCTTGGTCATTAGTAGCTTTCGTCCGGGTTCTGTTCGTCGTCGCCCATCAGTCCGCGCGCCTGAAGCCGCTCGATGAGGCGCACGCGGGCGGCCTCGCGGTCTTCCTCGGCGAACTCCTGCGTGCAGACGACCACGGCCATCGAGATGCCCTCGAGGTGGGTCAGCGAGATGTCGATGCCGTCGAGACCGATCGTGGCCGCCCGCCGCTTCGCGCCGCCGTAGAGATAGACCATCGGCTTGCCTCGGCGGTCCGGGAGCACCTCGATGTCGCGCCATGCGACGGAGCGCGCCCCGGTGCCGAGCGCCTTCATCATCGCTTCCTTCGCGGCGAAGCGGGCGGCGAGCTCGGGCACGCGGCCGCGGCAGAAGCCCACCTCGGCGGGCGTGAAGACGCGCGAGAGGAAACGCTCCGGATGCTTCGCGAGCACCCGGGCGACGCGGTCCGTCTCGATCACATCGACGCCGACGGCGTGGCCGCTCATACCGCTCCAAGATGTCCGCCGTCGGTTCCGGCAGGTCTGGATTCGAACGCGAATCTAGCACGAAGCCGTGTCTATACTCGCCGTTCTAGCCCCTTCACGCACACGGTCACCTCGAGGAGGGCGCCATGCCCGCACGCATCATCGATGGCATCGCGATCGCCGCGGCGGTCCGCGCGGACGTGGCGGTGGAGGTGGCGGCATACGTCGCGACCGGCGCGCGCGCCCCGCACCTGTCGGTGATCCTTGCTGGCGACGACCCCGCCTCGCACGTCTACGTCAGCCACAAGGGCCGCGCGTGCGAGGAGGTGGGCATGACCTCCGAGACCATCGCCATGCCCGCCACCGTGACGCAGGACGAGGTGCTTGCCGAGGTCGCGCGGCTCAACGCCGACCCGAACGTCTCCGGCATCCTCGTGCAGATGCCGCTGCCGAAGCAGGTGGACGAGTTGACCGTCATGCGCGCGCTGGACGCGAGGAAGGACGTGGACGGGCTCAGCCCGGAGAACCTCGGCCTGCTGCTCCAGGGCGACCCCTTCCACCCGCCCGCCACCCCGTCCGGGGTGCTGGAGATGCTGCGCCGCGAGGGCATCGACCCCGCCGGCAAACGCGTCGTGATCGTCGGACGTTCCGTCCTTGTCGGCCGTCCGCTGGCGATGCTGCTCGCGAACAAGGCGCCCGGCGCCAACGCGACCGTCACGATCGCGCATACCGGCACGAGCGACCTCGCCGCCGTCACGCGTGAGGCGGACATCCTCGTCGCGGCGATGGGCCGCGCCCGCGCCATCACGGCGGACATGGTGAAGCCCGGCGCGGTCGTGATCGATGTCGGCATGAACCAGATCGAGGACGCCACCCGCAAGTCCGGCCGCCGCCTCGTCGGCGACGTCGACTACGGCCCCGTCAGCGAGGTGGCGTCCGCCATCACACCTGTCCCCGGCGGCGTCGGCCCGATGACGATTGCTATGCTGCTGGTGAACACGCTGCGCGCCGCTCGGGGGAGCTAGCAACCTCATGCCGACGCCCAATGTCCGCTACGCGGTCAGTCCGGCTGTCTCAGAGGCGACGCTCGCCGCGCTGTTCCAGGCATCGTGGGAGGTGCCCGTCCCGCGCGATTTTTCGGGCGTCCTCGCCCGGAGCATCGCCTACATCTGCGCGTACCGTGGTGACACGCTCGTCGGCTTCGTCGACGCCGCGTGGGACGGCGGCATCCACGCCTTCGTCCTCGACGTCACCGTCACGCCCGAGGAACGCCATCGGGGTATCGGTCTCGAACTCGTCTGGCTGCTGGTCCTCGCGTGTCGGGAGCGCGGCATCATCTGGATCCATGTGGACTACGAGCCGCAGCTCGCCCCGTTCTACGAGCGCGCGGGCTTTCGTCGCACCGCGGCTGGCATCATGCGCCTCGACACCTAGCCGTCCCTCCGCCATTCCTCGCATCCCTCGGCCTGGCGTGCGAACATGGGGGCATGGACGAATGGAAACAGCGGGTCGCCGAACTCCTCGAGCGCGTGCGGGATGTGCAGGTGCGACTTTGACCTCCCCGCAAAGCAGCAAGAACTAGACACCCTCCGCGAGGCCTCCCAGGCTCCGGACCTCTGGAACGACCGGGCGAACGCCCAGCGCGTGATGCGTGGTGTCGCCCGCCTCGAGGGACTCCTCAACACCTGGCAGGACCTCGAGACGCACTCCGCCGACGTGCAGGCGCTTCTGGAACTCGCCGAGGAGGGCACCGACGAGGAGCGCGCCGGCCTGACCGAGGACATCGAGCGCGATCTGTCCGCGCTCGAGGCGGAGTACCAGGGCCTGGAGATCGCGCTCACCCTCGGCCAGCCGTACGACCAGCGCAACGCGCTGATCTCCATCCACGCCCGTGAGGGCGGCACGGAGGCGCAGGACTGGAGCGAGATGCTCCTGCGGATGTACCTGCGCTGGGCGGAGTCCCACAAGTTCAAGTCGGACATCCTGTCACTGAGCCCCGGTGACGAAGCCGGAATCAAGTCCGTCGAGGTGCGCATCGAGGGGGAGAACGCCTACGGGCTGCTCCGCTCGGAGCGCGGTTCGCACCGCCTCGTGCGGATCTCGCCGTTCGACTCGTCCCACTCGCGCCACACCACGTTCGCGCTCGTCGAGGTCATGCCGGAGGCCGAGGAGGCGGACGTGTCGATCGAGATCAACCCGGACGACCTGCGCATCGACACCTATCACGCCAGCGGGCACGGCGGTCAGAACGTCCAGAAGAACGACACGGCCGTCCGGATCATGCACATCCCGACGGGGATCATCGTGACCTGCCAGAATGAACGCTCACAGAATCGAAACCGCGAGAGCGCGATGCTCGTACTCCATTCGAGGCTGCTCGAGATGGAGATCGAGAAGCGTGAGATCGAGCGCGCGAAGATCCGAGGGGTGCACGTGGATGCCGGGTGGGGGAGCCAGATCCGCTCCTACGTCCTGCACCCGTACAAGATGGTCAAGGACCTTCGCACCAACGTGGAGACCAGTGACACCGGGGCCGTCCTGGACGGCTCGATCGATGAGTTCATTACGGCGTACCTGCGCAACCAGGTGGGCGTCGACGACGGGGAGGTTGCATGATGACCGAGGTTCCCGCCCGCACGTCGGCCCGGCGCTCAGGCCGAGCACTCCGCGCGCTCGCGGTGGGGGCGGTCGCCCTCGTCGGTGCGCTCTCGCTCGTCCTCGTGCGCCCCATGCCGGTGAGCGCCGCGCCCGAAGCGACCAACCCGACGGTGGACATGCCGGACCCCGCGTCGATCAACTTCAAGGCGCGCCTCACGGCGGATGCGGACATCGCCTCGGCAACCGTGAACTACAAGATCCTCAACCCGGACGGGAACATCGGCGGCACGTTGAAGGCGGAGGTGGTCGGCGGCAAGACGGTCGACGCCGCCGTCACCCTGCAGACGAACAACAACGATCGCTACATCCCCGTGGGGACGCAGGTCACATACTCGTGGACCGTCACGGACAAGAACGGCGCGTCGGCGACCTCGAAGGAAGACACGATCACGTTCCTCGACGGCCGCTTCCAGTGGTCCTCGAAGCAAGAGGGACGCGTCAGCGTGTACTGGTACGGCGCGAGCAGCGCCAACGCCGAGGTCGCGATGCGCGCCACGCTCGAGTCGATCATCCACAACGAGGACCTGCTGAAGGTGAAGCTCGAGTACCCCGTTCGCGTGGTCGTCTACCGCAACAGCGCTGAGGCCAAGCCCGCCCAGCGCCCGCGCGCCGCGACGTTCGACCAGCAGATCGTGACCGGCGGCTCACGCGTCGCCGCGGACGTGCTGCACATCTACGATCCTCTCGGCGGGTTCGAGGATGTTGCCCGGCACGAGGCGGGGCACATCGTCACGAAGGTCGCCGGCGACGGCAAGGTCAGCACGCTCCCGTCCTGGATCGACGAGGGCACGGCGGTCTACTCGCAGAAGAGCGTCGGCGGGTACGGGCCGGCGCTGCAGCGTGCGATTCAGACCGACCAGCTGCTGCGCATCCGAAACATGGCGGCGCCCTCCAACCAGCCGTCGCAGGTGGACATCTTCTACGGCGAGTCGTGGGCCGTCGTGAAGTTCATGGTCGACAAGTACGGCAAGGACAAGTTCGCGGGGGTCTTCAAGTCGGTGAAGGACGGCGCGCCGATCGATGAGGCCCTGCAGACGAACATCGGTATGGACCAGGACGGCCTGTACAACGCGTGGCGGGTGAGCGTCGGCCTGAAGGCGATCGACTTCCCGCCCGTCCCGAAGTCCACCAGCATCGCCGGGTCGCAGGCGACCCAGCCACCGCTCGGCATCCCGACCTCGGTGACTTCGGCGGCGAACACCGACGGAGCGGCCGGTGGCGTGTCGAACGCGTCCGGCGCGGCAGTGTCCACGACCACGGCGGCCGTGGTCGGTGGCGGCGCCGTGCTGGTCGCCGCCGTGCTCGGGTTCGTCGCGATGCGGATGCTGAAGAAGAGCTAGCGCAGCCCGTCGAGGCGACGCGGTTTGGGTCGAGAACCGGTCGAAGTGGCCACGCGGGGCGGCCCACCCCTGCCCCAATACCTCAAGGCAGAACAGCGCTGCGCGCGGGGCGCGGGAGGGGTTCAGAAGAGAAGAACCAACTGTGAGGAGCTGCGCCCCTCACACTCCCGGCGGAACTTGAGTGGCCGCGCGATGTCGGTGCGAGTGATTCGGACCGTCACCGGAGTCGAGGTGCGAAGCACCCTCGGTTCGGTCGGGAGCGCGAGGGCGAAGCCCTCGCCATTCATCCCCCTTCCTGCGCAGGGAAGGGGGCAGGGGATGGGCCGCCCCGCGTGGCCACTTCGACCGGTTCGAATGATCGCATTCGGGGCAGCGAAGAACCTCGGGCGCCGCTAGCGCCCGGGGATGTACAGCCCGCCCGGCGTCGTGGGCTGGCTGCTCGGACCGAGGGCGTTCGCCACGTCGGCGACGCTCTGCACTTCGAGCTGGCGCGCCTCAGCCTCCGTGATGAACGGGACGGCGTACACCGCGCTGCGCGGCACGAGCTCGCCGTCTCCGTTCGCGATGCGCCAGATCTGCTCCAGCAGTTCGGACTCGTCCCAGACGCCGATGAAGCGCTGGCCCTCGATGTACAGCACCGGCACGCCGTCCACGGCGCGCAGCGAGGAGTACATCGGGTACTCGGTCGCATCGATGATCCGCAGCCGGATCAGCCGCGACTCGGTCGCGAGCGCGGAGACGAGGCGCATCAGGTGCGCCGAGTAGTTGTCGTACGGCGCGACGAGCAGTTCGAGGCGCACCGGAGCCGTCAGCGTGGCGAGCACGGCGCGAGACGAGTCGTCGAGGGGCGTCGTGCCGATCGAGAGGTATGACAGCACATCGAGGAGCGCGGGGAAGAGCATCCCGGCCGCCATCCCGACGTACTGAATCGCGCGGCCGCCGCAGCGCATGATCGTCGTTGGCGTCATGTCGACGCCTACCTCGGCCGCGCGGGACGCGTGGCGGTCGATGTCGTACGGGGTGACGGTGAGCATGGGCGTCAGGCGCACGAACTGGCGCATCAGCGCCAGCTGTTCCTCGCAGTGCTCGCAGTGGTCGCGGTCGGTGAGCACCAGCCCAGTGTGCTGCCGCGTCCACACGTCGAGGCCCACCGGTCGCGCGAGACGTTCGCCAAAGAACTGGAGGACCTCGTACTCGCCCTCGGGGCTCAGTGGGCCGGGGACGGGCGCGCCAGAGGTCACCGGCGCGGCTCAGGCTTGGCCGTGGCGCGAGGGACTCGTGCCGGGCTGGCCGAGCGCGGCGGGGCGTCCTCGGCGAGCAACATGCGACTCGCGATCCACAGCCGCTGGAACGCCGTGAACAGCGAGGCGACCGCGAGGACCCACAGTCCGATCGTGACGTAGCCGAGGATCAGCATCGCCCCGGTGAGCACCACGCGCTCCGAGCGCGTGAAGATGCCGTCGCGCAGCTGCAGGTTCAGACCCTCGGCGCGGGCGCGCACGTAGGACACCATGAGCGAGCCGACCACGGCGGCGAACGCGAGCAGTGCCTGCTCGGGGTCGCCCACCTTGATCCCGTACCAGCCGATCCCGAACAGCACGACCGCCTCCGAGAAGCGGTCGAGCACGGAGTCGAACATCGCGCCGAACCTTGATGCGGTGCCGGTGGCACGGGCGAGCGCACCATCGAACATGTCGAGCGCGCTGGCGAGGAGGACGACGACGCCGCCGAGGAAGATGTCGCCCCGCGCGATCAGCGCGGCGGCGAAGACGTTCCCGACGAGGCCCGCGGTCGTGAGCATCGCCGGGGTCGCGCCGACTGCGACGAGCACCCGCACGATCGGGTCGATCGCGGCGGCGGGCGGACGGGCCGGGAGCAGTCGTACGTTCATGGTGCTGTCGTTAGCGTATGCCGAAGAGCAAGTCGCCGCGAGGCCTCCACGGTCTCCTGCTGATCCCGCAGCCGCTCATAGTAGGAGAGCACCTGCTGGGCCACCCGCGGCCACGAGTACTCTTCGACCTTCCGCCGACCGGCCGCGGCCAGCGCGGCTCGCAACTTCGGGTCGCCCAGGAGCGCCGTCAGCGCGTCTGCGAGCGCCATCGCGTCGTTCGGCCGGACGAGGAGCCCGTCCAGCCCGTGGGTGATGACGGAGGCGTAGCCGTCGATGTTGGAGGCGATCACGGGCGTGCCGGCGGCCATCGCCTCCATCAGCACGTACCCCTGCGACTCGTTCCCCAGCGCCGGGGAGCAGAACACTGTGCTCGCCCGGTGGAACCGCACGAGGTCTTCGTACGGCTGCTGCGGCACGAAGATGATGCCGCGTCGCCCGGAGCGCGCGACCCACGCCTCGTACCGCCGGCGGGCACGGGAGTCCGGGCCGACGATGATCAGCCGCGTTTCCGGGTTGCGCGCGTTCACCATCCCAAACGCACGGATGAGCACCGCGAGGCCCTTCCGCTTCTCGGCGCGCCCCGTGTACAGGATGTTCGTCGTGCCCTCGAACCCCGGCATCGGGACGACGTTACGCTGCGACCAGTGCGCGACATCGAGGCCGTTCGGGATGATGTTGTAGTAGCCGTGGAAGTACTGCTCCACGTACTGGCCCGCGGGCGGCGAGACGGTGATCTTGCCGTCCAGCTCGCGGAACCAGCGCTTCAGCACCCGCCTGCCGTACGAGTACAGCCGGTTGCCGCCGTCCTTCGTCGCGTGGAACGTGCCGACGTTCACCACTCGAGGATTCGCGGTGCGCGAGTGGCGCAGTACGTGGATCGCGAGCACCGGCATCAGCGGTTCGTGCACGTGCACGACGTCGAACTGCTCCTGTGTCAGCACCTGCTTCACCCGCCGTCCCACGCGCGGGTCGAGGGCGATGCGGACGACCGAGCCGGACGCGGCGACCGGCCACGGACGGCCGATCGTGATCACGTGGGGGTCGTCCACGTCGCGCGCGGCCGGCGCGAGGACCTTCACCTCGTGCCCGCGGGCGCGGAGATGCTTCGACAGCTCGGCCACGTGCGTGTTCACGCCGCCCGGCACGTCCCAGTCGTACGGCGAGACGAGAGCGATCTTCATGCGCGTCCCGATCGCAGGAAGCGGTCACGCAGCCGCGCGATCGGCGGGCCGAGGACCTTGCGCGGCGTCACGGCCAGCCCGCGCACCTGCTGCGCCACCAGGCGCCGCGCGCCGATCTCGCGCAGCGGCGTCCCCTGGTCGATCACGCCGCTCGTGCGCCGTTCGAGGATCGCGGTGCGCAGCGCGAGCGCGTCGCGGCCCGGGAACAGCGTGTACGCGTTCCCGATCGCCTCGACGAAGTGCGCGTCGCTGCCGCCGGTCTCGGCCAGGTGGTAGCGGGTCGCGTTGAGGCGGCGGGCATGCCCCGTGTCCCAGCCCATGCTGGTCGGGTTCGCGAGCTCGATGCCGTCCGGGTGCGTGGTCTCGTCCTCGATCGCCAGCACGCGCTCAAGCCCTCGACGTCCCACGGAGCGCGTGAGCGCGGAGAACGGGTGCGGCACGACCGCGAGGCCGCCCGCGCGGTGAATCGCGGCGACGGTGGCCTCCAGCGACCGGAACGAGGCGATCGGCACGTCCACCCAGAGCGCGAGCAGGTGCCCGTGCCGTGTCGTGACCTCGATGCCGGTGATCAGGTCGAAGTGGTAGCGCGAGCGAGCGTGGATGTCGCGAGCCTCGAGGGCGCCCCGGACGTCGTCGTGGTCGGTGATCGCGATGGCGTCCAGCTCGCCGCGGAGCTCGATGCGCTCGAAGATGCTGCGCGCATCCTCCATGCCGTCGCCGTGCGAGGTGTGCACCTGGAGGTCGGCGCGGCCGAAGCGGCGCGCCGCGTTCGGTTCGTCACGATCCATGCGCTCAGGCTCTGCGGTCATGCGCGGCCATTGTAGGGCCGCCGCCCGGCAGCCGTTGCGCCGGTCGATCGGCAGCGAGTCCCGACCAGACCGGCGCGAGCGGGAACCATTGCCCCGGAGCGACGCGGATCGCATCCTCGAGCGCCGCCAGCACCACGCGCATGCCCGCGTCGAGGTCAGCGGTGCGGTCGCCAGTCGCCGACGGCAGCAGGATGCGCTTTCCGACGAGCCGGTACTGTCCCACATCCGCCGTACGGTAAATCCACACCGCCACGACAGCGGCACCAGAGCGTGTCGCCAGCTCGACCGCGCCGGTCGGCATCAGCGCCCGCTCGCCGAAGAAGGCGTACGGGTGCCCCGTGTGCAGCACGTCGCGGTCCACGAGGACGCCGAGCGCACGCCCCGCCGCGAGGTGCGCACGGGCGTCTCGTAGCCCCGCAAGCGTCGCCGGGAAGTACTGCACGCCGGTGATGCTGCGCACCCGCTGCACGAAGCCATGGACGCGCGGCGGGGACAGCGGTTCCGCGATCCCCGCGAGCTCGATGCCGAACGTCGGCGCGGAGTGGCTGATCACCTCGGGCGCGCCGAGGTGCGCCGAGATGATGACCACGCCGCGCCCCTCCGTCTGCGCCTCGGTGAGCGCCTCCATGCCGTCCGTGGAGATGATCTGCGCGCGCACGCGCTCCGGCGACATGCGCGACAGGTGCGCGAACTCCGCGTACCCCCGCGCCGCCGTCCGCACGCACTCCCGCGCCGCCCGGTCGATGTCGCGTCGCGTGGCGTTCGCGCCGAACACGTGGCGCATGTGGTCTCGCGTCACCTCGCGGAGCCGTCGCGAGCCCCACCATGCGAGTGTCCCGCCGGTCGCCGCGATCGTGTCGAGGAGCGCGAGCGGCAGCCGTCCCCCGACGCGCACGAGAAGCCACAGAGCGACGTAGTGGATCACGCGCCGGCTCCCGTCTGTGCTGTTGCGGGCAAGTCGGCGAGCCAGAGGTTGCGGAAGATGTACCACTGCGCCGGGTCGCGCCGGACCTGTGCCTCGAAGTGCGTGAACACGGTCTGCATCAGCGCATGCGCGTCGGCCGCCTCGTCGCCCGTCGGGGTGAAGGCGATCGGCTCCGCCTCGGCGCGCACGGCTTCGCCCCAGCGCGTGTGCCGCGGCACCATCCCCGCGACGACCACGGCCCCCGTGCGCAGCGCGAGGCGCGCCGGCCCGTCTGACACGGCGATCGTGTCGCCAAAGAACTCGATGTGGACGCCGTGTACTGGCGCCGGGATGTCGAGCAGGACGGCGACCACGTCGTTGTTGCGCAGCGCGCGGATCAGGCCAGGCCCCATCCGGTCGGCGGGGATGATCGTCATGCCGAGGTGCTGCCTCGATCCGATCACGAAGTCGTTGACGCGCGCGTTGGGGAAGCGGTCGGCTATCGCCGCGACGCCCACGCCGTGCTGCGCGATCAGCGCCGCGCCGAGGTCCCAGTTCCCGTAGTGCAACGTCATCGCGACGATGCCTCGTCCCGTGCGCTCACCGCTGACGCGCGCCCAGTCGTCCGTGACTACGCGCGCACGCAACTCCTCGCGCGTGCTGCCGATTAGGCGGAAGAAGTCCACGAGGTACACGAGGTAGTTCGCGAACGAGGCGCGGGCGATACGGCGTGCCTCGGCCTCATCGCCCACTATGTGGCGCATGTTCTGGATGCAGCGCCGCCGCCCGCCGCGCCACGCGTAGTACGTCCCAACGCCGACGAGGCGCGCGATGCCGTAGCTGACACGCAACGGGACTACCCGAGCAAGGGTGGTCCCGATGACGAACGTCCAGTAGAGCAGCACCGGCACCCTGACTCCGCGAGGACTCAATGCCCTCGCGGGTCAGCGTACCGCTAGTGAACCGGCGATGCCCCGCGGCGTAGCCGCGATCGGGCGCTAGCCCGTAATAAACGCTTCGAGGCCGTCGCGGGCGTCCTCGTCCAGCATCTGACGGGGCGGCGACTTCATGAAGTAGCCCGAAGCCTCGTACAGCGGACCGCCGATGCCACGGTCGAGCGCGATCTTCGCCGCGCGCACAGCGTCGATGACCACGCCGGCCGAGTTGGGCGAGTCCCATACTTCGAGCTTCGTTTCCAGCATCAGCGGCACGTCGCCGAAGGTCGTGCCCTCGATGCGGATGTGGCACCACTTGCGGTCGAGGAGCCACGGCACGTAGTCGGAGGGCCCCACGTGCACGTCGGCGGCGGGCAGGTCGTACGCGATCTGGCTGGTGACGGCGTTGGTCTTCGAGATCTTCTTCGACTCGAGGCGCTCGCGCTCCAGCATGTTCATGAAGTCGGTGTTGCCACCGAAGTTGAGCTGGTATGTGCGGTCGATGCGCACGCCGCGATCCTGGAACAGCCGAACGAGGACGCGGTGCAGGATCGTCGCGCCGACCTGCGACTTGATGTCGTCACCGACGATCGGCAGGTTCTTCTCGCGGAAGCGGTTCGCCCAGTACTCCTCGCGTGCGATGAACACGGGGATGCAGTTAATCATCGCGCAGCCCGCGGCGAGGATCTGCTCCACGTACCACTTCGTCGCCTCCTCGGAGCCGACGGGGAGATAGTTGATGACGACGTCGGTCTTCGTGTCCTTGAGGATCTTCACGATGTCCGCGGTCGGCCCATCGGCCTTCGTGATCACCTGCGAGAGGTACTTGCCAAGGCCGTCGTGCGTCATCCCTCGCGAGACCGTGACGCCGCTGGCGGGGACGTCCGAGAACTTCACGGTGTTGTTCTGGCCGCTGAAGATCGCCTCGCTGAGGTCCTTGCCGACCTTCTCGGCGTCCACATCGAAGGCGGCGGTGAAGTTGATGTCCCGAATGTGGTATCCGCCGAACACCGGGTGCATCAGCCCCGGGATTTCGTCGCCGGCCTCGGCGTTCTTGTAGTACTCGACGCCCTGGACGAGCGACGAGGCGCAGTTGCCGACGCCGATGATGGCGACGTTGATCTTTCCGTCTGGCATGTTGGTAGTTCCTCCTGCGGCGAGACCCGTTCGAGGGTCACGGGGCGGCTCGCGCAGAGCCGGTTTCTGGTGCGCTTTGACCATCGTCCCCCGCGACAGACTAATTAGTCCAATGGATGAATTGGATTGAAGCGATTAGAATGGCTTATATGAAATCAGATCGTGAGCCAGTCCCGGCAACTCTTGCTCAGGACGTCCCGTTTCCGTTCCATGCCCATCAGCTCGCCTACCTCCGCGAGGTGGAGCGCGCCCCGACCTTCACCGTCGCAGCAGAGCGCCTCGGCATCAGCCAGCCCGCGCTTTCGCAGGCCCTCGCATCGCTCGAGCGTCACCTCGGCGTCCCGCTGTTCGAGCGTGACGGCCGCCGGCGCGTGCTGACCGAGGCCGGCGTCGAGGCCGCGCGCTTCGCCAGCGAGGTACTCGGACGCTCTGCCGAGCTGCGCTCATGGATCGGTGCGCGCGGGCAGGGCGACGCCGGCGCGCTCGCCGTGGGCATGATCGATGCGGCGAGCTTGTACCTGTTGCCGGGCACCATCGGCGCGTACCGCGCCGCGCATCCGGCCGTCGACCTGCGGCTGCTCGTCGACACCAGTGAGGCACTGATGGAGCGCCTGCGCCGCTTCGAGCTCGACCTGGCATTTGTCATCGCCCCGGCCGGCGAGGATCTCGATGCGGTGCCCGTGCGCACCGAGCCGCTCCACATCTATGCCCCCGCCAGCGCGCCTGGGGCCTCCGACGACCCCCGGGACGCCGAGTGGGCGCTATACCCCGCGGGCTCACACACGCGCTCGCTCATCGACGACGGGCTGCGCGCGCTGGGCATCGTCCCGCGCGTCACCCTCGAGTCCGGCAACCCCGAGGTGCTGCGCCAGGTGGTGGCGCTGGGGCTCGGCTGGAGCGTCCTCCCCGCCGCCGTGGCGGACGACGACGTTACCGCCGGCCACGCCACCCGCCGCGAGCGTGTGGCCGAGCGCACACTCCTCGGCGTCCGCCGCGTAGGCGCCGCCCCCGACGCACGCGTGGAGTCGTTCCTGCGACTCGCACTCGGGTAGGACTGTTTCGATTTCGGGGAGCCCGAGGGGCGCGGCCCCTCGGAATTCATCCCCCTTCCCGCGCCCCGCCCGAAGCGCTGTTCTGGTCGAAAGCACGGAACGGGGCAGGGGAATGGGGCCCGCCCCCCCGCCTACATCGAGCGATCGCTTGCAGACGCAGAGACGCCGCCCGGAGGCGGCGTCTCGCGAGTCTGATCGCGGGTGGGGATGCGCTAGCTGGTGTGCGCCTCGGTCTTGCCGATCTTGAACATCTTCGTGTTGCAGACGGGGCACTTGCCCTCGGTCGCCGGCTTGCCGTTCTTCATCTGGATGGCGTTCGGCTCGGACATCTCGCGCTTTTCGCGGCACTTCAGGCAGTAGGCTTCCATCGGACCTCCATCGCGCCGCCGCGCCGATGCGCTGGCGGGGTCGTTGTTGCTGCTTTGCGGGCGGCCGGGCTGGTGTCGACCATCCTCGCGTGCGTGTTGCCGTTACTACGGTACGTGCGGGGGACTGTCAACGCGACCACCCGACGACCGAGGCGCGATCGTATCAGGTGGGAAGACGCGAAACGGGTGCCAGAGTCCCTCGGCGCCCTTCGGACGCAGCATCCCCACAAACGCCCCGTCTGGCCCGTAACAGCGAACCTGCGGGACATCGAGGAGCCGTTCGGCATCCACGAGGCCGTCGAGGCTCATTGAAAGTCCGTTCCTCACTCGTACGACCTGTTCCTCGTCCATGCTCACGGATGGGAGGTGCGAGACGACCGTATCCGGCGGCAGGACGAGACCCGCGAGGTCCCCAGATTCCAGTCGGACAATCGCGCGGTCGAGGGGAATCGCGTCCTCTGCGAGGAACGCACCCACCTGCGTCCGGCGCAACGCGGCGATCGTGCCGCCCACGCCGAGCGCCGCGCCGAGGTCGTGCGCGAGCGAACGCACATAGAACCCCTGCCCGCAGCGCACGTCCAGCGTGAGCCGCGCGAGGCCGTCCTGGTGCGTCAGCGACAGCACCTCGATCTCATAGACGGTGACGGGGCGCATCGGCAGGTCGAGCGGGTCGCCTCGACGTGCCGCCTTGTACGCGGGCTGGCCGTCGCGCTTGATCGCGCTGAACGCCGGAGGCGCCTGCATGATCGGCCCGAGGAACGCGGGCAGCGCCGCCCGCACATCCTCGATGGTCACGCGGGAGGCGTCGCGCTCCTCGACGACTGCGCCGTCGATGTCGTAGCTGTCCGTCTCGCGACCCAGCAGGATCTCGGCGCGGTACCGCTTCCTCGCTCCGACGAGCTCATCGACGAGGCGGGTGGCGTCGCCGACTGCCACCGGGAGCACGCCGGTCGCGAGCGGGTCGAGGGTGCCGGCGTGGCCGACGCGCTTCATCTGCGCGGCGCGCCGGATCCGCCGGACGACGTCGAACGAGGTGATCCCCTGCGGCTTGTCGATGTTCAGGAAGCCGCGCATCGGACCTCGCCAATCTGCAGTCTGCGAACGCATCGTTCCACACCCGGCGGCGCTGCGGCCAGCGTGCAAGGCGGGTCGAGGCACCTTGGAGCGCGCTTCTCAGATATCGGGAACGTTATTCGAGGCGCCGGCGTCTTTGGTGGTACGCAGGAGCGATAGCACAGAGGAGTTCCGGAAGATGTCCACGAAGACGACGCTGAAGATCGGGCTGGGTGTGTTCGCCGCAGCGGTCATGATCGGAGCGTCGCAGCAGATGCGATCGCCGGTGAGCGCCGCGTCACAGGATGTCAGCCCTGATCGAGCGCGCGTTACGACGGACGCGATCGCCCTCCGGGCGTTCGGCGAGCCGGCCGACGACACCGCGATCGTCGACGCGCAGTCCTCGTTCGTAGCGCTGCGCGTCGCGCACCTCGGCACGCAGGCGTCCGAGGCCGACCGCCGTGTCGAGCAGGCGTGGTCAGACGCGATGTTCGCGCTGCCGGCGCGGCTCGCTGTCGCCGACACCGAGCGGGTGGCAACTGCCGTCCGCGCAGCCGACATCCGCCGCGACCAAGAGCGGGCCGAGGTCGCGAAGATCGAGGCGGCTCGCGCAGCAGAGGAGCAGCAGCTGGCTGACGAGCGCGCCGCACAGGCAGCCCTCGAGCTTGCCGGTCGCACGCCCTTCGGGCAGGGCGGGAACCGCTTCATGTGTGGCTAGCCCACGGGACCAGGTGAATCGAGCGACGGCCGGGGAGCAATCCTCGGCCGTTCGCGCGCTCTCGGGAACTCGAGCGGCACTTCCGTCGTCTAGGAGAACAGGGCGGCAACGCGACAGAGCGAGGGAGTGCGAGATGCAGACGAGGGTGATTCAGAAGACGGGGTTGGCCCTGCTCACGGCGGCGGCGTTGTTCGGTGCGGCGCAGGTGATGCTGTTCCCCTCGAACGTCGGTG
Source organism: Chloroflexota bacterium (assembly GCA_947470025.1). Lineage (GTDB taxonomy): Bacteria > Chloroflexota > Dehalococcoidia > UBA2979 > UBA2979 > SHYQ01. The sequence continues at coordinate 26,989 of CANIRU010000014.1, forward strand.
CGCAGACGGCGCCCGAGGCTCCCGCCTCCGCTCCCTCGACGCTGTCCGCGACCGGCATCGGGCAGGTGCCGGGCGACACGGCGCAGGCTTCCGGTGGCGCGCTGATGATGTCGATCGAGGAGCGCTCGAAGGGCTCCGACGTACCGGCGGCGGTGAAGACCGTGCAGGACCGCCTCGCGAAGCTCCGCTCGGCACTGACGGCGGCGGGCGTGGCAGACTCCGCCATCCACATGCAGGGCTTCAACATCGGGCCGGACTATGGCTACCCCTACCCGGTCCCGCCGATCGCCGTGGATCCGGCCGCGACGGGTGGTTCGGCCGGCTCGGGCACCGTGCCTGCAATGCCGGCGATCGCGCCTCGTCCGCCGCAGCCGAGCGGCTACCTCGTGAGCGCCCAGCTGATGGTGGACACGACCAGCCCCGAGCAACTCGCGACGGCGATGCGCGTCGCCATCGAGGGCGGCGCAACGAACGTGAACTCGTTCCTCAAGGGCGGGCCGGGCAACCCGACGCCCCCGGACGCCGCGAAGCTCGCGCCGGCGATCGCGAGCGCGACGCAGCAGGCGAAGGTGATGGCACAGGCGAGCGCGCAGGCGGCCGGCCTGACCCTCGGCGGCATCTCTAGCGTGACGGTGCTCGCGCCGACCCCGTCATACAACGGCGGGCCGGGCCCGGTGCCGGCGGTGACCTGGCAGGTGCAGGTGCGAGTCACCTACGCCATCAAGTAGCCCACGACGCAGCACGGCCCCGACTGCTCGAGGTCGGTGCGCTGAACGAGGCCGGGGAGCGATCCCCGGCCTCGTCGTGTGCGGAACGGCAGCGGCGGGGAGCCGCGAGAACACGGAGCCCGTCCGCCGCCGCCAGGTTCGGGCCGACGGGGTCGGGCACGTCCTCGTGACGTCGGTGTACGACGGGGGATGAGAAACTTGAACGACAGGCGGGGACGAAGGATGTTTGTTGTGAGCCGACGACCAATTCGGGGCGCGTTACTGATGATGTGCGGGGCGGCCGTGCTGACGGCTGCCGGGTGCAGCGACCGAGCACCCGCGGGCGTCTCGCCTACGATCAGCACCACCACCTCGTCCGCGACGTCCGCGACGCAGCCTGCGCCCACCGCGACCGCCGTGACGACTCCCGCCCCGGCGGCCGTCGCGTCCTATCGCGACGCGGCGTACGAGGTGAACGGGAAGCCGGTGGCGCTGAAGGACGGCCTCTCAGTGGTCGAAGCTGCCCCCGGCTCAGCCTCAAGGATCACGACCCGCGTGTTCGGCAACGACGCGACGGGTGATATGAACGGGGACGGCCAGCCGGACGTGGCGCTGCTCATCACGCAGAGCCCCGGCGGCAGCGGGACTTTCTTCTACGCGGTGGTCGCGCTGCGGACGGCTGTGGGGTACACGGGCACGAACGCCGTGCTCCTCGGTGACCGCATCGCGCCGCAGACCACGCGCATCGTCGATGGGCTGATCGAGGTGAACTACGCGGATCGGAAGCCCGGTGAGCCGATGACGGCGCAGCCGTCGGTCGGCGTGACAAAGCGGCTGCACGTGGTGGACGGAAAGCTGGTCGAGACGCGCTAGTCGCGGCTGATCCGCAAGACCGAAACGAAGGCGCGACTAGAACTCGCGGCCTTCGTTGTGGGCGACGTTGCGCAGCAGGGTCGTCATGCGGTCCGCTTCCTCCATCGATTCGTCGAGGATGAAGTGCGGGCGCGGGACGCGGCGGATGTGCAGTTCTTTGCCCAGTTCGCGGTGCAGGAATGCCTCGGCGCGTCCCAGGCCGTTGAGCACGCGCTCCTTGTCCGTCGAGTCGCCGAGGACGGAGACGTGCACGCGGGCATGCGACAGGTCGGGTGACACCTCGCACGAGACGAAGGAGAAGAGCGCCTCCGACACGTCCGGGTCCTTCACGCGGCGGTGCACCAGCTCGGCGAGCACCGACTGGATCTGGTCGCCCAGCTTCTCCGTGCGACGACTCAGCGGACCTGCTCCATGTGGTACGTCAGGATCTCATCGCCCTCCTCGAAGGAGTCGAAGTTCGTTACCTGAATGCCGCATTCGAGGCCGGCCGCGACCTCGCGGGCGTCCTCGTCGATGCGCTTGAGGCTCTCGATCTGACCTTCGTGGATCACGGCGCCCTTGCGCATCACGCGACAGCGCGCGCCACGGACGGCCGAGCCATCGCGGACGTAGCAGCCGGCGATCGCATTGCGGCGGGCAACACGGAAGATCTGTCGCACCTCGACGCGCGCGTCGGCGCGCTCCTCGTAGATCGGGTCGAGGAGGCCCTTCACGGCCTTCTCCACGTCCTCCACGATGTCGTAGATGATCCGGTACTCGCGGATCTCCACCTTCTCCTGGTCGGCCAGGCGGTGCGCGCCCTGCTCGGCCCCCGTGTTGAAGGCGATGATCACGCCGCGTGCCGCCGCGGCGAGCTGCACGTCCGACTCCGTGACCGATCCGACCGAGGCGTGCACGACCTTCACGCGCACCTCGTCGACCGTGAGGTCCTCCAACGTGTGCACCAGCGGGTCGATGGAGCCCTGCACATCAGCCTTCAGCACAAGGTTGAAGTCCGTGACGTTGCCCTTGTGGATCTCGCCGAACAGCGTCTCCAGGGTGACCTTGCCGCCCTCCTCGACGCCCGCGTCGATGGCGCGCTGGCGGGAGGTGGCCTCGGTCGCCGCGGTCTTCTCGTCCGCGCGGACGACGAAGCGGTCGCCCGCAGACGGCACGTCGTTCAGGCCAAGGACCTCGACGGGGGTGGACGGGCCGGCCGTCTTGAGGCGCTCGCCGCGGGCGTTAGTCATCGCCTTCACGCGGCCGTAAGCCGTGCCGCTGAGGATGGCGTCGCCCTGCTTCAGCGTCCCGGTCTGCACGAGGACGGTGGCGACGACGCCGCGGTGACGGTCCGTCTTCGCCTCGATGATGATCCCCTGCGCGTCCTGGTCGGGATTCGCGCGGAGGTCCTGCAACTCGGCGACGATCAGCACGTTCTCCAGCAACTCGTCGATGCCCTCACCCTTGATCGCCGAGGTCGGGACGACGATGAGGTCTCCACCGTATTCCTCGGGGACCAGGCCGACTTCCATCAACTGCTGCTTGGCGCGCTCCGGGTTCGCGTTCGAGGCGTCGATCTTGTTGAGCGCGACGACCATCGGCACGCCGGCGGCGCGCACGTGGTCGATCGCCTCGCGGGTCTGCTGCATCACACCGTCGTCCGCGGCGACCACGATGATCGCGACGTCCGTGATGCGGGCGCCGCGCGCGCGCATCTGCGAGAACGCCTCGTGGCCGGGGGTGTCGATGAACGTGACGAGGCGCCCGTCCGGCGCCGTCGCCTGGTACGCGCCGATGTGCTGCGTGATGCCGCCGGCCTCGCCGGAGACGACGTTCGCATGGCGGATCGCGTCCAGGAGGGTGGTCTTGCCGTGGTCGACGTGTCCGAGGACGGTGACGACCGGTGGGCGCGACACGCCGCCGACCTCGTTCTCCACGATGATGCGCATCGAAGCACGGCTGGCGTCGGGCGCGGCTTCCACGCCGTCCTCGGCAGCGGCGGGCGCGGCGACCGTCTGCTCCTCCGGGTTGAACCCGAGGTCGGTCGCGACGACGGCGGCGGTATCGAAGTCGACGACCTGGTTGATCGTCGCCATCACGCCGTTCTTCATCAGCTCTTTGATGACATCGACGGGGGTCACGCCCAGCATCGCTGCGAGGTCCCCGACGGAGATCGCGTTGGGAAGTTGGATGGCCTGGGTGGTGTTGTTGGTCATGCGACCCCGCTCTCTGTTGCGTCCGGGGGAGTCGAGGCGGCGTCTGTGCCGTCCTCGTCCGTGGTCGCTGTTGGTGCTTCGAACCGCGCGCCGTAGGCGAGCAGGGCGTCGCGGTTCGTGTTGTTCATGTTCGTCCGCAACGCACTGGCCAGTGAGCCCTTCGCGCCGCGTTGCCAGCAGGCGGCCGTCTGGCAGAGGTATGCGCCCCGTCCAGGCGCCTTGCCTCGTTCGTCGACTTCGACGATGCCCTCTGGCGAACGGACCAGCCGGACGAACGTCCGCTGGTCCCCCGTCCGCCGACAGGCGACGCAGGTGCGCTGCGGGACGTGCCGCACGCGCGCCGCGCCGCTCCCGCTCGGCGCGGGGCTGCTAGTAGTCGTCCTCGTCCGAACCATCCTCGTCTTCCATGAGGTCAGCGTCCTCGCCGTGCAAGGCGGCCTCGATCTCCTCTTCGTCGAACTCACCGATGTCGACGCGGCGACCCGGGCGCGGCTGCGGGCCGCGCGCACCACCGCGTGCCGGGGCGGCGGGGCCACCACGGCCACGAGC
>CANIRU010000015.1 GCA_947470025.1 Chloroflexota bacterium
CGCCGCGTATCGCGCCGTTGATCTTCGTGACGACGATCGGTGCGCATCTCTTCGGTGCCTCAGTCGGCCGCGAAGGAACTGCTGTCCAGATGGGCGGCGGGATCGCCAGCGCCTTCAATCGCGTCCTGCGTTTGGCACCTGCCGATCTTCGGACATTGCTGATGGCGGGGATCGCCGCAGGGTTCGGTTCGGTGTTCGGCACGCCCATCGCCGGCGCGATCTTCGCGATGGAGGTCCTCTCCATCGGACGGATGCAGTACTCGGCGCTCATTCCCGTGCTGTACGCGTCGCTGCTCGCGGATGTCACGACCGCCGCGTGGGACGTGCACCACACCACCTACCACGTCGCGCTCCTCGGCTACGACGGGCGGTTGCCCTTCGATCCCTGGCTCATGGCAAAGGTCGCGGTCGCCGCCGTCGCGTTCGGCCTCGCGGCGCTGCTGTTCGCCGAGATGGCGCACGGCGTTGGTCGAGTGTTCCGTGCCTCGATCCCTTGGCCGATCGCGCGTCCGCCGGTGGGTGCGTTGCTGATCATCGGGCTCGTCCTGGTGCTCGGCACGCGCGACTACCTCGGCATCGGCGTGACGTCGCCCGATGCCGGTGCGGTGACCATCCTCTCCAGCTTCCAGCAGGACGGCGCGCACTGGGATTCATGGTGGTGGAAGATCGTCTTCACCGCGCTTGCGCTCGGGAGCGGCTTCAAGGGCGGCGAAGTCACACCGCTGTTCTTCATCGGGGCGACGCTCGGCAACCGCCTCGCCGCGCTGATGCATGCCCCGGCCGACCTGTTCGCCTCGGTCGGGTTCGTCGCGATCTTTGCGGGGGCGGCGAACACCCCTCTGGCATGCACCGTGATGGGAATCGAGCTATTCGGCGCTGACGCTGCTCCGTACCTCGCAGTCGGTTGCTTCGTCGCGTACCTCGTCAGCGGCCACTCAGGGATCTATCTCTCCCAGCGCGTCGGGATCCCGAAGGTCGGTGTCGTTCCACCCGAGACGTCGCTTCGGGCGCTCAGGGAGGGCCGCCATCGTGAATCGGCGTCGTACGACGAGGCGGGGCGCGATTGAGCGCTCGACTGTTCGGATTCTTGGATTCGCTGGTCGTTACGGTGATCGTGGCAATGTCATGGTCGCGGTCAGCGAACTGCTTCATCGGCCGGACCTGGTCCTCGCGGGGCTCGCTTTCCTCCTGATTGTCGTATCAGCGATCGTTGGCATTGTTCCGCGGATCGGGTGGAACGCCGCGCGCCACGCGACGGCGCCCTTGTCCGGCGACGAGGAAATCCGATAGCCGATACACGCCGTGGGCCGCTGCTCTATCCCCTGAGCTACGAGGGCGTACGAGGAGTGTGTGCGGAGCGGACTGCCGCCCGCGTGCCGCGTCAGCGCGCCCGCGCGACGGTGACGGTGACCCCGGCCTTCTCGTCCGTGGCGGTCGCGCCGTTCTTCGCATCTACCGTCATCGCGAAGTCCTTCATCGCCTCCATGGGGATCGGGGCCGGCGTCGTGATCCGACCGATGGGGCTCGGGAGGTCACAGGCGCTCTGCCCATTGAGCGTGTAGGTGGCGTAAGAGAGCTTCAGCGCGAGCTTCCCCCCGCGCTCCTGGCCCTTGACGGTCGTGTCCGTGGTGGCGGGCTGGTAGGTGACCGTGCATGGCGGCGGTGCCTGCATCTCGCCCTTCACGTCCATGCGGGCGGTGCCGGAGACCTCGCCGGTGACCACGTTGGTGGTCAACGGCACGCGCGCGTTCATGTCCAGCTTCCCGCTGACACCCGGGACGGCGCTGAGCGACAGCACGCGGACCGTGACGATCCAGTCGCAGTCGTGATCCTCCATCCACCCGATGCCGCCGCCGCTGGAGGTGTCGATACCCGTCCACTGCGCGAGGTTGTCGATCTGCTCGCCGGTCATGCCCGTCGCGTCTCCGCGCGCGAAGGCGCGAGCGATGGCGCGAGCGGCGGGCTGCATGGTGGACTGCGTGGCCTTCGTGTCCGCGTCGGTCTCTGTGCCGAGCGCCTGCCTGGTGCCGAGGGCGTTGAAGACGTTCTTCGTCTGCTCCCCCGTGGGCGAGCAGCGGTCCACCTTCTTCAGCGCGTCGCGCAGGTCGTTCTTCGCCTTCTGGTCGGCCTGCTTCGTCTCCTTGTCGTGCCACTCGTCCGAGCCCGGCTGGGGGCCGCCGCCGCCTCCCGAGCAGCCTGCGAGCAGTGCTCCGAGGACCACGAGGGCGGCCAGCGCGAGTTGGGGGCGGGCGAGGTGCATCGGCGGGTCCTCTGACGCGGTGCGTGCGGTGCAGCGATTCTAACCTCACGCATGAGCGCGCAGGACACGAGCGTCTCCGTCGGGGGGTGAGTACCATCGGCGGGATGGACCTCCTCGCGCTCGTCGCCGCCGCTGACCGGATCGGGATCGTCGCCTTCGCGTTGAGCGGAGTCGCCGTGGGGATGCGCGCGCGGATGGACCTGTTCGGGCTGGCGGCGCTCGGCCTCGTCACGGCGATCGGTGGGGGCGTGATGCGCGACGTGGTGATCGGCGACATGCCACGCGCCTTCGTGACGAGCGACTACCTGCTGTTCGCGATCGGCGCCACGGTCGTCGGCATCCTCGCGGGCTCTAAGGGGTGGGAGTCACCGGAACTGATCCATCGTGCCGCCGATGCCGTCGGGACGGGCGCGTTTGGCGCGACGGGCGCGCTGCTGGCGGCGCAGGCGGGGCTGGGCTGGCCGGCCGCAGTGCTCCTCGGCATCCTCACCGCCACGGGCGGCGGCGTCATCCGCGACGTGCTATCCGACCAGGTGCCGCGCGTGCTGCACAGCGAGATGAACGCGACTGCCGCGGCCTGTGGCGGCGCACTGACTTTCGTCCTGCGCGGCGATCCGACGCTGGCCGCCGTGGTCGGTGGCGTCGTCGGCGCGATCATCAGTGGCCTTGGGCACAGCGGGCTGCTGCGGTTGCCGAAGCCCGGTGTCGTCCACGACGCCGACGCGCTCGAGTAGCACCGCCGCGCCACATCGCCCTCGGCGCACCTGACTGCGCGCCGCATCCTGCCTCGGCTGCCGCTCCGTCGGCGCGAGGAGGTGCTGTGCCGCTGGCGATCGACGTGTCGAACTTCACCGGGCCAATCGATGGGGCGCAGGCGTCCGCACTGCACGCGGCCGGCGTCAGACGGGCCGTGGTGGGGACGCAGTACCCTCCCTCCCCCTACCCCGCCGGGTGCGCCACCACGACGCTGCTCGTCGTCCAGCGCCAGGCCGAGGGCGCGGTCCAGCTGAACGACATCCAGACGGCGGAACGCCTCGCCAACACGTTCAGCCGGCTCGTCACGATCCGGCCCGTGATGGAGCAGGCGATCTCCGATGGCCGTCTCCCCTTTACGCCGGAAGAGCTCGAGGAGCGCATCTCCGTGCGCAACCCCGTCTCGACACAGCTCCTCGAGGTCTCCGCGGTGTCCAGCGACCCCGCGCTGGCCGCCCTGATGGCGAACACCGTCGCGACCTCCTTCATCTCGTCGAACCAGGCGAATCTAAGCAACCGACCCGGCCTCGTGTCCGTGGTGGAGCGTGCGGAGGCGCCGTTCAATCCGGTGTCGCCGCGCAAGACGCTGAACGCCGGTCTCGGCGCGGTCGCGCTGCTGCTGGTCACGGTCGGCGCCGTGATGCTGCTGGAGTACCTGGACGACACCGTGAAATCGCCTGAGCAGGCGAGCGAGGTCAGCGGCCTGCCGACGCTGGGCCGCATCGAGCAGTTCGAGAAGTCGCGCACGACGCGCGACCAGCTGCAGGCGGCGCACCGCCCGCGGTCCACGGTTGCCGAGGCCTACCGTGCCGCCCGCACCAACCTGTCGTACGCGATCGACCTCGGGCGCGACCGCCGGCTCGTGCTGGTCACGAGCCCCGGTCCGGGCGAGGGCAAGACGACCACGGTCGCGAACCTCGCCGTGGTATTCGGCCTGGCCGGTCACCGCGTCTGCGTCGTCGACACCGACCTCCGCCGCCCGACGCTGCACCGTCTGTTCGGCCTCGACAATCAGGAGGGCCTGACGAACCTCCTGCTGGCGCGGGAGCCGGAACTGGACCGCGCGATCCAGCGCACCGTCTACACCAACGTCTCCGCCGTCACCAGCGGCCCGCTGCCGCCGAACCCGTCCGAGCTCCTCGGCTCCGCGCGCATGCAGGAGATCCTCGAACGGCTGAAGGCGCGGTTCGATGTCGTGCTGCTCGACTCTCCGCCGGCGCTGGTGGTGACAGATGCCTCCGTGCTCGCCACGCTCGCGGACGGGCTGCTCATCGTCACGCGCGCGCACCACACGCGGACGCAGCAGTTGCGCGCGACGGTCGAGGAGCTGGCGCAGTCCGGCCGCCCGATCGCCGGCATCATCATCAACCGGGTGGCCTCGCGCGACGCGTACTACTACTACGGGCGCGGCTACGGTCGCGCGTACGGTGAGGTGCCCGATCGCGAGACCGCCGCAGAGCGGCTGCGCGTGGGCGACCTCACCGCGACGACGAACGAGACCGCCGCGACCTCCACCAGCGGCCCGAGCAACGGTGACCTCGGCGCGGGAAGCCTGTGGAGCCGCGACGACGCGCGGGAGGCGGGACGCGAGCCCGTCGCTGCCGCCGTGGTGCTCGACGACGACGAACCATTAGATGCCGAGCCGCTCGACGGCGACGACGATCGCGGGCGCCGGGTCTAGCGACTCAGCAGGAGTCTCAGGTGCCCTCACTCGGCGATCGGCTGCGTTCCCTTTTCGGCGGCGGATCCCTTGCCCCGCGCCGTCCCGCGAGCGCTGAGCGCATCGACCGCGTGGCGCCGTGGCTCTACCTGGGCGCAGCGCTCCCGGACAGCGGGTACGCCGATCTCCCCCGCCTCGGCGTGACGCACGTCCTCGACCTGCGCGAGGAAGGGTCGGATGACGCCGATCTGATCGCGCGCCTCGGGATGCGCTGGCGCCGCATCGAGATCCCCGACCGCGAGCCCCCGACGGACGAGCAGTTCGAGACGGTCCTGGACTGGCTCGACCGCGAAGCGGACGCCTCGACGGACCAGGCGGTGTACGTGCACTGCCACGCGGGGCTGACGCGGACGCCGACGGTCGCGATCGCGCTGCTGATGCAGCAGCAGCTCTCGCTCGCGGAGGCGCGCCGCCTCGTCTTTGCCGCCCGGCCCGAGGTCGAGCCGACCGCTCGCCAGATGGCGTGGCTCGAGCTGCTCGAAGCGCGCCGGCGGACGCCCGACGCCGTCGTTCCGCCCGACGCCTAGCGCACCTGCACCCCGCCGCGCAGCACGGGCGCGAGCCCGCGCGTGTCGCGCAGGGTCACGTCCGGACGATCGCCGAGGATGGCCTGCGCATACCACAGCGGGAACGTGTGCTCGTCGCGGTTGGTCTCGATGGTGGCGTTCGGTGGGGCAGCCGCTAGCGTGGCACGCGCCTGGTCGAGGAGCCTCGTGTCACCGCGGAGCGTGACGTTCGTCGCCCCGTACGCCCCCCACACCGCGACCAGCCCCACGGTGATGAGGCTGACCGCGAGCCGCGCCGTGCGGTCGGGAATGCGCGGCCGCAGCCAGTCCCAGCACGCCTCGACGCCCCACGCCGCCAGCATCGCCTCGACGAACACGACGGTCGCGAGGTAGTCCTCGCGTCCCGTCGCGCGGTACGCGGCGACGAACGCGACGAGCAACAGCGCGGTGACGCCCAGCGCGCCCGCCAGCAGCGGACGCGCGCGCGCGATCATCAGCGCGCCGATCGGCATTGCCAGCCACAGCGGCGGCGGGATCTGCGCGAACGCCGCACGGAGCGCCGCGGGGATCGCGCCTCGCAGCTGCTCGGCCGAGAGATCGGTCACGTGTTGATAGGACGCGCCGGAGAGATGCGCCCAGGCGCCGGGCAGCGTGCCCGTCGCGCCCCACGCGATCGGTGCGTCGGCGCGCAGCAGGAGGTACGCGACGGTGTACACGCCAGGTGCGAGGAACGCCGCGACGACGCGCGGCCACTCGCGCCGCCTCGGACGGGTGTGCACCAGCGCGGCGACAGCGAGCGGCACCGCGAGCGCGAGTCCGGTGGGGTGGTTCCACGACAGCAGCCCGAGGACCACCGCAAACGCGGTCCATCGACGTCCCGCGGCGGCGTCGATCGCCAGCACCAGCGCGAGCGCGCCGAGGAACGCCTGCAGCGCCAGCACCTCGGTGACGATCGCCTGCGCCCAGACGAGCGGCGCGAGTCCGCCGAGGAGCCCGGCGAGCGCGGCCACCCACGGGGGTGTCTCGGGACGCCATCGTTGCGTCGCGACTGCGAGCGTCGTGACGGCGGCGGCCATGAGCGCGGCGGAGAGGAGGTTCGTGCGCAGCGCGGGCTCCGGCACGAACGTCAGCAACTGCAACGTTGCCCAGCCAAGCGGCATCCACAGTGCCGATCCGGGCGGATGCGCGATGCCGAGCTTCGAGGCGACGACCACCAGCTCCGCGCTGTCGATGTTGTCGTGCAGCACGCCGATGCTCGGGCTGATCGTGATCAGGTACAGCGCGAACGCGATCATGCCCGCGGCGAGCGGCAGCGCGAGTCGGGGGAGCGTGGACCTTGAGGCGAACGAGTTGCGCATCACGCGTCGAGCGTAGCCGAGCGCGCTCGCTCGTACACGCGCGCCCGGTCACCGCCGGTACACTGGGTGTATGTGTGGACGCTTCACGCTCACCGAAGACAACGTCGACCTCGTGGCGAGGAACCTCGGTATCCCGCGCGATCGCGTGCGCGATGATCGCTACGACCCGCACTACAACATCCCGCCGATGATGGAGCACTGGATCGGGCGGCTCGAGTCCGAGGAGCGCGAGCTGGCGCGCGCCACGTGGGGCCTCGTGAACTGGTGGGAGCCCAGCCGTCGCGAAGGTGCCAAGTACATCAACGCACGCGCGGAGTCACTGGAGACGCGCCGTCCGTTCCGCGACGCCTTCCGCGCGACGCGTTGCATCGTTCCCGCCGACGGCTTCTTCGAATGGGTCGGGAGCGCGAAGGAGCGGCGGCCGTTCTGGTTCCACCGTCCGGACCGCCAGGTGTTCGCGTTCGCGGGACTCTACGTCGAGGCGCGACTGCCCTCGGACCCCGCGCCCGTTACGACGTTCACGATCATCACGACCAGCGCGAACGGCACCGTCGCGCCGATCCACGACCGGATGCCCGTGATCCTGCCGGACGACGATGCGATCGAGGAGTGGCTGTACCCGAGGCAGACCTCGGAGCGCCTGCAGTTACTGCTTCGCCCGGCAAGCGATGCCTTCCTGATCGCGACCGCCGTGTCCACGCGCGTGAACTCCGTCCACCACGACGACCCGGCCTGCCTCGACGAGGCGGAGCCGGAGACGCAGGCCTCGCTGCTGTAGTCCTCGATGCCCGTGCTGACGCCGACGGACCGATCGCGCGGCGCGAGTGGCATCGAGGTGGCAGCGTGGGGCGCCCCATCCCCCTGCCCCCTTCCCTGCCCGGGAAGGGGGATGAATAGCGAGGGCTTCGCCCTCGCGCTCCCCCGGCACTGAGGTTGCTTCGCTCCTCGGACGGAGCCCTCACCCTGCCCTCTCCCCCTCAAAGGTGGCGAGGGTTCTGAAGGGCCGCGCAAAGGGCTCTCAGTTTCGAGTGAAGCCGCCCGACGGGCCCGATCTCCCTGCGGGCGGTGCGAATCGCTCGCGCCTACCTAACGTGGCCACATCGAGTTCCGCGGGAGTGTGAGGGGCGCAGCCCCTCACGGTTGGTTCTCTTCTTCTGAACCCCTCCCGCGCCGGGAGGGGTAGGGGTGGGCCGCCCCGCTCAGCACCTCGACGGCAGTCGGCGCTACGCGCCGCGGGTGAGCACCTTCCGCACGCCGGGGAAGTACGTGCGCACGCCCACGATCTCCATCGCCTGCACGTCGGCGCGCGTTGTCAGGAAGCGCTGCACGAGGCGGCCGATGGGCTGCGACGCGATGATCGCGAAGATCGATCCGGTGAACGCGTCGCCGAACCGCTCGCGCAGCGGCCGCTCCGGGTGGCGGGCGAACGTGTTCATCGTCGCCAGCGTGGAGAGCGCGGCGGTCACGGCGATGTTCGTGCCGCAGTGCGGTGAGACGGCCAGCTCGGCTTCGCCGCGCTGCATCCGGTCGAGGGCCTCGTGAGCGCAGGAGAGCAGCTGCGCTTCGTCGATCGCGCCGAGGATGAAGAAGCCGTCCTTGCTGGCGCGGCCCGCAACGCGCTGGGGACCGGTGCGCGAGAAGAGCACGGCGACGGTCGCGTGCTCCACGCCGTGGTTGCGGCGAATGGCGTCGATCCAGGGTCCGAACATCGGCTTGCCTTCCTCGGTCGCCCCGCCGTCGCTCACCCGTGGCGGGCGAGGGCTACGGGGTGGCGCGGCTCGTGCCCGGCGCGCCGATGCTGAATTCCGCCGACACGTCGACGACGATGTCGATCGCCTGCCCGCCGCCGTTCGGTGACGAGAGGCGGATCGTGCCGCTCGCCCGCGAGGCGGGGAGCAGCGTCGGGTTGATCGTGATCGTCAGCGTACCGTCCGGGCACGCCTCGGCCCCCACGCACTTCAGGTCGCTCCCGATCGCCACCCCGGCCGGCGGAGACATGACGAGGAAGCGGTCCGTGGTGGTCGCGATCCATGTGAGCACACCGGTTCCACCGTTGCGGATGCGCACCGTGCCTTTCGAGGCGGCCCCCGTCGCATTCACGTTGAGAGTGATGCGTTGCGCGGACGTCTGGAAGACCGGCGCCCCGAGGAGCTGCGCGCTGGACTGGATGTTCGCCGGCGGCTGGATCAGGTGCGCGGGCTGCGGCGTGGGGATGTCCATGTTGCTGTACGGATAGGTCCAGTTGGTCACGCTCAGCGCTCGGGCCATCGCCTGGTTCGTCAGGTCGGGGAGCGTCGCCGGCTGCGCCGGCCAGATCGGGACGCCGTTGCGCATCTCCGGCCGGGCCATGCAGCCCCAGACCAACTCCTGGTACGGGTAGCGGGTTCTCGACTGCGTCCCGTCGCAGTTGAACGCCGGTCGAGGCCACGCGCCGAACTGCGGGTCGGCCGGGTGGTTGCTGATGGACGCGCCGGGGCCGGTGAACCCGTTGTAGGCCCACACCGCGAAGTACCAGTTCTCGAGGATCGCCGGGTCGCTGTTCGTGTCGATGCCGGCGACCGGGATCTGGTCAGGCGCCGCGTTCCATTTCTCCGCGAGGATCTGCGCCCCACGCGCGATGTTGTACGCGAAGTGGGTCGCGATGCTCGCCTGCCGCGCGGAGGGCGTCCCGTCCGCGCCGAGCGGGGTGGTCATTCCGGTGGTGACCTGCATGATCCCGTGCCCGCAGTCGAACGAGATCTGTGCGGGGCCGGCGGAGTCGAACGGGACGGCGCGAGCGGCCTGCGTCATCGTCGACTCGGTCCATGCGATCGCCTTGAGCAGCGCCGCGGGAATGAACGGGGTGCCGTTGGTGCGGGTCGCGCGCGTGCCACGCTCGATCGGTGGGAGCGCGAAGAACGGGTCGGTGGGCAGCAGGCGGTTCACGGAGGCAGCGTCGATCGCGGCGGTGTACCTGGTGCGCTGCTGGTCGGCCTCGTACGCATCGGGGCGCCACGGGTCGAAGGCGCACGCCTCCGCGCGCGGCGTCCCCCACGGCGCGAGGAGCGCGACCGCCGCGACGAGGATGCACGCGCCGAACAGCGCGAGCGCGCGCCTCGAGGCTCCCCGGGTCACGCGGTCACGCATTCAGCCACCCCACCAGGATCACCTCACCGGGAGCGGAGACGGCGTAGCGCTCCCCGCTCCTTGCTATCACGACGGCGGTCTCTCGTCCCGCGTTCGTCGAGTTCTGCCCATCGAACGTTCGCGCGGCCAGATACGTTCTGTCGGCGCTCCACGCGACCGGGACGTCGAAGCCTTTCGACGGCCCCGCGAGGGTGCTCGGCTGCGTGCCGGGCCGGAGTAGCGTGACCGCCGCATGACCCGTGTTGAGGGCCTCCTGCCCGACGGCGAGGTCGGCCCCATCGGGTGTCCAGGTCGGGCCGTACTGCTCGCCGTTGGCGTCCGCGTCCGGCAGCGTGACGGCCCGGCCGGCCTCGATCGACACGACCTGCGCGCGGTTCACGACGCGCTCCGCGCGCGGCTGCGGCGCGAGGAACGCGAGCGATTTGCCGTCGGGCGAGAGCTGCCAGTCGCGCGCGATCTCGTCCGAGGCGTGGAAGGCGAGCGCCGGGGCGCTGTTGCCGCGCTTCGAGAAGACGTCCGTGCCGTTGTTGGAGAGCCGCGCGAACAGCAGCGCACCACTGCCATCGATGCCGACCGGGAGGATGCCGAAGGCCGTCGGCTCTTCGTGCAGCACGGTGCGCGCCTGCGTCTCGATGTCCACGCGCACGATCGCCTGCACGTCGCTCGAGATGCCGCCCGGGCCGCTCGGGCCACTCGTCCCCGGTGTCGACGGGGCAGCGCCGCCGCTGGCCCCGCCGACCGAGCGTCGGTAGAGGATTGCCTTGCCGCCGCTGACGAACTGCGGCTTCACGAGCAGGTCGGCGTCACGCGCGAGGCGCGTCTTCGCTCCGGTCTTCGCGTCGAGCAGCCACAGCTCGGACGGCGCGCCGCGCTGGGCGGGGGTGCCGGTGGGGATGACGTTGAAGGCGATCAGGTTGCCGGACATCGCGCCGGGGTTGATGCCCCATCCCTCAGCGTGTTGCACGGTGTCGATGATCGTGCGCTCCTCGGGGTTCGTGGCCGGGGCGACGTAGATGAGGTCGGCGGTCTCACCGAAGGCGGCGAACACGAGCCGCGGCATCCCGGTGGCGGCCTTCGAGCCGAGGGGGAGCAGGCGCAGCAGTCCGAATGAGCCGCCGAGGAGCGCGATCGTGACGACGACGACCGAGGCCGTGAGCCAGCGGTGCTGTGTGAGAGAGGCCCGCATGAGCGGGGCAAGGCGGGGTACTCGTGCCATCGGTGTGCACGCCGCGGCCGGGAGGCCTGCGATCGACCGGGGCCCCGCCAGGTCCGGCATCGCGACGACGTGGCCCTAGCCCTTTCGTTCAAGCGAACGTCGCACCTCGTGGCGCGCGTTCAGAGCGGTGATGGGCGGCACTGGGAAGTGCCCGGGTCGGTTGATCCACGATATGCAGCGGCTCCATACCCGTCAACGAAAAGCACGCATCCGGTTTAGCAGTTCACTCATACCTGCCTGATATGCTCGGTTCGTGATTCTTCGCGACCTCCCACTGCTCTTCTCCGCCCCGCAAGCCTTCGCGATCCTCATCGCCGCATTCGTCGTGTCGATGCTGCTCGGGCTGATCTTCCACGAGTTCTGTCACGCGTGGGTCGCGAATCGGCTGGGCGATCCGACGCCGAGGTTGATGGGCCGCCTGACGCTGAACCCGCTGGCGCACTACGACCCGATCGGGACGACGATGATCCTGTTCGCGGGCTTTGGCTGGGCGAAGCCGGTGCCGGTCAACCCGAACTACACGACGAACCCGAAGCGCTCCATGCTGCTGATCGCGTTCGCGGGGCCGGCCTCGAACCTCGTCTTCGCGGCTCTGGCGGGGATCCCGATCCGCCTCGGGCTCGTGCCGTTTCACACGTTCCTGGTCAGCAACCCCGAGCAATGGGCCACCGTGTGGACCAGCAGCTACTCGGACCTGTTCGGTCTCTTTCTCAGCACCATCCTGTTCCTGAACATCCTGCTCGCCATCTTCAACCTGCTGCCGATTCCGCCGCTGGACGGGTCGAAGGTGCTGATGGGGCTCCTGCCGGACGACCTCGCGAGGCAGTACCAGCGGCTGGAGCCGTGGGGGCCGGGGCTGCTGATGCTGCTGATCGTTGCGCCCTTCGTGACCGGTGGCGCCGTGAGCGTGCTGATCGTGACGAGGCCGTTCCTCGAGTTCTTCCTCTGGCTGTTCTCCGGTGTCTCGATCACGTTTGGCTAGCGTGGTGCCGGCGCTCCGGCGCGCCCGCTATCGCGCCTGGCAGTTCATGCACGGCCTGCGCCCGTCCCTCGCCCCTCGCGAGATCGAGGACGCGCGAGCGCACCTGTCGCCTCCCGAGTTCGCGCTGTTCCTCGACGCCGAAGCTCGCGACCGGCGTCACTCCGTCGATCTGTTCGAGGCGCTGCGGGCGGCCGGTGCGGGCAAGTCCGAGTTGGTGGCGGCGCTCGTACATGATGTGGGGAAGGGACGGATCCGGACGTGGCACCGGGTCGCGTTCGTCCTGCTTCGCACGACGCCGCTCGCGGGGCGGTTGGAGGTCGAAGCGGGTGCGCCGTGGCAGCAGGCGCTCTGGCGACTCCGGCACCATGCGCGCCTGGGCGCGGAACGTCTTGAGGTTGCCGGGAGCGACGAGCGCGTAGTGGAGCTGGTGCGCCGGCACACAGACGCGCCGCCTGCCGACGATGCTGCGCTGGCGCGGTTCATCGAGTTCGACGACCGGCTGTAGGCCGGGCCGCGCGATCAATCGCGCGTTGTGTACGATCCAGCGACTCGGCAACGGCCGAGGGGACAGGGAGCATCAACTTGCGCGTCGCGATCCTCGGCACAGGCCTCATCGGCTCTTCGCTCGGCCTGCGTCTCCGGCGTGACGCCGCGAAGACAAAGGTGGAGGTCATCGGCTACGACCGCTACCCGGACGTGGCGCAGCAGGCGCGCAAGGTCGGTGCGGTGGACTCCACCGCGCACACCCCACAGCAGGCCGTAGAAGGCGCTGACCTGATCATCCTGGCGACGCCGCTGCTCGCGATCCGCAAGATGCTCGAGGAGATCGCGCCAGTGGTCGGGCCGGATGCCGTGATCATCGACACCGGGTCGACCAAGGCCGATGTGCTGCGCTGGGTCGACGAGCTCCTGCCCGCGCATGAGGGCTTCGTCGGCGCGCATCCGATGGCCGGAAAGACGCAGACCGGCCCGGAGGCCGCCGACGCCGACCTGTTCGAGGGCGCCCGCTGGGTGATCGTGCCGACGACGCGTACCTCCGAGCGCGCGACCAACGCGGCGCTCTGGCTCGCGGAGACCGTGGGCGCGAAGTCGATGTTCATGGACGCGTCGGAGCACGACGCCTACGTCGCCGCGATCTCGCACATGCCGATGCTCGCCGCGACCGCGCTGTTCGCCATGGAGCGAGCCTCGGACGCGTGGCCGGAGCTGTCGCTGCTCGCCGCGGGCGGATTCCGGGACACGACGCGCCTCGCGGGGACGGATCCGGCGATGGCGTTCGACATCGCGGTCACGAACCGCGAGCACACGATCCACTGGCTGAACCGCTACATCGGTGCACTGATCGATCTCCGGGAGCGGATCGCCGACCCCGAGCTGGAGGAGGTGCTCTTCCGGCAGCTCGCGGAGACCTCCTTCGAGTACAGCGCCTTCATCAACGGGAAGGTGGGACGCGAGGAGCCGACGGATACGCAGGCGGGTGCGGCCGCGGCGTTCTCGTTCCAGGACTTCCTCGCCGGTGGGTGGATGCGCGAGAAGCTCTCCGAGGTTACGGGCGACTCCGAGCGCCGTCTTGAGGAGCAGGGCCGCCGCTCCCGCGAGCGCCGCGAGGTCTAGTTCGCCTCAGCGACGGGTGGCGTATTCTTCGCTCAGCGGCAGATACGCCGCCGCACGGAGATGCGCCGATGGCCGCCGACCTCATCCATGTGGGCTTCGACAACTACCTCGCCATCAACCGCGTGCTTGCCGTGGCTGCGCCGGGATCCGCGCCGATGAAGCGCATGGTCCAGCGGGGCAAGGAGCAGAACCGCGCCATCGACCTCACCAGCGGCCGCCGCACGAAGGCGGTCGTGGTCCTCGACGAGGACTGGGTCGCGCTGATCGCCATCACTCCGGAGACGTTCTCCGGCCGCATCGCCGCCACGCGTGCGGGCCGCGCCGAGGGCGCAGCGGACCGTTGACCAACTCGATCGTCCCCGATCCCCTGGAGCCCGATCCGTTGGTGATCGTCCTCACCGGCCCGTCCGGCGTCGGGAAGGACGTGCTGATCGACCGCCTCGAGGCGCTGGGAGTGCCGGTGGTTCGGCCGGCCACCATGACTACGCGGGCGCCTCGCATGGGAGAGCAGGAGGCAATCCACCACTACTTCGTGGACCGCGAGACGTTCCAGCGGAACGTCGAGGCTGGCGAGCTCCTCGAGCACGCCGAGGTCTACGGGAACCTGTATGGCGTGCCGCGGAAGTCGGTGCGGCAAGCGCTCACCTCGGGACGGCACGTCATCATCCGTGTGGACGTTCAGGGTGCCGAGTCGCTTCGTCCGCTGCTCCCCGGCGCGCTCTTTCTTTCGCTCGAACCCGAGTCCGTCGAGGCGCTCCGCCACCACCTCGAGGCACGGGCGAGCGAGTCCGTGGAGCAGATCGAGCGCCGCCTCTCGATCGCTCGCGACGAGATTGCGCGCGCGCGGACATTCTGCGAGGCGGTTCGCAACATCGAGGGCGACCTGGACGCCACCGTGCAGGCGGTCCGCGACCTCATCGCACGCGAGCAGGGCCGCCCGGATCGCGTGCGATGAGGTCTAGCGCCGCGCTCCTGGCTGCTGGGCGATCCCAAATCTTTACCATCACCGTGAGACATAACGGGGCGGATGTGTCCGTCTCGGCATAAATTCCTTGGTGGTCGGCTTGTGAGGTGGATTCCGCTTGTTTACGCTGTCCCGAACGACCAGGTCCTGCGCACCAGCGCGGGCGCATTTCGGCCACTTCGGACCAGTCCGGTCGTCATACTTCGGAGGGAACAATCGTGAGTGATCACCGGTACTGGGCGAGCACCTCGTCCGTGTCGCGTCGTCGGTTCCTCGGCGGCTCGATGGCCGTCGGCGCGGGCATCGCGGGAGCAGCGCTGATCGGCTGCGGCAGCAGCGGCAGCAACAACACGCCGGCCGGCGGCGGCTCGGGCGGCTCGACCGCCGCGAGCGGCCCGACGGTCGGCAGCATCACCGGCAACAACTGGGGCAACCGTGACAACAACGCGGTCCCGAAGATGGGCGGGACGCTCAACTGGGCGCCCACGTCCCCGACGCTCGCCAACCTCGACCCGCTGACCTCAACGTCCGCGATGGTGCACCAGGTCGCGATGCCGGCGTACAGCACGCTGATGCACATTGGCCGCGACGCGAAGGACCGCAACAGCCCCTGGCAGTACTTTCCGGAGTTGGCGACGAAGTGGGAGACCACGGACCCGTTGAAGATGGTCTTCAGCCTGCGTGAGGGCGTGAAGTTCCACAACGTGGCCCCGGTCAACGGTCGCCCCTTCACGTCTGAGGACGCGAAGTACGCGCTGAACCGCGCCGCGACGGACAAGGCCAGCCTCTTCAAGGGTGCCTTCTCGGCGATCAAGTCGATCGAGACGCCCGACCCCAAGACGGTCGTCCTGAACCTCAGCCGCTTCGACCCGCTGCTCATGCCGCAGCTCGGTGGTCACTTTGCTTGGATGACCCCGAAGGAAGTGGTGGACGCAAACAAGATTCGCGAGCAGATCATCGGCACCGGCCCGTTCGTCTTCCAGAAGTGGGAAGCGGACGCCCGTGTCTCGTACAAGAAGAACCCGGACTTCTACGTCAAGGGCGCTCCGTTCGTCGATGAGCTGAACTGGTTCATCATCAACGACGAGAACACCCGCACCGCGTCCTTCCAGTCCGGACAGACCAACATCGGTGACATCCCGGAGAGCGGGATCGACGCCGTGAAGGCCGACAAGAAGTTCACTGTCGAGGAGTACCTGCGCGTGCAGCCGTACACCCTCTTCATGAACTACAAGGACGACCGCTGGAAGGACGAGCGCGTCCGTAAGGCCGTCGCCCTGGCGCTGGACACCAACGTCCTGCTCAAGACGATGCAGAACGGCCACGGCCTGTGGCGCGGCATCGTTTCCAACCAGCACGGCGGTTGGACGCTCAGCCAGGACGAGTTGAAGAGCAAGAAGTACTACCTGCGGCAGGACATCGCGGAGGCGAAGCAGCTCATGGCTGCCGCGGGCAAACCGGATGGCATTGCCGCGAACCTGCTCTACGTCTCCAACTACCCGCAGGCGTACCAGGACTCCGTCCAGTACATCGCGCAGCAGCTGAAGACGAACAAGATTGTGGACGTGAAGCTCGACGGCAAGGAACTTGCGACCATGCGCAAGGCCCAGGACGAGCACACGTACGACGGCATGGCGCTGGGCCTGGACGGCCAGGGCGCGCCCGAGTCGTTCCTGCTGGACTACCGCACGGGTGGCCCGAAGAACGGCTCCGGTCTGGCCGACAAGGACATCGACGCCTCGATCGACAAGGTCACGTCCATCGTGGACGTGAAGGAGCGACAGGCGGCCGTGAAGTCCTGGACGGACGGCATGCTCCAGAAGGTCATGTACAAGATCGAGTTCGTCGACGGCATGAACTACACGGCCTGGTCCAAGGACGTGAAGAACTTCGTCGATGGTCCTCCGTTCTGGTACCAGTCGGGTCACGCATACACCTGGATCGACAAGGCGTAGGCCCGTCCCCGCTGCGCAGGCAGCGTGAGTCGTGATGCTTGGACGCGGCGTTCCCCCTCGGGGGGGCGCCGCGTCCGTCGGCTCTGAGCCGACCAGAGACGGAGTGCGAAGATGCTTCGCTACGTGACGCGTCGAGTGTTCTTGATGATCCCGACGCTGTTCATCCTCTACACGCTGCTGTTCGTCCTGATGCGCGTTGTCCCGGGTGACATCGTCGACCTCTACCTCGAGGGCGGCACTGTCCGGTCCGGTGCAGAGCTCGAGGCGCAGAAGCTCGCGCTCAAGCAGGAACTCGGCATCGATAAGTCGCTCCCGGAGCAATACGGCATTGCCGTCAAGAAGCTTTTGACGGGCGACCTCGGTCAGTCGATGACGACGCGCAAGCCGGTCACGGACGAGATCAAGCGCCGCGGTCCAATCACGCTGGAGCTGGCCCTGCTGGCCTCCAGCATCGCGGTCATCGTGGCGATCCCCGCGGGAGTGATCTCCGCGAGCCGCCAGCGCACCGCGCTCGATCAGGTGGTTCGCGTCTGGTCGATCATCACCCTCTCCGTGCCGAACTTCTGGGTCGGCACCATGGTGGTCCTGCTGCCCGCCCTCTGGTGGGGGTACGGCGCGCCACCCGTCTACCGCTCACCGTTCGAGGATCTCGCGGGCAACCTGCAGCAGGTGCTGCCCGCCGCGATCGTCCTGGGCCTGGCCTTCGGCGGCACGACGACGCGCTTTGTGCGGTCCTCGCTGCTGGAGGTGCTCCGCCAGGACTACATTCGCACCGCGTGGTCGAAGGGCCTGAGCGAGGCGAAGGTGATGCAGCGTCACGCGCTGAAGAACGCCCTGATCCCCGTGGTGACCATCATTGGTCTCCAGTTGGGCGCGCTCTTCGGTGGCGCTGTGGTGACCGAGTCGATCTTCAACATCCCAGGCCTCGGCACGCTGACGTTGAACGCGATCCGCACCCGGAACTACACCCAGCTCCAGGCGAACATGCTGCTCTTCGGCACCGTGGTCGCCATGATGAGCCTCCTCGTTGACATCTCCTACGCGTGGCTCGACCCGCGCATTCGGTACTCATAAGGAGTCGGCGATGAGCGTGCAAGCAACGCCAGTTGGTGTCGCGATCCCGACCAGCGCCCCGGTGCCGCGGTCTCGCTTCTCCCTGTTCATGCGCCAGGTGCGCCGCCGTCCCATCGAGACGGTGGGCGGCGTGGTGCTGACGGTCGTGGTGCTCACCGCCATCGGCGCGGGGTTCATCGCACCGTTCGGGTACGCCGAGCAGGAGTTCACTGCCCGCCTCCTGGGGCCGAGCGGCCTCCACTTCTTCGGCACCGACTCGCTGGGTCGTGACGTGTTCAGCCGCGTCGTCTACGGCGCGCGCACGTCGATGCTCGCCAGCACGTCGGGTGTCCTCATCAGCGGCGTGCTCGGCACGCTGCTGGGGCTCTCGTCCGGTTTCTTCGGCGGGAAGTTCGACCTCGCGCTCCAGCGCGTGACGGACGGCATCCACTCGGTGCCGCTGCTGCTCCTCACGATGCTGCTGGTGGTGGCGATCGGCAACAAGCTGCCGAGCCTCCTGACCGTCGCCATCGCCCTCGGCATCGTTGGCTCCACGACCGTGAACCGCGTCATCCGCGGCAGCACGCTTGCCGTGAAGGCGATGCCGTACGTCGAGGCGGCCCATTCGCTGGGGGCGACCTCGTCGCGGATCGTCATGCGGCACATCCTGCCGAACGTGATGGCGCCGCTGATCGTGGCGTTGAGCGTGCAGTTCGGCGCGTTCATCACCGCCGAGGCATCGCTGTCGTTCCTCGGCCTGGGCGTGCAGCCGCCGATCCCCTCGTGGGGCGGCATGCTGAGCGCAGAAGGCCGCTCGTTCTTCAAGCAGGCGCCGTGGCTGGCGATCTTCCCCGGTGTCGCGATCAGCCTCACGGTGCTGGCCGCGAACCTGGTGGGTGACGCCCTGCGCGACGTCCTCGACCCCAGGCAGCGCGGCTCCTAGCACCGCGCGACGCTGGTAACGTGCGAGGGGCGCGGGCGACCGCGCCCTTCGTTTCGCCCGCACGACGACGGGCCACGCACGACGGGACATGGTCCCGAGGATGGCGAGACTGGATGCGATTCGGGATCTTCGGCGGGCCGTCCCGCACCACCGGTGACGACACTGCGGCGTATGGCGAGTTCATCGACATGATCGTCGAGGCGGAGCAGCTCGGCTTCTTCGGCGTCTACCTCGTCGAGCACCACTTCACCGGGCGCGGGCAGCTCTCCGCGTCGCTGATGCTGCTCGCGCATCTCGCCGCGCGCACGAGCTCGATCCGGCTGGGTGCTGCGGTGGTGGTCGTGCCGTGGCACAACCCGCTGATGCTCGCCGAGCAGGCCGCGATGGTGGACGTGCTGTCGGGCGGCCGCCTCGACCTCGGCCTCGGGCGCGGGTACCGCGACTACGAGTTCTCCGGCTTCGGCATCGACATCGACACCGGGCAGGCGCGCTTCGAGGAGGCCGTGGCGGTGCTGCGTCGCGCGTGGCGCGACACCGCGCGCTTCTCCTACGACGGCCAGTACTGGCACTTCAACGACGTGCAGGTCGATCCTCGACCGGTGCAGCAGCCGCACCCGCCGCTGTGGATGGGCGCGGGCAGCCCGGAGTCCATCAAGCGCGCGGCGGACGAGGGCTTCAAGCTCTACCTCGACCAGGTCGGCCTGATCGACCAGCAGATCGAGCGCGCGCGCTGGTACCGCGAGGCGCGCAAGGCGGCTGTGGCGACCGGCGGCGTGCCGTACTCCCCGCGCGACGTGATCCTGACGCGCAGCCTGCGCGTCGCGCGCGACGCCGCCGACCGCGAGGGTCTCGTGGAGCGGCAGATGGAGGCGCTGACCGTGCTGGCGGAGTCGACGAGACCGCCGTCCGAGGGCGGCCGCAACCTCTTCTACTCGCCGCCGGAGGCGCGCCGCGAGACGGTGGAAGGCGCGTCGATCATTGGCACGCCGGACGAGTGCATCGAGCGGCTGCGTCGCCTCGAGGCGGGCGGCATCGAGCAGGTCGCGTTCGCGGGCGTGACGCCGGAGCAGATGCGGCTGTTCGCGAAGGAAGTCATGCCGGCGTTCGCGTAGCGCGGCGCCCGGCCGATCAGATCGAATCACATCGAGCAGCCTCGAACCGATCGAGGGCTGATAGCAGCAGAGAACAGAGGGTGGAGCCATGGACCTGGGCATCGCTGGCAAGAACGCGCTGATCACCGGCGGCAGCCGCGGCATCGGCCGGGCGACGGCGTGGACGCTGGCGCGCGAGGGCGTGAACGTCGCGATCTGCGCGAGGCAGCTCGACCGCCTCGAGGCAGTCGCGGACGAGATCCGCGCGGCGACGGGCGTGAAGGTGCTTGCGGTGCAGGCCGACATGTCGGTCAAGGAGGACATCGCCGGGCTCGTCGCGAAGGTGAAGTCCGAGCTGGGTAGCATCGACATCCTCGTGAACAACGGCGTGTCTTTCAGCGTCGGCACGCTCACAGACGACGACTGGCTGCACCACTTCAACGTGAAGGTCCACGGCTACCGACGCGCGATGGAGGCCGTCCTCCCCGGCATGATCGAGCAGGGCTGGGGCCGCGTGATCAACGTGGCCGGCCTAGCAGCGCGCCAATCGGGTCTCGGGCAGGCGATCAACGGCAGCACGGCCGGCGCGACGAACGCCGCGATTGTGAACATCTCGAAGGGCGTCTCGGACGCCGTCGCGAAGTCGGGCGTCACGGTAAACGTCGTCCACCCCGGCGCGACGGACACCGACCGCCACGCGATCAACATGGCGCGCACGCAGGAGGTCCGTGGCATCTCGCACGAGGAGGCCGAGGCGGCGACCGTCTCCGGCATCCCGATCGGCCGCATGATCCAGCCCGAGGAAGTCGCGGCGATGATCGCCTTCTACTGCTCCCAGCAGGCCTCCGCGATCACCGGCCAGACCATCGGCGTCGACGGCGGCTCCGTACGCGGCGTGACCTACTAGCCTCGCCCCGTCGAGGTGGCCCGAGGGGCCCTCACCCTGCCCTCTCCCCAAACGGGGAGAGGGTTCTGACGTTCCGGCTTCCCCGCTGGCGTTCTGGCCCCCTCCGCTCCGGCCCCCTCTCCTGCGAAGCGGGAGAGGGGTGGGGTGAGGGCTTCTGCTTCTGCCCGCCCGCCCCGACGCCGGAACCCTCACCCCCGGCCCCTCTCCCATAAATGGGCGAGGGGAGTAGGAGGACGGGCCGCTCAGAATCCTCGGCCACTCATGGGAGAGGGCAGGGTGATGGTCTCCGTGGCTCCAGCCTCCCTCCCGTTCCGGCCCCCTCTCCCCGTTTGGGGAGAGGGCTGGGGAGAGGGCTGGGGTGCGGGCCCTATCCCCCTCCGGCCTCCGCCCATGATCTGGCTGATTGCGCGCACACCGAGGTGCTTCGGTAGACTCGGGGCATGACGAACGAACCGTACGAACACCCCGCCATGCCCGCCCGCCCTGAGCTCCTCGGCACGCAGCTCTTCGACCTCACCGGGCGCGTCGCGCTCATCACCGGCGGCGGGCGTGGCCTCGGGCAGACGTTCGCCGTGGCGCTCGCCGCGGCGGGCGCGGACGTCGTTGTCAGCAGCCGCACCTCCACCGAGATCGACGCCGTGGCCGCCGAGGTCCGCGCGATGGGCCGCCGCGCCGAGGCGATCACCTGCGACGTCACCGACGAGGCGAGCGTCGAGGCGCTGGTCACCGAGACCGTCGCGCGCATGGGCCACCTCGACATCCTCGTGAACAACGCCGGCATGAACATCCGCAAGCCGATCCTTGAGATCAGCCTCGAGGAATGGACGCGCGTGCTGGACACGAACCTGAAGGGCTACTTCCTCGCGGGGCGCGCGGCCGGCCGCGTGTTCGTGGGGCAGGGGCACGGCAAGGTCATCAACATCGGCAGCATCTTCAGCCACACCGCGCTGCCCTCGCAGGGGCCGTACGCCTCCTCGAAGGGCGCGATCCTGCAACTGACGAAGGTCATGGCGCTGGAGTGGGTGAAGGACGGCGTGCAGGTGAACCTGTTGTCGCCGGGCTACTTCGAGACCGAGATGACCAGCCCCGTCTACAACGACCCGGTGCGCAAGGCCTTCATCGAGGACCGCACGCCCTACGGCCGCTGGGGCCAGCCGCACGAGCTGGCGGGCAGCCTGCTCTTCCTCGCGAGCCACGCCAGCGACTACGTCACCGGCCAGTCGCTGCTCGTCGATGGCGGCTACAGCGCCTGGTAGCGGCTGAGCCGCCTCGATGCGCTCGTGGTCCGTCCCCGTCACCGCGCTCTGCCGCCAGCACCTGTTGGGCGAGCATGTCGAGGTGCACACGATGTGGTCGGCGCTGCTGCGCGGGGGCGGCGGCTACTGGAAGCATCCCGAGACGCAGCGCTGGGTCGGCCACCTCGCCGCGCTGCACGCGCGCCACGAGTCGCTCGCTGTCGAGATCGCGGCGCGCGGCTGGAACCACCGCTCCCCGCTGGCGACCGAGGGCATCGAGGACTGGGGCAGCACCTCGACCCCCCCGCGCATCGCCGGGGACGTGCCGAGCTGCGACCGCTGCGACGTCGCCGGGATCGAGCGGGTGGGGTAGCCCACCGCTCCACTCGCCTCGACGGTCGAGTAGGATGCGCGGGTTCCTCGGCGGCGCTGTCCGCCAGGCTCAACGACCAGTCCGAACGAAGAGGTGAGCGATGATCTACGAACTGCGGACCTACCACGCGATGCCGGGCAAGCTCCCCGCGCTGCAGGCGCGATTCCGCGAGCACACGACCGCGCTGTTCGAGAAGCAGGGCATCACGA
Source organism: Chloroflexota bacterium (assembly GCA_947470025.1). GTDB lineage: Bacteria > Chloroflexota > Dehalococcoidia > UBA2979 > UBA2979 > SHYQ01. The sequence goes on from CANIRU010000015.1 coordinate 22,266, forward strand.
ACGTCGGCTACTGGACGAACGCCGTCGGCGGCAGCAGCGACGAGCTGGTCTACATGCTCGCCTTCGACGACTTCGCCCACCGCGAGCGCGCGATGGCCGCCTTCGGGGCCGACCCCGAGTGGCAGCGCGTCCGCGCCGAGTCCGAGCGTGACGGCATCCTCAACGCCCGCTTCGAGAACCGCCTGATGGTCCCCACGGACTTCTCGAATCTGAAGTAGCCGGCGAGCCGCGCTGGTGGGGATCGTCTTACCCGGAGCTATCGCTGTCGCGGCCCACGCCAATGGGCGAGTGCTGCTACAGCGAGGGCTTGGGTGCGTTCCACGATCTCCTTACTCGTCCACTTCTGACGACGCTTGAAGCTCGAATGGAGACGCAATGGCGCGGTCTTAGCGATAAGGCCGCGCTTCACGCTGAACGGTTTTTGGCCATTCACGCTGTTGTCGTAGTTCGTCACGGCCGTCAGGTTTCCGAGGGTATGCCGGAGTTCTTGTGAGCTCGGGAGGTCGACTGGTTCGCCCCATTTGTCGAGATCCTGCCGCCATGCACGACCGGGATCTTGTGCCTGCGGGAGGACGTGTTCGATTGAGAACAGTTCCTCGCCCTTGCCGAAGGGCACAGCATGGGCTCCCCGTCCGGACAATTGCCGCTCGATCCCCCGCAGGATCAGCGTTCCCATGAAGTGCTGAGGCCCGTTGAGCTCAAGTCGTTGGGAAGAGGCAAGAGATCGCCGGTACAGGAGCAACAAGTCTCGCCACAGGTCCACCCACCGCGGCTCGTCCCACTCGTAGGGCCTCTGGTACGGCGGGACGACGAACGGATTCGCACCTTCGAAGTAATCGCCGAGTGTTCGATCATTCGGTTTCACAGGGCGAGCTCCTTCGGCAGACCGACAGGGTGAAGGTGTTCTCGCCTTGATCTGGGATCACAGAGGGCGAGCAGAGTCAGCGAATAGTACATGCGCGCGTGGCAGGGACTCAGGGCTGCATCCACGGTTTCCGGCTCCGTTTGACACGTTCCCCGCGCCCTCGTAGCCTCGTTACGTCACGCGTACATACTGACGTTGAACGGGAGTAGTACGCCGCACGCGGGGCCAAGAGAGCCGGGGCAAGGTGTGAGCCCGGCGCCTGACGAGCAGCGGCGGAATGGACCCGGGAGTCTCGGCCCGATCCCACGAGGTGACTCGCGGGGGTAGGCGTCGACGGTGAGGGCGCCGTTATCCATGCCCAGGGCATCGCCCGCGTGTCCTCGACGCCGTCGAGGGCTGCGCCGTGGCCGTGCCTGGACGAGCCTCTCGCGAACGATCGCGCGAGGATGAGTGGGTGGCACCGCGAGGACCATCGCCCCACGGGGTGTGGTCCTTTTTTGTTGCGCCGAGGAGTGCGGGATGATCGACGTGGGACTGGGACAGCAGATGCGGGCGACGGACCTCGGGGTCTGGCGCTGGCGACGCTGCGTGCCGTCCGCCCACCTCGTCCGTTCGTCCACTGGAGCCGCCCGATGACCACCTACATTCCCGACCTGACCGAGGTCCGCAAGATGACCGGGCGGGGGAATGTCGTCCCCGTGTACCGCGAGGTGCGCGCTGACCTCGAGACGCCCGTGTCGGCGTTCCTGAAGGTCGCGCGCGGGCCGTACTCCTACCTCCTCGAGTCCGTCGAGGGCGGCGAGCGGCAGGGGCGCTACTCGTTCATCGGCACGGAGCCGTACCGCGTCTACGCGGGGCAGCACGAGGCGGGTGACCCGCTGGACGTGGTGCAGGCGGAGATGGCGCGCTTCGACGCGGTGGACGTGCCGGGACTGCCCCGCTTCCACGGCGGCGCCGTCGGCTACCTCGGCTACGAGGCGGTGACGCACTTCGAGCCGCGCGTGCCGCTGGGCAAGAAGGACGTCCTGGGCGTGCCGGAGTCGTGGCTGATGTTCACGGACACGCTGCTGGTGTTCGACCACGTGAAGCACACGATCAAGGCCGTCTCGCACGTCCGCCTCGATGGCGACATCGACGCGTCGTACCGGCAGGCGCAGGCGAAGATTGACGAGCTGATCGCGCGCCTCGGCGCACCGCTCGGCGCGCTGCCGTACGTGCCGAACACCGGCGTCCGGGGCCACGAGGTCACGTCGAACTGGGAGAGCAAGGACGCCTTCATGGAGGCGGTGCGCCGCTCCAAGGAGTACATCACCAGCGGCGACGTGATCCAGGTCGTGCTGTCGCAGCGCTTCACGCGCGAGACCGGCGCCCACCCGTTCGAGGTCTACCGGTCGCTGCGCGCGATTAACCCGTCGCCGTACCTGCTGTACCTGCAGTTCGGCGAGACGACGATTGTCGGCTCTTCGCCGGAGCTGCTCGTGAACATCGAGGAGGGGGTGGTCGAGGTGCACCCGATCGCGGGGACGCGTCGCCGCGGCGTCGACGCGCTGGAGGACGCGCGCCTGGCCGAGGAGCTGATCCACGACCCGAAGGAGATCGCGGAGCACGTCATGCTCCTCGACCTCGGCCGCAACGACGTCGGCCGCGTGGCGGCGACCGGCAGCGTCGAGGTCACGCAGCGGCTCGACCTCGAGTACTACTCGCACGTCATGCACATCGTCAGCCACGTGCAGGGCAAGCTGCGCGAGGGGATGTCCGCATACGACGCGCTGCGCTCCTCGTTCCCCGCGGGCACGGTGTCCGGCGCGCCGAAGATCCGCGCGATGGAGATCATCGCGGAGCTGGAGCCGGACCGCCGCGGCCCGTACGCGGGCGGGGTCGGGTTCTTCGACATGCGCGGCAACATCGAGACGTGCATCACGATCCGCACGCTGGTCATGCAGGGCGGCAAGGCCCACGTGCAGGCCGGCGCGGGCATCGTCTACGACTCCGACCCGGAGAAGGAGTACGAGGAGTGCCGCCAGAAGGCGCGCGCGCTCCTCGCGGCCATCGACGACGCCGAGGGTGGTGAGGGCGGCCCCACCGGAAGCCTGGGCTACTAGCGATGACCAGCGCACAGACGAAGAAGCCGCACGCCGACGACCCGCCGCAGCTCGCGTCCGCGGGGGTTCTCGTGCGGGACGACGGGCAGATGCTGCTCACGCGCCACGCCGTCGGCCCGTTCGCGGGCCGGTGGTCGATGCCGCTCGTCGGCGTCGCGGACAACGAGACCGCCGAGGATGCCCTGGGGCGGATGCTGCGGCTGATGCTGGGCGTCGAGCCGGGACCGTTCGAGTTCCTCGACACGCTGTACCTCGAGGGCACCGAGGGCGAGCGGTTCATCCTCAACACCTTCACGTGCGTCGGATGGACTGGCGAGCTGAAGCTGCGCGGCATGCTCTACAACGAGGCCGTCTGGGCCCCGCCCGCCGAGGCCAGCACGCTCGACCTGCTCCCCGAGGTGCGCGACTGGATCGCGTCGTCCTCGAACGAGGCGGGCGCGATCGTGTCCCCGGTCTTCGACGCCTCCTCGCTCGAACGCGAGATCGTCGAGGCGCGTGGCGGCATCCTCGCGGCGTTCGACGCCGTTCCGGCCGCGCGACGGCGCGACGACCTCGATGCCGGGTGGAGCGCGCTGGACGTGCTGTCGCACGTCGCGGACGTCGAGGCCTACTACCTCGGCGAGACGAAGCGCTGCCTCGCGGAGCCTGGGCGCACGTTCCGGCGCTTCAACGACAAGCAGTGGTCGGACAATGCCCACCTGCGTCCGGCCGAGGACGAGGCGACCGTGCGCGCCCGCGTGCAGGCCGTGCGCGGCGCGACGCTCGCCTGGCTGCGTGCGGCCGCCGAGGACACGCTCAACGCGTACCTCGAGCACGAGACGCGTGGCCTCGGACAGGTCGGGGAGCGGATCCAGGGGATCACGAGCCACGACCGCACCCACATCGAACAGCTGAACAAGATGGCGGGCCAGCCGCCGAAGGGGTCCTGACGATGCTGCTGCTCATCGACAACTACGACTCGTTCACCTTCAACCTCTACCAGTACCTCAGTGAGCTGGGCGCGGAGGTCGAGGTGCACCGCAACGACCAGATCACCGTCGAGGACTGCATCTCGATGAAGCCCGACCAGGTCGTGATCTCCCCCGGCCCCTGCTCGCCGCACGAGGCGGGCATCTCGGTCGGCCTCGTCACCGCCTTCGCGGGCGTCGCGCCACTGCTGGGCGTGTGCCTCGGACACCAGTGCATCGGCGAGGCGTTCGGGGGCGACGTGGTCAGCGCGGGCGAGATCATGCACGGCAAGACGAGCCAGATCACGCACGACGGCAAGGGCGTCTTCGCGGGCATCGAGAGCCCGTTCGAGGCGATTCGCTATCATTCGCTGGCGATCAAGGACGAGACGCTGCCCGGCAGCCTCGAGGTGAGCGCGCGCTCGGAGAGCGGGCTGATCATGGGCGTCCGCCACCGCGAATACGTGATCGAGGGCGTGCAGTTCCACCCGGAGTCGATCATGACGCAGCACGGCCACCAGCTGCTGCAGAACTTCCTGAACATGCGCCAGCCGGTGACGGCGTAGTCACCTCGACGGTACGGAGCACACGATGATCAAGCAGGCACTCGCAGCGCTCGTCGACGAGCGGCGCGACCTGACCGAGGCCGAGGCGATGGAGTCGATGCGCGAGATCATGCGCGCGGGACTCGGCGAGGTCGAGGGCGAACGCGCGACCGAGGCGCAGTTCGGTGCGTTCGTGACGGCGCTACGGCTCAAGGGCGAGACGGTGGACGAGATCGTCGGCATGGCCCGCGCGATGCGCGAGCACTCGCTGCACGTGCAGGTGAACGTGAAGCCGCTGCTCGACACCTGCGGCACGGGCGGCTCGAACAAGAAGGTGTTCAACGCCTCGACCGCCGCGGCGTTTGTGGCCGCGGGCGCGGGCGCGAAGATCGCGAAGCACGGCAACCGCGCGATGACCTCGCAGTCCGGTTCCGCCGACCTCCTCGAGTCGCTCGGCGCGGTGGTGACGCTGGGCCCAGAGCAGGTGGCGCAGACGATCGAGAAGACCGGCGTCGGCTTCATGTTCGCGCAGACGTTCCACCCGGCGATGAAGTTCGCCGGGCCATTGCGCCCGCAGCTCGGCTTCCGCACGATCTTCAACATCCTCGGCCCGCTGACGAACCCCGCGAACGCGCAGTGCCACGTCATGGGCGTCCCGAACGCGGCGCTCGCGGACACGCTCGCGCACGCTCTCGCGCGCCTAGGGATGCGGCATGCGCTCGTCGTGTCGGGCGAGGACGGCTTGGACGACATCTCCGTGACCGGCCCGACGACAGTGTTCGAGGTGCGCGGCGACGCGGTGACGCAGCGCACGATCACCCCGTTCGACCTCGGCCTGTCGGTGCACACCCCGGCGGAGATCGAGGGCGGTACGCCCGACCAGAACGCGCAGATCTTCCGCGACGTGCTGCGCGGGGAAGGCCCGATCGCTGTGCGTGACCTGATCGTGGCGCAGGCGGGCGCGGGGCTGTACGTCACCGGCCTGGCCTCGTCGCTCCGGCAAGGCGTCGAGCAGGCGATCCAGTCGATCGACTCCGGTGACGCGGCGGCGAAGCTCGGCGCGTTCGTCGAGGCCACCCGCCGCGCGGCGGGGAAGTAGTACGGCGATGGCAGAGCCCCTCCGTAGCATGGCGCGCACAACCGGGACGGTCCTCGACCGCATCGTCGCGGATCGCCGCGTGCGTCTCGTCGAGGATCGCGCGGCGCGCGACGAGGCGGCGCTGCGCGACCGCGTCGAGGCGATGCGCGCGCTGGGCCCGCAGGTGTCCTTCGTCGACCGCATCCGCAATGGCCGCCTCGCGACGCCGCAGGGCGCGCGGCTGCGGCTGATCGCGGAGATCAAGCGCGCCTCACCGAGCAAGGGCCTGTTCGGCGCGAACCTCGATGCCGGGAAGCAGGCGATGGCGTACGCCGCGGCGGGGGCCGCCGCGATCTCCGTGCTCACCGAGCCCGACCACTTCCAGGGTACCGTCGCCGACCTCGAGGCCGCGCGCCGCGCCGTCGGTGGCGATGCCGACCGGCCCGCGCTGCTGCGCAAGGAGTTCGTCTTCGACCCGTACCAGGTGTTGGAGGCGCGCGCGTTCGGCGCGGACGCGCTGCTGCTGATCACGATGCTCCTGGACCCCGCCGCGCTCACCGAGCTGATCGCGCTCGTCCGATCGACGGAGATGGAACCACTCGTCGAGGTACACGACGAGGGCGAACTGCGCGTCGCGCTCGACTGCGGCGCGAAGGTCATCGGCGTGAACAACCGCGACCTGCGCACCTTTGTCGAGGACCTCGGTGTGACCGAGCGCCTTGCGGCGCTCGTGCCCCCGGACGTCACGCTGGTCGCGGAGTCGTCGATCAAGGTCGCCGCAGACGCGGAGCGCATGGCCGCCGCGGGCGCGCATGCGCTGCTGGTCGGCGAGGCGCTGGTGCTCAGCGGTGATATCACGGCGAAGGCGCGCGAGTTGATGCTGGTAAGCACCGAGAAGAGTGTGACCTCGTGACCCTCGTGAAGATCTGCGGCAACCGCACGCCAGAGGATGTGCTCGCGGCGGCAGAGGCCGGCGCGGACTTTGTCGGCATGGTGTTCGCGAAGTCCTCGCGGCAGGTCGACGTCGACGAGGCGCAGGCGATGGTGCGCGCCCTCGGCGGGCCGCTCGCGAGCCGCGAACTGTCGCTGCCACCGCAGACGATCACGCACGCGCGCCACGACAACGAGACGTGGTTCCAGCACGGTTCGCAGGTCGTTGGCCGCTACCTCGAAGCCAAGCGCCCGCTGACCGTCGGCGTGTTCGCCGACCAGCCGATCGACGAGGTCAACGCGCTCGCCGAAGAGGCGGGCGTGGACCTCGTGCAGTTGTCCGGCGACGAGTCGTGGGAGGACTGCCTGCTCGTCACGAAGCAGGTGATCCAGGTCGTGCATGTCTCGCCGATCGACTCGCCGTCTGACCCGATGGAGCAGGTGCAACCCGGCTTCGCGATCGCGCTCATGCTCGATGCCGCGCACGGCCAGTATCGAGGCGGCAGCGGCCACACCTTCGACTGGGAAGTCGCGCGCCGCGTCGCGGAGCGCGTGCCGCTGATGCTCGCCGGCGGGCTGAACCCGGAGAACGTCGCGGAGGCGGTGCGCCTCGTGCAGCCGTGGATCGTGGACGTGTCGAGCGGCACCGAGACCAACGGACGCAAGGACCACGCGCGGGTGCGCGCATTCATCGAGGCGGTCCGTCTTGCCGACGATCGCGCCGTGGACAGGATGAACCAACGATGACCCAGACGCTTCCCGACGCACGCGGTCACTTCGGCGAGTTCGGCGGCCAGTACGTCCCCGAGACGCTGATGCCCGCGCTGATCGAGCTTGAGGCTGCCTACGAGACGGCGATGGCCGACCCGGAGTTCCACCGGGAGCTGGACGACCTGCTGAAGAACTACGTCGGGCGGCCCTCGCCGCTGACGTACGTGAAGCGGCTGTCGGAGCAGGTCGGCGCGAAGACGTACCTGAAGCGCGAGGACTTGAACCACACCGGCGCGCACAAGATCAACGCGGTGATCGCGCAGGGTCTGCTCGCGGTGCGCATGGGCAAGAAGCGCATCATCGCCGAGACGGGCGCGGGCCAGCACGGCGTCGCGACCGCCACGGTGTGCGCGCTCTTCGGCCTCGAATGCATCGTGTACATGGGCGCCGAGGACGTGCGGCGGCAGGCGCTCAACGTCTTCAAGATGAAGGTGCTCGGCGCCGAGGTGCGCACGGTGACCGCCGGCTCGCGCACCCTCAAGGACGCGACGAACGAGGC
>CANIRU010000016.1 GCA_947470025.1 Chloroflexota bacterium
CGAGGCGCGCGGCGGGCGGGCGGCTCCGCCACCGCGTGTCGCGAGCTCCCGGCGCGTCGGCTCGGGGTACTCGACGCGCGGGTGGTACACGGCCGACAGCGTGCCAACGTACGAGTCTGCCACGACCCGCAGGTCGCGCATCGTCAGATCGCACTCGTCGAACTCGCCCTCCTCGAAGCGCTCGCGGATCACGCCCTCGACGATCGCGCGGATGCGCTCCGCGCTGCGGTCGGTCGAGGCGCGCACGGCGGCCTCCGACGCGTCGGCGATCATGACGAGGGCGGTCTCGCGCGACTGCGGCTTCGGGCCAGGGTACTTGAACACGTCGGCGGAAACGTCCGGATTCGTCTCCGCGGCACGGCGGTAGAAGAACGCCGCGATGCGCGTGCCGTGGTGCTCGGGAATGAACCGCACGAGGCGCTCCGGCAGTCGCTCCCGGCGCGCGAGGTCGATACCGGCAGTGACGTGCTGGTGGATCACGCGCGTGCTCTGCAGCGGGTCCAGGTTATCGTGCGGGCTCGCCTCCTCGCCGAGGTTCTCGACGAAGAACGGCGGCGCGATCAGCTTGCCGATGTCGTGGTAGTACGCACCGACGCGCACGAGGAGCGCGTCCGCGCCGATGCGATCCGCCGCGCGCTCCGCGAGGTTGCCGACGAGGATCGAGTGCTGGAACGTGCCTGGCGCCTCGTCCTGCAGGCGGCGCAGCAGCGGGTGGTTGAGCTGCGAGAGCTCCATCAGGTCGACGCGCGTGAGCACCCCGAGGCGACGACGCACGAGGTGGAACGTGACGATCGTCAGCGTGACCGTGAGCACGCCGTTCGCCGCGACCATGCCCGCAAGCCACGCGGCATCCTCGCGCCTCGCGTCGGGGTCGAGCAGCACGAGCGACACGAGGGCGATGCCGGATGCCGCCGCCGCCGCGAGCCCCGCGATCGCGTAGCTCTGCGGACGCTCCGCGCGTTGCGCGAGCAGCGCACCCGCCATCGACCCGACACCGGCCGAGAGCATGAGCCGCGCAGTCTCGATCTGCGCCACGTCTCCCGCCGCGCCAAAGCCCGGCACGTACACGGACACGAACCCCGCCGTCGCCGCGAGGATCATCGAGAGCACGACCGCGACGCCGAGGTCGAGGAAGACGACCGCGAGGATCGGCGCCGCCGCGATCGGCAGCGCGTACGCGAAGAAGTGACGGTGCAGATCGGGCAGCACCGTCGGCAGCACGAACTTGATGAGGAGTGCCGGCGCTAGCAGCACGCACGCCAGCACTACCATGCGCCGCGCGCTCCGGAGCATCGGGTGACGCAGCGCGCCAAGATAGGCGGGCAGCGTGGCCCCCGCCAGGATCGCGAACAGCGCCGTCGAGGCCAGGGTGGGCCACTCGAGGCCGCCGTCACGGATGCCGAGCTGCGATAACGCCTCGACCTCGGCGGCCGAGAGCGCGGTGTGCTCGGGGACGATCACCTGGCCTTCGACGATCTTCACGCGTACGGGCGGTGTGTTCGCGGCGGCATCGCGGCGCAGCGCCTCCGTACGCGCGGCGTCCGCGACCTGCGTCGGCACGATCAGCGGCGTGAGGAGCTCGGACGCGGCGCCAACCTCCTCGGTGCTGAGCTGCGCACCGAGGAACGTGCGCGCCCGCGCCCGCGCGGCGTCGAGGTCGCTGGCGCCGACCGTGCCGGTGAGCGTGCGGCCAAGCGCATTCGCCGCCTGCTCGGCCACGAGCTTCAGGCGGTCGTCGTTCATCGACACCAGGGTGCGGGCGGCGACCTGCGACAGGCTGGCGCCGGGGATCGCGCGGATGCCGGACTCGCGTGCCGAGGCGGACACGGTGTTGCGGCGCTCCGCCTCGATCGCGGCGACCACGCGGTTCAGCTGCGCCGCCTGGCGGTCGCGCACCGATGGGTCGAGGACGAGCACCTCCGGCACCGCAGCGGCGGCCTGCCGGCGGACCTCCGCGGTGCGGACGGGGGACTCGAACTCCACGTCACGCGGAGCGACGATCGCGCGGTCCACCATGCGCCCCTCCGCGAGCCGGCTGCCGCCGGGGAACCACGGGAACAAGGCCGCCATCATGGCGATGGCGAGCAGCAGCCCGTACCCAACTGCAGGGCCGCGCACACTCGAGGCGGCGGTGGGATCGGGACGGCGACTCATCAGCGGCTCACGCGTCGCCCGGCCGGCTACGAGCCGGCGAGGATCTCCTTGGCGATCGCGTTTGCCGCGCCGCCATCCGCACGCCCGGCGATGCGCGCCATCAACGGGCGCATGATCTTGCCGAGGTCAGCGGCAGACGTCGCGCCGACCTCCTCGATCACCTCGCGGACGATCCCGCGCAGCTCCTCCTCGGACATCTGCTGCGGCAGGAACTCGACGATCGCGTCGAGCTCGCCCTGCTCCTTCGCGACGAGGTCCATGCGGCCGGCGGCGCCGAACTCCGTGATCGAGTCACGGCGCTGCTTCGCCTCCTTTTGAAGGACCTTCGTCGTCTCCTCGTCGTTGAGCGGGTGGCCGAGGTCGATCCGGGCGTACTCGATCGCGGCGATGAGCAGGCGCAGCGCATCGCGGCGCGGGTTGTTGCCGGCCTTCCACGCGGTCGTCATCTCGGTGCGGATCGTGTCGGCGATGGCCACGCGGCCTCCTCGAGGTTGTCTCGCGACTCGCGGCGGGACGAGGACGTCCCTCAAAACAAGAACCCCGGCGGAAGCCGGGGTTCGTTCGCTTGGACTAGTAGTCCCGGCGCGTCTTCGACCGCATCACTGCCTTGCGGAGCTTGCGGCGCCGCGCGGCTTCCTTCTTCTTGCGTCGCTCGGACGGCTTCTCGTAGTACTCGTGCCGCCGGGCGTCCGTGAGGATGCCGTCCGCCTGCACACGCTTGTTGAAGCGGCGAAGCGCAGCCTCAAGGGACTCGGAATCACCGACGTAGATTTCGGACACTCGTACCACCCCCACCGCGCCTGGCCGCCCCAGCCGCTGGGACACATGCAGTCGCGGGATGCCTTGACGTGCGCGCATCAGAAGCGCGCACCTTGAATCGTATGCGGCAGCACGTGCCGCGGTCAACGTGACCGTCCGAGGACACCGAACCCGGAGGATCCGCGCCTCAACGTTGCCCGTGAGACCGAAGCGGCGCGTCCTCCCGAGCTGGAAGGAGCCGCGCCGGCTCAATCGATCCCGGCCGAGGTTAGTCGGCGGAGGGGAGGACCTTCGGCTGGAGCTCTTCCATGCCTCGGCCGTTGACGTTCAGGTTGCAGTCGCCCGGCTTGATGCAGAGCACCTCGACGCCGGTCGTCTCGTCCTTGTAGCGCTTACCCAGTGCGACAGCCATGTTCAGATTCCTTACAGCTGCTCGAGCGGGGTGTCGTCGTGACGCAGCTCAGCGTCGTCCGAACCACGCGTGACGATGAACTCGGCACCACACGTAGGGCAGCGGTAGCGCTTCCCGGTTACTGCTGGCATCTCTGTCTCCTCCTCATGCACCACGCGATGAGTCCCCTCGCGCGTGGTGTCGATGGTGCTGGTGTCTCCGACGATCCGCCTGCGCGACGCCGAGGTGCGAGCCGTCAGCCTACTTCAAGGACTTGATGTAGGCGATGATCTGGTCAATCTGATCCGGCTTGAGCGACGTGCCGAACGTCTGCGGCATCAGGTTCGGGGCAAAGCCCTTCGCGATCTTCGCGTTCGGGTGGAGGATCGACTCCTTCAGGTAGGCCTCGTCAGCCTTCACCTTGGAGCCATCCGCCAGCTCGTGGTCGGAGTCGAAGAGACCCTTCCACGTCGGGCCCACGCCCGCCTTGCCGTCCACGGAGTGGCACGCGGCGCAGCCGTTGGCCGTGGCCATGTTCTTGCCCAGCGTCACGGGGTCGGTGCTCGCAGCACCGCCACCGGCCGGAGAGCCACCACCGAACGGGTTCCGGTCGCGGAACTCCAGGACGGACGCGCCATACTGGCCGCAGTTCTTCGAGGTGACGCTCAACGTCGTTGGGTCCGGTGCGAGGATCGACTTGTGCATCGCCGCCTCGACCGCCTTCTTCTGGTCGGCGGTCAGCTGGTCGTAGTGCTTCGCGGTGCCCTTGGTGATCGCGTCGTCGACAGCCTTCTTCTGGTCCTTGCTCAGGTCCTTCACGCCGATGTCCGCCCCCTTGAGGGTCGGGTCCGAGTACAGCTTCTGGAACTTGTCGATCGCCTCGGTGTGCTGAGCACGCACGGGCGCGTCGTGGCGATCGCCGGCTTCAGTAACCAGATCCCAGCGGCCCTGCGTCACCATCGTGGCGAGGTAGTTGATCTGCGTGTCCGACAGCGGTCCGCCGTAGCGCTCCGACCAGACCGGCATCGCGGTGTTGGACCGGCCGCAAGCGATGGTGTTGAAGAGGAAGTCGTGGATGTTGCGCGCCTCGCCGGCGGGCGTCTCCTTCACACCAAAGGGGTTGTTCGCGTCCAGCACGAAGAACGCGATGTTGTTCAGGCGAGGGCCGATGCCGCCCTCGTCCGGGCCGAGGCCCTCCATCCCGTGACACGAGCGGCAGTTGGCGACGAACAACTCCGCGCCGCGCTTCGCCATCAACTCAGCCTGCGTGTCGCGGGCGGCCTGTTCGCGCGCCGGCTCGGTCGCGAAGTACGCGCCGAACACGAGGAACGCCATGAACAACAGCCCGATCATGACGTTGACCTGCTTGGTCGTGTTCATGCGCCTACCACTCCGCCACTCTCAGCAGTGCCGACGTTCTTCACTGGTCGCTAGATCTTCGTCACGCGCGTGGGGTTGTCCGGGCCGCCCGGCGTGATGGTGCCGGTCTGCACGGTGATGTTCCCTGCGGAGTCGATCTCGATCTTCATCGTGTCCATGGATCGGGGCGCCGGGCCGAAGACGCGGACCCCGGCCTTGGTGTAGGTGGAGCCGTGGCACGGGCAGCGGTACCAGCCCTTGTCGCCCTCGTAGTCGAAGCCGGAGATCCACGGGACGGTGCAGCCCAGGTGCGGGCACTTCCGCCACAGCGCGATCAGGCCGTCGGCGCCACCGGAACCACCCGGGCGCGACTCGGTGGGATCGAGGTTCGCCATCCAGAACTGGCCCTCGGAGAACTGCTTGGGGTCGGAGCCCTTCGCGAAGTCCTTCACGTTGCCCGCAGGCACGGGGCCACCGAAACCGCGCACGTTGCGCGGGTACAGGAAGTCGAGGAGCGTGCCGACGCTGCCGAGCAGTGTCAGGCCGAGGCCGCCCCAGAAGGAGGCCTGGATGAACGTGCGCCGGGAGACGTCCGTCTCCAACGAGGACACCGCGGCCGCCGGCACCGCGCCGGGGTTCGCGACCTCGGTCTTGCGGGAAGACAGAGCGGCACGCCACGCATCGGTGGGCGTGGACGGGGTCGCGGGGGCCTCAGGCACCTCGGGCGTCTCGGTCTCGGTCTCGTTCGTCACGACCAACTCCTCGGACGATCGCGCTACTGGTGCGCGAAGATCGTGTACGGGCCCAGCGCCAGGCCCTGGCCACGGAAGTACGTGCCGACGATGGTCAGCGTCACGTACACAGCGATGAACCCGGAGAACTGCAGGATCATGTGCTCGCGCTTCGTCTGCGCGATCCCGCGCTTGTAGGCGACCAGCGACAGCAGGATCGGCAGGCCGACCATCATCGTCACGGGGATGATCTGCTCGACCAGCACCGCCGGGATGTTGACGTTCAGATCCAGCGCCGGCAGCCCGAGCAGGTCGGTGCGCAGCACCTTGCCCAGCGGGATCGACTTCGCCCACTCGAGCGGGCCGAGGGCGCAACTGCCGTCCTTCAGCGTCTCCGGCGTGCACGTCGGCCAGAGCGGGAAGTTCTTCTGGAACTCGCGCATGTTGACGAGCCACGAGATCGGGAACTTTGAGCCGGTCAACGACTCGTAGATCTTCGCGTGCATGCCGTCGTCGAACAGGATCAACATCAGCGTCCCGATGGACGCGACGGCGGCGCCAACCCCCACGTTGAGCCAGTCGCGCGGACCGCTCAGCCACTCGCCCTGGCCCTCGTTATCGGTGTCCCAGTACGGGATGGCGCCGAGCGCGATGAGCGCGATCGTCGGGACGACGACGCCGGCGAGCGCCGGGTGCATGTGCAGCAGCAGCTCCTGCAGGTTCAGGAAGTACCACGGCGCCTTCGAGGGGTTCGGGGTCACGGCGGGGTTCGCGCGGTCCAGCAGGATGGCGTCCACCGTCACCGCGAGGCCGACCAGCAGGACCGTGAAGACGACCGCTGAGATGAACTCGATGAAGACGAGATCAGGCCAGACCAGCAGCTCTTCTTCGCGCTGGCGTCGGGCACGTCCTCGGACGGCCGCAGACTGCGCTTCGGCGGGATTCGCGGTAGTCATCGAATGCTCCTCCCGGCCTACAGCGGCTTCGCGAGTCCGCCGTCACGGCGGATGCGCCAGAAGTGGACCGTCATGAACACGGCGGCCATCAGCGGCAGGCCGATGACGTGCAGCGTGTAGAAGCGGATGAGCGCGTTCTGGCCCACCTGGAAGCCACCGACCAGCACGAAGCGGTTCGGCTCGCCGAGGAGCGGCGCCGACCCGACCATGTTCGTGCCGACCGTGATGGCCCACAGCGCCAACTGGTCCCACGGGAGCAGGTAGCCGGTGAAGGAAAGCAGGAGCGTCAGCACCAGCAGCACCACGCCGACGACCCAGTTGAACTCACGGGGCGGCTTGTACGCGCCGGTGTAGAACACTCGCATCATGTGCATCAGGACGGTCAGCACCATGCCGTGCGCCATCCAGCGGTGCATGTTGCGCATCAACTGGCCGAAGCGGACGTCCGTGTCCAGCCGGAGGATGTCCTCGTAGGCACGCTCGACGGAGGGCACGTAATAGAACATCAGCAGCACGCCGCTGATGGTCAGGCCGAGGAAGAGGAAGAACGACAGCCCGCCGAGGCAGAACGTGTGCGTGATCTTCACGTGGGTGCGGTGGATGCGGGTCGGGTGCAGGTGCAGGAAGACGTTGGTCGCAACGGCCAGCATCTGGTTGCGCGGGGTGTTCGGGTAGCCGGAGCGGAAGATCGAGCGCCACACGCGGTTCGAGAAGATCGCGTCGTAGAGCCGGTCGCCCATCGAACGACGGGTCGGACGTTCAGTCGCCGCCATCAGCAGTCCCCTCGCCAATCCAGGACGGCGCGCCATGCGCCGTGTCTGCCAGCTTCGCTCGCGGTCTCGGGAGTCGAATCCTCCACCGAGCCACCAACAGGATCAACTCAGCCCAGGCGTCGCCTAGGCCTCCCACCACTTGCCGAGCACGACCATGATGCCCAGCCCGAGCATGAACGTGAAGAACACGCCCATCAGTTCCAGGCCTTCGCCCTCACCGAGCATCTGCGCCTCCGACAAGTCTGCGCGTGCGTCGACCGCGCGCCTGGCAGGCGCACGGGCACCGGCCCGAATGTAGCGATGCCGGGGTGCTTAGGTCAACGAACCAGCCCGAGGAGGACCGATCAGGGCCATCGTGCGGCTCGATATCACGAATGTGCAGCACCCAGCGCTCGTTCGAGGAACCCACCGGCCAGCCTCGGTGCCTGGGCGCGCACTCAGCGCGAGCGAGCCCCCCTCGAGGCGACGCGGGGGACGCCCCCTCGCTTGAGGCGCCAGATGCCCCGCAGGTCGTCCGTGGCGGTCTTCACGATGTGGACCCGGGTGTCCGTGTCCTCTTCCCAGCGCACGGGCACCTCGCGCAGCCGGTAGCCGTTCTCCTGCGCCACCAGCAGCAGCTCAGAGTCGAAGAACCAGGCGTTGTCACGCACGAGGGGGATCAGGCTGCGGGCGGCCTCGCGGCTCATCGCCTTGAAGCCACACTGGGCGTCGGTCACCCGAAGTCCAGCGATAGTGCGCAGGATGAAGACGTACGACCGGCTGATGAACTCGCGCTTGAAGCCGCGGTTGGTCTGGGAGTCCCTGTGGAGCCTCGTCCCGTACGAGACGTCCACCTCGCCCGCCGCGATCGGGTCGACGAGCGCGGACAGGTGCGCGAGGTCGGTCGACAGGTCGACGTCCATGTAGGCGACGACATCCGCCGGCGACGTGAGCCACGAGGTGCGCAGGGCGATCCCGCGCCCCTTCACCGGGATGAAGATCACGGCCACGCGCCCCGGGTACTCCGCCTCCAGCGCCCGGGAGACCTCGAGCGTCTTGTCCGTCGAGGCGTTGTCGGCGACGACGACACGCCACTCGTGCTCCGGGTGCGCGTCGAAGTACGCCAGCACCTTCGGCACGCTGACGGGCAGCGCGCGCTCCTCGTTGTAGACCGGGATCACGACGTCGATGGTTGCCATGTCGCCCATCCTAGCGGAGCGCACGCGCAGCGGGTGCGAGGTCGCCCGGCGCGCTGGTTACAGAGTCGTGAAGCGGCGTCGATGGTAGCGAGGGGCGTCGAGGTGCAACCGAGGGGCGGCCCACCCCTGCCCCTCCCGGCGCGGGAGGGTCAGAAGGAAGAGAACCAAGTGTGAGGAGCTGCGCCCCTCACACTCCCGGCGGAACTCGATGTGGCCACGCCACGTCGGTGCGAGTAATTCGTGTCGCAGGACGGAAAACGGAGACAGCAGGGAGAGGCACTCCGCCGAGGTGCGTAGCAACCCTCGTTCCGGGGGAGCGCGAGGGTGAAACCCTCGCCATTCATCCCCCTTCCCGCGCAGGGAAGGGGGCAGGGGGATGGGCGCCCCGCTGATACACCTCAACGTTACGCAAACGCCGTAGGCGCTGCTCGCCCGCGCGCTCTGCGCGGGCGTCTCCCTGGAGACCCGAGGGTCTGCGCGGGGGGCGCAGGTATCCTGCGCGTGGAGCCCGCGGAAACACACCCTAGTGGCGGAAGTGGCGGACGCCGGTGACGACGAGCGAGACGCCGAGGCGGTTCGCCGCGTCGACGGACTCGTTGTCGCGGATCGAGCCGCCGGTGTGCGCGACGACGACGCAGCCCGCGCTCGCGCAGACCTCGACGGTGTCGGGGAAGGGGATGAGCGCGTCGGTCGCCGCAACGGCCCCCTTCGCGCGGTCACCCGCCTGCTCCTTGCACAGTTCGGCGCTGCCGACGCGGTTCGGCTGCCCCGCCCCCATGCCGATGAGCACGCGATCCTTCACGAAGGCGACCGCGTTGCTCTTCACGTGCTTGCAGATGATCCACGCGATCTTGAGGTCGGCCAGCTCCGCCTCGGACGGCTGGCGCTCGCTGACCACGTTCCACGTGTGGTCCTGCGACACGTCGGCGTTCTCCACGAGCATGCCGCCGCGCACGCCTCGCACCTCCACGCGATCCGCGTGCGGGCTGCCGAGGGGCGCCGTCAGAATGCGCAGATCCGCCGACTTCTTCTTGAGGTGCTCAAGCGCGTCCGCGTCGTAGCCGGGCGCGATCACGATCTCGTAAAACATGCGCGTGCTGCCGTCGGAGGGGCTGCGCACCTCGCGCAGGGCGTCGGCGAAGGCGAAGTCGACGACGCGGTTCGTCGCGATGATCCCGCCGTACGCCGACAGGAAATCGCCCTCGGTCAGCGCGCGCTGGTACAGGCCGGCGACGCCGCCGGGCTCGTCACCTGCGGCGAAGCACGCGGGGTTCGTGTGCTTGATGATCGCGATCGCCGGCTCCTCGAAGTCAGCGACGACGTTGTAGGCGGCGTCCGCGTCGAGGATGTTGACGTACGACATCGCCTTGCCGTGGTGCTGCTCGAACGCACCGATGCCCTCGACGGGCGTCTTCACGGAGTCGAGCGTGTAGAACGCGCCGCGCTGGTGCGGGTTCTCGCCGTAACGCAGCTCCTCGCGGCGCGTCATGGCGACGGTGAGCTGAGCGGGGAAGATGTCCCCGGCGTCCCGCAGGTACTCGGCAATGTTCGTGTCGTAGTGCGCGACGTGCTGGAACGCCTTCGCCGCCAGGCGG
This sequence comes from Chloroflexota bacterium, assembly GCA_947470025.1. GTDB lineage: Bacteria > Chloroflexota > Dehalococcoidia > UBA2979 > UBA2979 > SHYQ01. Next base: position 9,897 of record CANIRU010000016.1, read on the forward strand.
CGGCGCGCGGCCGCGTCGATGGCGCTCGGGTCGCCGTTCGAGGCGCGCAGTGCCGCGACGATCTCGTCGTAGTCCGCGGGGTCGATGATCGGCAGCACCGACATGTGGTTCTTCGAGGCCGCGCGGATCATCGCCGGCCCGCCGATGTCGATCTGCTCGATGGCGTCGGCAAACGCCGCGCCACCGGCGACGGTCTCGACGAACGGGTACAGGTTGCCCGCGACGAGGTCGATGTTCGGCACGCCGTACTTCTCCGCGTCGGCGTCGTCGATGCCGCGGCGGTAGAGGATGCCTCCATGCACGATCGGGTGCAGCGTCTTCACGCGGCCGTTGAACATCTCCGGGCTGCCGGTCAGCTCGGCCACCTCGGTCACCGGAATCCCGGCGTTGCGGACGGTGGCGGCGGTGCCGCCGGTCGAGACGATCTGCCAGCCCAGCTCGTGCAGCGCCTTCGCCAGCTCCGGGATGCCACGCTTGTCGTACACCGCGAGCATCGCTCGCCGAATCGTCTCAGCCATCACTGTCTCCAAAACCAAACGCGCCGTCTCAGGCGCGCGCTGTTCTCGTCACTTGAGGCCCGAAGGTCTCGCTCGAAGCCCGAAGGTCTGGCGGGCGGGCCGGGTATCCCGGCCATCTAGCCCGCTGAAATAGGCGCGCCCCGAACCGGCCCACCGTCGCCGCGCGCCACGACCTCGCCGATGCGCCACGCGCCCGGCAGTGCCGCGAGCGTGGCGCCGAGGTCGCTCGCCGCGACCGCGATGATCATGCCCGCGCCCATGTTGAACGTGCGGAACATCTCCGCGTCGGTCACGTTGCCCTCGCGCTGGATCAGCGTGAACAGCGGCGGGACCTGCCACGTCGAGCGGTCGATCTGCGCCGCCAGCGTGTCCGGGAACGGCCGGCCGAGGTTGCCCGGGATGCCACCGCCGGTGATGTGCGCTGCGGCATGCAGCATGCCCCGCAGCGGCTTCAACGCCGGGTAGAACGAGGAATGTACCGCCAGCAGCGCCTCGCCCAGCGTGACGCCGCCCAGCTCCTCGGGACGCTCCTGCAGGATCGCGCGCTCGGTGCCCAGGCGCGCGTCACGCGCCGCCGGGGACTCGTCGCGCATCCCCTTGCCGAGGCCCCAGATCTCGCGCGCCAGCGAGTAGCCGTTGGTCTGCAACCCGGTGGAGGGCAGTGCCACCAGCGCATCGCCCTCGGCGAGGCGGGAGCCGTCGATGATCGCGTCGCGCTCAACGACGCCGACGATGAAGCCCGCGAGGTCGTAGTCGCCGCTGCGGTACACGTCCGGCATGTCCGCCGTCTCGCCGCCCAGGAGCGCGATCCCCTGCTCGCGGCACGCCGCGCCGATGCCCTCGACCAGCTCGATGCGCCGCTCCTGCGGCAGGTCGGCGGTGGCGAGGTAGTCGAGGAAGAACAGCGGCTCGGCGCCGACGGTGATGAGGTCGTTGACGTTGTTGTTCACCACGTCGCGCCCGACGCCCTCGAACTGGTCGAGCGCCGCCGCGATCAGCACCTTGGTGCCCACGCCATCGGTCGCGCCCACCAGCACGGGGTCGCGGTAGCCCTTGTCGCCCAGCGCGAACAGCCCGGCGAACCCCCCACCGAGGCGCAGCACCTCCGGCCCGTGCGTACCGCGACCAATCGCGCCGAACCGGCGCGCCGTCGCGTCCCCCGCGTCGATGTCGACCCCGGCGTCGGCGTAGGAGATGGAGCGTCGAGGCTGCTCGGACGGTGGCTGTGTCATCGATAGGAACTCACTCGACGGGGAGGTGTCGCGAGACAGCCAGAGTACCGCGCGGGCGGGTTAGGTGCGTGCGCTACGGCGGAGGCGCGACGAGGAACGTGACGTCGGACTGCTGACGCAGGGATGCAGGGAGTTCCGACTGGTTGACCTGGCATAGCCCGGCAACACCACGGAAATACGGGATTCCCGATTCGCTCACCCCGAACAGCCAACCCTGTTCGAGCGTCGTCACCCCGCCCCCGCGCGTGTTGAAGAAGTACAGCGTGTACAGCTCGCGGGTCTTTGTAGACTTCGTCGCCATCCAGAGGAAGCGCGGCTGGCCGGCTACCATCTGGGCGAGTCTGGCGATCGTCGTGCCCCCCGGCGCCACCGGCGAACCCGGGGGATCGATTCGGATATCCGCGCCTTCGCACCCACCGCCGCTCTGCAGGTACCGAACCTGCGCTCCGGTCGAAGCACCGGGAGGGCAGACCAGCGCGTACTGGTCAACGACAGTGGTACACGGCGCCGTCTTTAGACCGGCCTCGAGGTACGGCTCAAGCGCAGCTGCGTTGCCCGTCACCATCGCCGCCACGATCGCATCGAGGTGCGCGACGCCGGTCCTCGGTGGCACGTCCCACGCACGCACCGGTACAGCGACGGGGGTCGGCGTGGCTGTCGGGATCGGTGGCGGGGTAGGTGATGGCAGCGGCGCGAATGTCGCGACAGGACTCGGTGTCGAGGTCGCCGTCGGACTGACCAACGGGGGCGATTCCGTCGCGCCACATGCCGAGGCGAGTACGGCCACCACGAGGAGCAGCGCCGCGCGCGTCATGCCTGCCTCGGGCTAGACGGTCGCGGGCTGGGGGACAATCGGGGACCCGGTCGTGACCTCGTCGCCCGCGTTGCGCGTGGTGTCGAGGGCGAACTTGTCGAACTGGAGCGGGACGGCGGCGGGGTACTGGCCGCTGAAGCAGGCCGTGCACTGGTTGCCCGCGACCTGCCCGGTCGCGGCCACGGTGCCCTCCAGCGACAGGTAGCCGAGGGTGTCCGCGTTGATGTGCTCGCGGATCTCCTCGACGCTCTCGTTGGCGGCGATCAGCTCGCCTCGAGTCGCCATGTCCACGCCGTAGAAGCAGGGGTGCGTGATCGGCGGCGAGGTGATGCGCATGTGCACCTCCGTCGCGCCGGCGCGACGGAGCATCTCCACAACGCGGGGGGTCGTGGTGCCTCGGACGATCGAGTCGTCGACGACCACGACGCGCTTGCCCTGGAGCACCTCGCGCAGCGGGTTGAACTTCAGCCGCACGCCGCGCTCGCGGAGGCGCTGGTCGGGCTGGATGAAGGTGCGGCCCACGTAGCGGTTCTTGACGAGCCCCTCGGCGTATGGGATGCCCGAGGCCTGCGCGAAGCCGATCGCCGCCGCCGTCGCCGAGTCCGGCACGCCGATCACGATGTCCGCCTCGACGGGGTGCTCCTCCCACAGCGCCGCGCCCATCCGCATGCGGACGGGGTGCAGCAACTCACCGCCGAGGCGGGAGTCGGGCCGGGCGAAGTAGATGAACTCAAAGAGGCAGAGCGCCTGCTTCTGGCCCTCGCCCATCGGCAGCGTCTCGCCGAGCGGGTACGAGGAGGTCAGGCCGTCCTCGTCGATGCGGACCACCTCGCCCGGCTGCACCTCGCGCACGAACTCGGCGCCCAGGTGGTCGAGGGCGCAGGTCTCGGAGGCGAAGACCCAGCCGTGGCCGTTGAGCCGGCCGATGCACAGCGGGCGGATGCCCAGCGGGTCGCGGACGCCGAACATCGCGTCCTTGGTCAGGATGGTGAGCGAGTAGGCGCCGTTGGCGCGGCGCATCAGCGTCGCGAAGCGCTCGTCCCACGTCTCGCCCGGCGTCTCGCCCGGCGTCTCCACCAGCAGCCGCCCGAGCACCTCGGTGTCCGACGATGTCTCGAACTGCACGCCGAGCGCGTCGAGGTCGGCGCGCATGACGTCGGCGTTGACGACGTTGCCGTTGTGCGCGATCGCCAGCTCGCCGTGCGGGCCGCGCACCACGAAGGGCTGCGCGTTGGCCTGCGTGGAGCTGCCGGTGGTCGAGTAGCGGGTGTGGCCGATGGCCGAGTGCCCGGGGAGGGTGGAGAGCGTCTCTTCCATGAAGACCTGGGAGACCAGGCCCATCTCGGCATAGAGATGGATGCGCTTGCCGTCCGTGGTGGCGATGCCGGCAGACTCTTGTCCGCGATGCTGGAGCGCATGGAGCCCGAAGAAGGTAAGCCGAGCGACATCTTCGCCGGGGGCGAAGACGCCAAATACGCCGCATTTCTCCCCGAGCTGGTCGAGCAAACGCGCACCCGTTTCCCATGCCCAGTCAGACGAAAAGTGTACACCGCAGATCGCGAAGCCGGGGGCTGCGACACACCCGGCTCCTTCATATCTCGCGTTTGTTGCTACGAGCTAGCAGCAGTCGTCCGGGCAGTCGCAGTCACACCCGCCGGCAGCAGCCATCTGACTCACAATCATCATGTCCACCTTCGTTGCAGAGTCCCAGGTTGGTCGCCCCACCTCGAAGCGTGCGTTCCACGAGGGCCAGCTCGGCGTCGAGGTGATCAAGCTCGGCCCGTGCAACGGCGACCTCGGCGCGGCGCGCCTCGATACGAGGCAGCAGGTCCGTCGCCATGTCGTCGCACCGTCCATCGGCGCACGTCCCGGCGAGCCGTCCTGCCTCGTGAAGGTCGATGCCCAGCGACCGCAGGGCGACGAGTACGCGCAGCCGGCACAAGTCCGCCTCCACGTACTCGCGATACCCCGACTCCGTCCGAGCGGGCGGCGGCAGGATGCCCTCCGCCTCGTAGAAGCGGATGGCGCTGGACGCCACCCCGGCCCGCCGTGCGATCTGTGAAACCTTCATGCGCCTGACCCTAGACCTTCAACCAACTTGAAGGTCAACAGGGTACGCCCACCAGCCGGGAGGGAGAGCAACGGGGCGGGGCTCCGCGCGAGTCGCGTCGAGGTTCAACCGCAGGGCGTCCCATCCCCCTGCCCCCTTCCCTGCGCGGGAAGGGGGATTAAATGCTGGGGGTTTCACCCCCAGCGGGCCCCTGAGTCTCCGGATTTCGGTCGCAGACTGTGGAGTTCCGCCGGGAGTGTGAGGGGCGCAGCTCCTCACGGTTGGCTCTTCTGTTTCAGAACCCCTCCCGCGCCGGGAGGGGCAGGGGTGGGCCGCCCCACTTGGATCGTCGAGGCGACTCGCGAGGATCGCGCTGCGCTGGGTTCCCCTCCCCGAGCGGCGCTCAATCGATCTTGCGGTGCTCGATCTTGGTGCAGCGATCCATGACCACCTCGAGGCCCGCGGCGCGCGCCTCGGCGGCGGCGGCCTCGTTCACGATGCCGAGCTGCATCCACACCGCCTTCGCGCCGGAGGCGATCGCGTCCGCCACGACGGGCGGCACGTCCTCGGGGCGGCGGAAGATGTCAACGATGTCGACCGGCTCAGGCACCTCGGCGACCGAGTCGTAGACCGGCATCCCGAAGATCTCCGTCTCCGTCGGGTTGACGAGGTAGACGGTGTACCCGGCGTCGATGAGGTACTTCGCCACCTCGTTCGAGGGGCGATCTGCACGAGAGGACACGCCGACCACGGCGATCGTCTTCGCGTCTCGAATCAACTCGACGGTGTGTTCCATGGCCTGCCTCCTAGCTGCGCGGGTACTGCGCGCTGCCGATCCATCGTCGCACCGCCGGGAAGCCTCGGGCGCTACGCCTCGTCCTCGGACGCGTCGAGGTCGTCGAGATACTCGTCGTCCTCGAACGCCCACGCGGGGAGCGCGCCAGCGGTGAGCGGCGCGCCGGACATTTCCGCGAGCGCGACGCCGAGGTCGTTCGCGCGGCCGAGCGCCTCCTCCGCGAGCGAGCGGGCAGCTGCGACCACGCCGACGAGGAGCACCCGGTCGTTGTCCTTCACGACGCGCACTTCCCAGCGGATCACGTCCTGCAGGTCGCCGCTCGCCAGCTCGTCCGCGAAGTCCCCACCGACCTCGATGCGCTTGATGCGTGCGAACGGCACGAGCTCCTCGGTGCCGATGCCGAGTCCGAGGAACCCCTGCTGCCAGCGGCAGGTGCCCTTCGGCCGCTCCATCAGGAACGCGCTCCCCGCGACCTGGTAGACGAACCCCAGCATCGCCGCCGGCCCGGCGACGATCGCGACCAGCAGCAGCACCATCAGCAGCCAGAGCGGCAGCGTGTTCATGAAGGCGACGAGCGCCCACACCGCGAGCGCGGCCACGCCCGCCTCGATCAGCGGCGTGACCAGCTGTCCTCGCGAGGGCCGCACGGCGATCGTGTCCGGGGTGATCGAGGCGTATGCGCGATGCAGCGGGATCGTCCGGCGCTGGCTCGTGCTGGGGGAGGCTTCGCTGCTCATGCCTCGATCGTAGACGCGCGGCCGCATTGCCGCCTGAAGATTGCCGCCCGTTCCGCACGACGCCTATGATCGAGGCACCGGAGGCACCTCATGCGCCACGACCTGATGGACATCCTCGCCTGCCCGATCTGCAAGGGCGCGCTGACGCTCTCCGCCACCCGCGAGGACGGCGGCGAGGTGCTGGACGGCACGCTCTCCTGCGCGACCTGCGCGGAGGCGTACCCCATCGTGGACGGCATCCCGAACCTGCTGCCGCCTGACCTCCGCCGCGCGATGGAATCTACGCCGTCCGCGCCCAGCATTCACTGATGGGCCCCATGACACAGCAGCGATCACGCGCGCTCGGCGCGCTGCTGATCGCGATCGCTGGCGCGATGAAGCTGACGTGGTTCCTCGGCAGCTTCGGCGGCCGCCGCTCCGTCCTCGCCTCGATCGTGCTCGGCATCATCGTCCTGCCGATCGTCGCAATGGTGTTCTGGATCGGCGTCACGCTCGTCGTGATGAACTGGGACAACCCCGCGGACTACCCACCCGCCGACCCCACCGCGCACGACGACTGATCGAGGAGCCTCGACCCAACTCGCGCCGAGGTTCTAGCTCTCCCGCTCCCATCCGGCACCCGCGACACGCACCACCTCGTCACGCTCCGCCTGCGGGTGCGCGTCGCGCAGCGCGGCGATCGTGCGCGCTAGGCGCGGGTGCGGGACGTCGCCCGCGACGTCCGCGAGCGGCACGAGGACGAACGACCGCTCGGCGAGCAGCACGTGCGGGACGGCGAGATCCGGATCGTCCACCGTCTCGCCCTCGATTAGCGCGATGTCGACGTCGAGCGGGCGCGCGGTCCAGCGCTCCGCGGCGAAGTCGCGGCCATGTGCCGCCTCGATGCGCTTCGCCAGCACCAGCAGCGCGCGTGCATCGAGGTTGCTCTCGCCACCAACGGCAATGTTGAGGAACGCTGGCTGATCGAGGACGCCCCACGGCGGCGTTTCGTACAGCGCCGACACCGCGTCGATCTGCACACCGCCGTCGCGCAGCTCCTCGATCGCGTCGTGCAGATGCGCACGGCGATCGCCGAGGTTCGACCCGAGCGCGAGGTAGACGCGGCGCTTCTGCACTCGAAGCTCCTGATCAACGCAACAGTCCGCCGGGAGTGTGAGGGGCGCAGCCCCTCACAACACCTTCTGATTCAGAACCCCTCCCTATGCGGGAGGGGCAGGGGTGGGCGTCACGGAAGCACACCGCGCACGACGGCGTCGGAGACGCGTGCGACCTGCACCATCTCCTCGACGTCGTGGACGCGCACGATGTCGACGCCCTGCTGGATCGCGAGCGCGACGGTCGCCGCCGTGCCCCACACGCGCTGCGGCGCGGGCCGGTCGACGACGTATCCGATGAACGTCTTCCTCGACGTGCCGACGAGCAACGGCCGTCCGAGGTCGCGCAGCTCGCCGAGACGGCGGAGCAGGTTGTAGTTCTGCACGGGCCCCCACCCGAACCCGAAGCCCGGGTCGAGGATGATCGCGTCGCGCTTCACGCCCGCGGCCTCCGCGAGCGCGATGCCTCGACGCAGGCCGTTGCGGATGTCCTCGATCACGTCGCCGCCGAACTCGCGCCCACGCTGGTTGTGCATGATCACGACCGGCACTCCGGCCTGCGCGACGGCGGCGGCCATGTCCGGGTCGCCCTGCAGTCCGGTGACGTCGTTCACCGCGTCAGCGCCCGCGGCGATCGCCCGCGTGGCGACCGAGGCCTTCGTCGTGTCGACCGTGATCGGCGTGTCGCGCACCGCGCGCCGCACCGCGCCAATGACGAGCGACAGGCGATCCCATTCCTCGTCGGCGTCGATCGGCGCAAAGTCGGGACGCGTGGACTCCGCGCCAATGTCGATGATGTCCGCACCCGCGCCGACCATCGCGATCGCCTGCCGCGCCGCGGCGGTGGGGTCGACGATCCCGTCGCCGGAGAAGGAGTCCGGCGTCGCGTTGATCACGCCCATGACGTAGGTGCGGCTGCCCCAGACGAAGCGCGTCTTGCCGATCTGCATCGGAGCGGGGTGATCGCCGGGCGGGACTGGGGCCTCGGGGTTCACCCTAAACCACCTCAATCGGCTCTTCCTCGATGACCCCGCCCTGCCGGATGTGGAACGCGCGCACGTCCGCCTCCTCATGCTCGAGCGAGACGAGGATGTAGTACGTGTCGGGGAACATCGGCGGCTGGTTGATCTCGCCCGGCGGGAAGAACGCCATACGCACGTCGGTGGGCGAGGGCCGCGCCTGCGAGGCGACGTGCGAGTGGTAGATCGAGAACAACGTCTCCCCCTGGTCGTCGCGCTGCCGTTCGAGGCGCATCATCTGCAGCGGGTTCATGTCGTAGCGATACGGGCTGGCCGCCGCGTTCCCGACGCGATGCACGGCGATCGGCACCCCGTCCTTCGCGTGGACCATCCCGCAGGCCTCATTCGGCAGGTCCTCGCGGGCGTGGGCGACCATCTCGTCGATGATCGTGCGGGGGATTCGAGGCATGGCGACGACCTTCCGGGGCTGATCCGACCCCGAGAATCTTCGTGCCTCGTGCCCTCCGACTCAAATCGGCCCTGTGGATCGCGGTCGACCGACCGATGATCCCACCGGGACGGCTGCACCTTGCCGCCTGCCGAACGGGAGCCGCTATGCAAGCGATGATCTGCGACGCCTGCCATCGACCAATGGAGCGCGAGGGCTTCGAGTTCTCACTGCTCCGCGCGGCGGTCGTCTCCTCGCCCGGCGAGGCCCCGCACCTGACGAATATCAGCGGCAACAACGGCGTGCTCTCGGCGTCCCTCTGCCTGCGCTGCGGTGAACGCCTGAGCGCCATCGTCCGCCACAAGCTCCAGGACCCGTGCCCCACCTGCGAGGTCGCCCCCTTGGTCGTCGGAGACGCCCGCGCCGAGACCCGCATGAACGAGGCCCGCCGCGTCAGCTAGGCCGGCCGGTCGGGCGTGAGCCTCCAGGGCTCACGCCGCTCTGCTACGCGCGCCTCGAGGGTGCGCCTACCACCACATCTTCTCGGCGACGCGCTCGGCGATGTCGGCGTAGTCGCGGCTCCAGAGGCCCGTCGACAGGTACTTCCAGCCGCCATCGGACAGCAGGCACACGACCTGGCCGGACTCCATGCGCTCCGCGGTACGCTGCGCCGCGCGGACAGCTGACCCCGCTGAGATGCCGGCGAAGATCCCGGTGAGCCTCGTCAGCTCCTTCGTCGTGGCGAACGAGGTCTCAGAGTCCACCACGATGCGGCCGTCCAGCACGGTGTCGTCGAAGACCGGCGGGATGTAGCCGTCCTCGAGGGCGCGCAGGCCCTGCACCATGTCGCCGGGGTGGGGGGCGGCGGCGATCACGCGGATCGCCGGGTTGTACTCCTTCAGCCGCCGGCCAACGCCGGTCAGCGTGCCGCCGGTGCCGAGGCCCGCGACGAAGGCGTTGAGGTCCGGCATGTCGCGGATGATCTCCGGGCCGGTCGTCTCGTAGTGGGCGCGCGGGTTCTCTTTGTTCTCGTACTGGAACGGCATGAACCAGTCGGGATGCTGGGCGGCGATCTCGGTCGCCATCTTCACCGAGCCGTTGGTGCCCAGGTCGCCGGGCGAATAGATGATCTCCGCGCCGAAGGCTTCGAGGAGGTACACGCGCTCCTCGGACACCGCGTCCGGGAGCACGACCTTCACCGGGTAGCCGCGGAGCTGCCCGATCATCGCGAGCGCGATGCCGGTGTTGCCTGACGTGGGCTCGAGGATCGTCTGCCCGGGCTTCAGCTTCCCGGAGCGCTCGGCCTCGTCGATCATGAAAAGGGCGATGCGATCCTTCACGGATCCGGAGGGGTTCTGCCCCTCGAGCTTGGCCCAGATCTCGACGTTCGGGTTCGGCGACATCACCGAGATGTCGACCAGCGGCGTGTTGCCGATCAGGTCCAGCACGCTGCCGTACTTCATCTGCTTCTCTCTTGCTGGAAAACTCGCTGCCCGCAGGTCGGGAGCGGCCCGGCCGGGTATCCCGGCATGCGGGCCAAGAGTGAATTACATGCCGCCGGCGAGGGCGGGAAGGAAGGAGACGGTGTCCCCGTCCTTGATCGCCGTGTCCTTACCGCCGAGGTATCGGACATCCTCGTCGTTCAGGTAGACGTTTACGAAGCGGAGCATCTCGCCCTTGTCGTCCGTGATGCGACCGGCGAAGCCGGGGTAGTCACGGTCGATGTTGTCGATGAGCTCGCGGATCGTGCCGCCGTCCGCCTTGAACTCGCGCTGGCCGTTCACCGCCTGCTGGATGACGGAGGTGACATTCACGGTCACAGGCATGGAGTCGTCCCTTCTGCCGAGAGAGCACCCATTGCTGGGAGGGAGGCGCGCGCAGTCAGTCGCGTCGCCTCGCTTAGTGGTGACGAGGAGCGCCTCCTTCACGGAGGGCGCTCCTCGCCAAGTCGTCGAGTGCTAGTGCGTCGCCGCGGCGAGCGTGCCGTCGGGAAGCGTCAGCGGCGGCGAGCCGCAGAACGCGTCGTAGTCGATCAGCTCCGTCACCGTGGGGTTGTCACCGCACAGCGGGCAACTCGGGTCGCGCCGCACCTTCATCGTGCGGAACTCCATCGTGAGCGCGTCGATGAGCAGCAGGCGGTTCACCAGCGGGTTGCCGATGCCCAGGATCTGCTTGAACACCTCGGTCGCCTGGATCGAGCCGACGAGGCCCGTGATCGCGCCGAGCACGCCGGCCTCCGCGCACGAGGGCACCAGGCCCGGGGGCGGGGGATCCGGGTAGAGGCAGCGGTAGCAGCCGCTGCCCGGCTTGTAGACGGTCGCCTGGCCATCGAACAGCAGGATCGCGCCGTCGACCAGCGTCTTGCCGGAGAGGTACGCGGCGTCGTTCACGAGGTAGCGCGTCGCGAAGTTGTCCGCGCCGTTCACCACGATGTCGTAGCCCGCGATCATCTCCATCGCGTTGTCGGAGGTGATCGGCATCGGGTGGCCGACGACCTCGACGTGCGGGTTGTGCGCCTTGATCTTCTCCGTCGCGGAGACCAGCTTCGGCCGGCCGATGTCGGCGGTCTGGTGCAGCACCTGGCGCTGGAGGTTCGAGAGGTCGACGGTGTCGAACTCGCAGATGCCGATCGTGCCTACGCCCGCGAGCGCGAGGTACAGCGCAACGGGGCCACCGAGGCCACCCGCGCCGATCACCAGCACCTTCGCGGCGCGCAGCTTGCGCTGACCCTGCGGCCCGACCTGTCCCATGATGATGTGACGCGAGTACCGCATCACCTCGTCCGGCGACAACGCCGCCGAGTTCGTCTTCGGCTGTTCGACCATCGCTACGCTCCCGATCCACCCGCGAGTGCGGGAATGCCCGATCCGCCCGCCAGGGCGGGAATGACTGCTACCTGATCGCCGTCGGCCACCACCGTGGCGATCCCGTCCAGGTCGTGAATCTCCTGGTTGTTCAAATAGATGTTGATGTGCGTCGGCACGTGGCGCTCGCGGTTGTACACGAGGTCACCGAAGCCGGGGTACCTCGCCTCCACCGCATCCAGCACCTCTCCGACGTTCTTCCCCTCCACCTCCACGTACTCGTGGTTCGCCGTCATGCGGCGGAACGGGGTGGGAATGTACACGCTAATCACTGTGTGTTCGCTTCATTCTCCAGTGGCCGAGACGTCCCGCGACCTCCCGGAGGGCGGGCGGGGTATCCCCGCCTTCGCCCGCAAAGTTACAGCGCGACGCTCAAGTAGCGCTCGCCGGTGTCGCACAGCATCGTCACCACGCGCTTGCCGGGCCCGATCTGCTTCGCGACCTCGACGGCAGCCCACACGTTCGCGCCGGAGGACACGCCGACGAGGAGTCCCTCCTCGCGCGCCAGCCGTCGCGTCATCGCGAAGGCGTCCTCGTCGCGGACGCCCATCACCTCGTCGTAGATCGCGCGATTGAGGACGCTCGGCACGAACGACGCGCCGATGCCCTGGATCGCGTGGATGCCGGCCCGCCCGCCCTGCAACACCGGAGCGCGCGAGGGCTCGACCGCGACGATGCGCACCGCGATGCCCGCGCCGCGCAGCACCTCGCCGACGCCCGTAATGGTACCGCCCGTTCCGACGCCCGCCACGAACGCGTCGAGCTTGCCGTCGGTCGCCTCGAGGATCTCGGGGCCGGTGGTCTGGCGGTGGATCTCGGGATTCGCAGGGTTGTCGAACTGCTGCGGCATGAAGTAGCCGTGCTTCTGCACCAGCTCCTGCGCGGCGAAGACGGCGCCCGTCATGCCCTCGATCGCCGGGGTCAGCACGAGATCCGCGCCGAGGCGCTCCAGCATCCGGCGGCGCTCGACGCTCATGTCCTCCGGCATCGTCAGGACGAGGTGGTAGCCCTTCGTCGCCGCGACCATCGCGAGGCCGATGCCGGTGTTGCCGGAGGTCGGCTCTACCAGCGTGTCGCCCGGCTTGATCGACCCGGCGGCCTCGGCCGCCTCGATCATGGCGAGGGCGATGCGGTCCTTCACGGAGCCGCCGGGGTTGAACACCTCGAACTTGCCGAGCACCTCCGCCGCGCCCTCGGGCACGACGCGGTGCAGTCGCACGAGCGGCGTACGCCCGATCAGCTCGAGGACGGAGTCCGCGATGGCGGGCTTGTGCGTCTTCACGTCTTGTTGGGTCGTGTCTTGAGTCATCGTTCCTCTACCGCAGTCCTCGCGATGCCGTCCCTAGATGACGTACCGCGCTGCGGTCGCCCGCTCACGCTCGTGCTCTCGTTCGTGGCTGGCGAGGTCGGAGAGCGACGTGGCGGCGAGCTTCGCGCGCATGTCGTCGTAGATCTCCTGCCACACCCAGCCCTGCCCACAGATCGCCTCGTCCTCGGGGTCGTCGTTCTCCAGGCACTGCATCGGCGCCAGCGACCCTTCGAGACTCTCCAGCAGGTGGAGCAGACAGATCTCGTCCGCCGGCTTCGCCAGCTGATGGCCACCCGCCGGGCCACGTGTGCTGCGGATGAACCCGTCCCGGCGCAGTTGCGCGAGGAGGTGGTCCAGGTACGCCTCCGGGATCTGCCGGCGGCGCGCGATCTCGGCGCGCTGCACGGGGCCTTCGCCCTCGTGCTTCGCGAGGTCGATAATGGCGCGGACGCCGTAGTCACCCTTGGTACTCAGCAGCATCGATGTTTCCCCAACGGTCGCCAATTCGTCGCTCGCCGTGAGCGCCGGGTATTGTCGACCTTTCCGGTCAACATCGTAGCAGAATCCGGCGGATATGCTACCCCCCTGGGGTATCTATCCGCGGCGACGTGAGTACCGTCGCTCGCGAGACGGTCGGTTCTGGGGCATTGTGCCGTCGGCGCGCGGGCGGGTCCGCACCGTGACGCGGCGCATGTGGATCGCGCCCGCAGCGCAGGTGGTCAGGATCCCCGCGAGCGCCAGCGGCGCGCCGATCGAGAACATGCCGAGGACCCCGGTCACGATGAGCAGCCCCGTCGCGACACCGAGCCAGAGCACGCTGCCGCGGAGCGCCCCGTAGAACGTGATCCCGGACTGCACGAACAGCAGCAGCGCGATCGCCGCGACGAAGACCTCGGAGCCCCGGAACCCGACGGTGCCCCGCGCAATGCGGACGAGGTACCACACAGCGACGGCGCCCGAGAGCGCCGCCGCCGCAAATGCGAGCAATGCGGGGAGACGTTCCCGCACGACTACATCCCGCCGGCGACCGCCGGGACGATCGAGACCTCGTCGCCGTCCTTGAGGGCGGTCGCGAGGCCGTCGAGGAAGCGGACGTCCTCACCGTTCACGTAGATGTTCACAAAGCGGCGGAGCTCGCCGCCGTCGTCCAGGAGGCGCTCCTTCATGCCGGGGAACGCCGTCTCCAGCGACACGACAATGCCGCGCAGGTCGCTGGGGTCGGCGGCGTAGGTGTCGACGTCCGCCGTGAGGTTGCGGAGCGGGGTCGGGATCTTCACGTTGACGGCCATCTGGAATCAGTCCTTCCAAGTCAGTCAGTTGTTGTCGCGCGGGGCCTTGAACCCCGCAGGTCTGGAGCGGCCCGGGCCGGGCATTCCCGGCATAAGGGCCAAGAAGAACCTCAGCCCTCGACGATGTCGCCCAGCGTCGCGTCGTCGACGCGCACGCCCTTGTCGCGCGCCCACTGAAGCGCGCGCTCGATCTCGTCTTCCTCGCCGGTCACCTCGAGGATCACGAAGCCCGCGGTCGGGCCGACGTCCGCCACGCGGACATCGGTCACGACGTTGAACTCGTGGCCCATGTTGTAGACCAGCGGTTCCTTGATCAGCTGCTGGCTGTACGTCAGCCGCACGTGCTTGGTCGCCATGGCGATGCGCTCCTAGGCCCGAGCGCCCGCGAGGACGCCCTGCCGCTGGCTGAGCGCGTCGTCGAAGGCGCTCGCGTTGGCGGGCACGCGCAGCGGCTCCGTCACCTTGTCCGCGACCGCCTCGATCGTCTTGAGGCCACCGCCGGAGATGATCGCGACGGTCTCCTCGTCGCGGCGGATGAAGCCGGACGCGACGAGCTTCTTCAGGCAACCGATCGTCACGCCGCCGGCTGTCTCCGCGAAGATCCCCTCGGTCTCGGCGAGCAGCTTGATGCCCTCGACGATCTCGTCGTCGTTGACCATCTCCGCGCCGCCGTTGGTCTCTTCCATCTGCTTGAGCGCGTAGTAGCCGTCGGCCGGATTCCCGATCGCGAGCGACCGCGCGATCGTGTTCGGCTTCTGTGGCACGAAGTTCAGCGTGTGCTTCTCGTACGCGGTGGTAATCGGCGAGCACCCCTCGGCCTGCGCGCCGGACATGCGCGTCTTCGGCGCGTCGATGAGCCCCACCTTGTGGAACTCCTGCAGGCCCTTCCAGATCTTCGTGTACATGCTGCCCGAGGCCATCGGCGCGACGATGTGGTCAGGCGCGCGCCAGCCGAGCTGCTCCGCGATCTCGTAGCCCAGCGTGCGCGATCCCTCCGCGTAGTACGGGCGGACGTTGATGTTCACGAACGCCCACGGGCGGGACATCGACAGCTCGGTGCAGAGGCGGTTCACGTCGTCGTAGGAGCCGCGCACCATGACCAGCGTCGGGTCGTAGATCGCGGAACCGACGACCTTGCCCTGCTCCAGGTCGTCCGGGATGAACACGTAGCAGTCCATGCCCGCCCCGGCCGCGTGGGCCGCGACCGAGTTGGCGAGGTTGCCGGTGGACGCGCAGGCCATCGCCTGGAACCCGAACTCGCGCGCCTTCGCGATCGCGACGGAGACGACGCGATCCTTGAACGACCACGTCGGGTTCACGGTGTCGTTCTTGATCCACAGCGTGTCGAGGCCGATCGCCTTCGCCAGCCGGTCCGCCTTGAGCAGCGGCGTGTACCCGGTGCCGAGGTCGACCTTGTACTGCGGGTCGCACGGCAGCAGCTCCGCGTAGCGCCAGAGCGAGGTCGGCCCGCGCTCGATCGAGTCGCGGGTCATGGCGCCTCGGATGCCGTCGTAGTCGTAGGCGACTTCGAGCGGGCCGAAGCAGAACTCACAGGAGAAGATGGGCTTCAGTTCGTACTCGCGACCGCATTCGCGGCACTTGAGTGCTTTGGCAAACGTCATGGTGCGTGGGTCCTCGATGTGCGCGCCGTCCGTCGAGGGACGTGGCGCGCGAGTGGTCGATGCGATTGCGGGGACGCCCGAGGCGCGAACCGGTGTCGGCTCGCGTCGGGCTAGCGCATCACCATTCGGCGCAGGGCGTCGAGGCGCGAGCACATACGCGCGGACGGTTGCGGATGGAGATAGCGAGACTGGGTCATGGGGCGGCGCCTTCCGTTCATCTTCCCCGGCGTCACCCGTATGACGTCGAGCCGGACTTAGCACCGTGTTCGACCAGGCGTGGCCGACCGGTTGCCGCGGGTTCGTAGGGCCGGGCCCTCCCCCGCTCTGGATGAATCATCGAAACGTCGCCCTCGAGGGGCCGCGCGCCTGATGCGTACGCGGCAAGGCTAGATTGCGCCCGCGCTCGCTGTCAATCGGACGGACGAGAGGTTCGAGTCACTCCGACCGTCGGGGAGCCCTCTCCCCCCGTTAGGGGGACGGTGTGGGGGGCGTCGCTCGGGGCGGGCTGCCCCTTCGCTACAGGCTGTCCCCCAGCGTCTTGCCGAGGCGGGCGTTGATCACAGCCATGCGGATCGCCGTGAGGTCGATCGTGCCCTGCGAGACCATCTCCCCCGCCACCTCGACGACCGGGATCTCGAGCATGAAGCGGCGCTCGAGGTCCTCGTCGCCTTCGATGTCGACGCGGTCGAGGAAGAACGGGATGGTCTGCTGGAGCGAGCGCAGCTGGAGCAAGGCGACCGCGCAGAGGTGGCAGCCCTTCCGCTCGTAGAGCGTCAGGTGCGGCGACTCCGGGGGCACCCGCGGCCCAGCGCGCATCATCGGCGGCGCACCGGGACGCGTCCGGGGGGCAGTGGCGCGGGCGTGTCATCGATCGGCGGTTGGCGCAGCAGCCAGATCACCGCCGGAATCGAACCGATCACCGCGAGCAGCGAGACGAGCTGCGGCACGGTCGCGCCGGGGAGGAGCGTGTCAGCGGAGTCGACGCGCAGGTAGCTCACCGCGAAGCGCATGACCGAGTACCCGATGAAGAACACGAAGAAGGTCAGCCCCGGGCGGCGCTTCAACGGCCCGAAGAAGCACCAGAACAACATGCCGAGAATGATGAGGTCGCCGATCATCTCGTACGTCGTCGCGGGGTGGTGCGGGCCGACGCCGAAGCCGTTGCTGGCCGCCGCGCAGAGCGCGTTGCCGGGGTTCGACCAGCAGAAGGCGGGCGAGTCGGGGTGCGTATACACCACCGCCCACGGCAGGCTCGTCGCCTTCGCGAGGTGCTCGCCGTTGACGAGGTCACCGAGGCGGCCGATCGCCATGCCGGTAATCAGGCCGAAGCTCGCGATGTCGAGGCCCTTGCGGAGCGGATAGCCGCGCCACCACGCGAACAGGAACGATCCGAGGACACCCCCGAGGACCGCGCCCCAGACGGAGATGCCGCCCTCCTGGATCGCGATGATCGACCACGGACTGCTGCTGTACTGGTCCCACTTCTCGGCGACGTACAGCAACCGCGCGCCGATGATCCCGCTGGGCACCCCAATGAGCGCAAGCGTGTACGCGTCGTCCTCGTTGTACCCGATCTTGCGCCCGGCCCACAGCGAGAGCTGCACGCCGACCAGGATGCCGACGGCGGTGAAGAAGCCGTGCCAGGTGATGAGGAACGGCCCCAACTTGAAGAGATTGGGGCTCCACGGGATGGTGATCACGAGGAACGGCAGCACGCGGGCCTCCAGATCGTCGACGGCCGGTGGGCGGCCCTCGCGCGCATCACGATAGCGCGCGAAGGGGTGAGGTGCGTGAGACGCGGCGGGAGCGGCGCTTCGCCACCTGCACGGCGGTCGCGTGGGCGCGCTCGGCGTACGGCGCGGGGATCGAGGTGAGCGGGGCGCTGTCGGGGCCCTCGTGGTGGCGCAGCGCGGCGGCGATCAGGTGGTCGAGGAGCGCGGGGTTCTTCGGCAGCAGCGATCCGTGCAGGTACGTGCCGATCGCCTCGTCGCGCTGGGCGCCCTCGGTGCCGTCGTCGCCGTTGTTGCCGTAGCCGTAGTCGACCATCGCGAACGGCTTCGCCGTCGGGCCGAGGTACGTGCGGCCGCCGTGGTTCTCGAATCCCGCGACCTCGCCGACGCCGGGCACGGTCGAGGTCACGACCATGTCGCCGATGCAGCGCGGCCAGCCGGGACCGGGCGCGACGGTCGTCACATCGAAGACGCCCGCGCCGGGCAGCTCCGCGCCGGAGGCGTCGCGGTAGAACTGGCCGAAGAGCTGGTAGCCGCCGCAGATCGCGAGCATCGCGACGCCCTCGTCAGCCCAGCCACGCAGGCGCGGGCCGTGCGCCGCGAGGTCCTCCGCGATGCGGCGCTGCTCGCGGTCCTGCCCGCCGCCGATCAGCACGAGGTCGGTGTCCGCCGGGAGCGGATCGCCGAGGCTGACCGGGGTGACCTCGGCGTCCACGCCGTGCTCGGCCGAGCGCGCGCGCAGCGCGATCACGTTGCCGCGGTCCGCGTACACGTTCATCACGTCGTCGTAGAGCGTGACGATGCGGATCGATCGGCGCGGGCCCGTCTCGTCGCTCATCACTTGCTGCCCTCCCAGTACGCGCCGACGCCGGCGCGGCGCGCGAGCGCGGTGCGCACGTCCATCATCGCCGTGTATGTCGCCACCACGTCGAGGCGGCCACCGGGCGGGGTGCGCGCGAGCGCGGCGTCCAGTGCGCGCTCAGTGTCGGCGATCACCGCGACGGGCGGCACGCCCGCGAGCGCGAACCGCAGTGCGAGGTCATCCGCCCGGTCGCCGGAGCAAACGACCGTCGCGCCCGCAGTCGCGAGCATCTCCAGGTCGGCGTCGTAGATCCACGACACGTCCTGTCCGTCCTGCACGCCATCGTTCAGCATCGCGAGCAGGGTCAGCGGCGGCTCGGCAACGGTGAGCACGCGCAGCACCTCGTTCAGGCCGGCGGGGTTCTTCGCCAGCAGCAGGCGCGCGCGGCGACCGGCGACCTCGAACCGCTCCTGCCGCCCGAACGCCGGGCCGGCTTCGGACAGCGCCGAGGCGATCGTGCTGGCGTCCATGCCGAGGGCGTATGCGGCGGCCGCGGCGGCCAGCGCGTTGTACACGGAGTACAGCCCCGCGAGCGGCAACTCGAACGTGAACGCATCGACCGCGTCGCCCTGACCGATCGCGATCTCGACAGTGCTGCTGTCCTCGCGTAGCTCGATGTGACGCGCGGAGACCTCGGGCGTCGCGCGCGTACGGCCGCACGCGGGGCAGTGCCAGCGACCGACGTGGCCCATGTAGATCGCGGCGTACGTGAAGCGCGACCCG
>CANIRU010000017.1 GCA_947470025.1 Chloroflexota bacterium
GGCGGTGGTCGCCCCGGCGTCACCGCCGTCAGCACACCGGAAGGGCTACTTCTTCGCGGGCCGGACCGCAGGCTTGCTCGCGGCTCGCGCAGGTTTGCTGGCAGGTCGAGCGGCGGGCTTGCTCGCGGGTCGGGCCGTGCGCGCCGACTTTCCGAGGTGGGAGCGCAGGAAATATGCCTGCAGGTCGACGTCACGCTGGGCCTCGATGAACACGTCCTGCGTGGTCATGTCCTCGGACTTGTCGCAGGTATCGATCGCTTCGGTCAGCGCCCCGCTGTACTGCTCGTATCGCTCGAGGACGGCGCGGATCGCCTCGGCCTCATCGAGCTCCGTCAGCGGGAACTCTTTGAGCGGCGAGTTCTTCGCAGCCTCGCGAGCGGTGCCACGCGGCACGGCCTGAAGGGCGCGGATGCGCTCGGCGTACGTGTCCACCTGGAGCAGGAGCGTCGCAGCCAACTCGTCCAGGAGCTTGTGGATCGCGATGAAGTTCTCGCCGACCACGTTCCAGTGCGCCTGCTTCACCTGACTGCGGAGGTCAGCGGACAGCGCAACCATCAGGTTCAACTGCACAACTACCTGGGGCTTGCCAACCTGGGGGTTCGTTTCCGTCGCCATCGTGTGTCCTCGCTTTCAAGCGATTACGGTAGGCGGCGAACCATCGCAGACCCGTTCCGGCTAGCCTGCTGCCGTCACATCTTCGTCGGGCCGTGCGACCACACTCGAGATGCCACTCGACCCGACCGGCTCTCCCAGGGCACGAGGGAACCAGAGCACGGCGATGAGCCCCGCCACCGCGGCGAACGCCATGACGTAGAACGCGTGGTGGATGCCCTCGGTCAGGCCAAGCTGCAGCGCGGCAAGGACGTCCGGCGGCAGGGCGCCTCGGGACGCGGGCTTCAGCAGCGCGTTCGCACCACCCTCGGCGCCAGAGAGCTGGTACTGCTCGAGGAGCGGCTGTAGCCGCATCCCCATGATCGTGCCCATGATCGCCACGCCCACGCTCCCGCCGATACTGCGGAAGAACTGCATCGAGGCGGTCGCGACACCTCGATCGGCCCAGCCCACGGAGTTCTGGACCGAGATCGTGATGCCCACGCTGGAGAAGCCGAACCCGAGCCCCATCAGCGACATCCAGGCGATCGAGGTGAGCGTGCCGCTGTTGCGATCGAGCAGCAGGAAGCCCAGCGACGCGACGGCGGTGATCGCCATCCCGCTGATGATCGTGCGCCGGAAGCCGATCCGGAGCAGGAAGCGCCCACCGAGGCCCGCGCCGATCGGCCAGCCCATCGTCAGCACGCCCAGCACGAGTCCCGCCTCGGCGGCGGAGGCGCCCTGCCCCCCCTGCACGAAGATCGTGATAAACGAGGTCGCCCCGGACTGCACGACCCCGGACGCGAGGCAGCCGAGCGCCGCGATGCCGACCACCGGCACCAGGAACAACCTCGGCGGCAGCACCGGCTCGGACGCGCGCAGCTCGTTCCAGACGAACGCCAGCAGGAGCAGCGCCGAGAGCACGATCAGGCCGAGCGACTGCGTAGTGATGCCCGCCGTGCGGTCGGTCGGCGAGAGCGCGAAGAGCAGCGCCAGCACGCCCGTGCCGAGGAGGATCACGCCCGGGAAGTCGAGGCGGTGCGAGTGGCGCTCGATGGTCTCGTGGTACTGCGTCGCCATGATCACTACGGCGATCATCCCGATCGGCACGGTGACCAGGAACACGAGCCGCCACGTCGCGAAGGCGATGATCGTGCTGCCAAGCAACGGGCCGAGCAGACTGGCGACGAACCACGCGCTGGCGAAGACCCACTGGAGCTTTGCGCGCTGCGCCATGGGGAACGCGTCGCCCATGATCGTCTGCGCCACCGGCTGCACGCAGGCGGTGGCGAGGCCGGTCAGCACCCGCGCCATGATCAGCTGCTCAACGTTCTGGACGAGCGACGAGGCGATCGCGCCGACCGCGAAGAGCCCCATGCCGAAGAAGTACACCGGCTTGCGCCCGAACAGGTCAGAGAGCTTCCCAAAGATCGGGATCGCGATCGTCAGCGCCAGCAGGTATGCAGCGAACACCCACGCATAGAGCTCAATGCCGTTGAGCGCACCCACGACGGTCGGCAGCGCGGCGAGCACCATCGTCTGGTCGAGCGCTGGCATGAAGTTGCCCAGCCAGAGCGCGGCGACGAGGAAGTAGAACGAGCGTCCGGTCATCGATCCCCATCTCACGGCATCCCTCGCGAGGCGTCGAGGAGCCCTCATTCTGGCGCGCCCGTCCCGTTGAGTACATCCGCGATAGCAGTGGCCCGGAGCGTCGACTCAGACGTGTACCGGGGGCGCATCGATCCGCACACCGTGCGAGGGGCGGCGGGCGAGCATGAAGAAGATCGAGCCGATACCGGAGACAATGGCGAGGATCATGAATCCCAGGCGGAAATCGCCCGTACGGTCGGCGAGGTACCCGGCCACGAGCGGCCCCGAGATTGTCCCGATCATAACGAGGATCGACGAAGCCCCCATGATCGTCCCGAAGGCGCGTCGCCCGAAGTAGTCGGCGCGGATCGCCTGCATCATCGGCCCGCGGAGCCCCCACGCCGCACCGTGCATCACGGCGAACGCGAAGATGGCGGGCGGCTGGGACGAGTACGCCAGCAGCAGCAGCGCCGTGGTGTGAAACGCCATGCAACCGATCGCGATCCACCGTCGGTCCCACTTGTCGCCGACCACACCACCCATCGCGATCCCGGCGATCTGTGCGGCGGTAAGCACCGTCTGCACCGCCGCCCCGAACGCGAGCGTGTAGCCGAGGTCGTTCGTCAGGAACAGCACGAGGTGGACGTTCACCACGGAGACGATCAGCACCGCCGAAGCGTGACCGAGCGATACGAGCCAGAACGCCGGCGCGACCAGCGCCTCGCGGAAGGTGAACCCGTCATCAGGCACCTCGACGCCGGCGCCGTCCTCCGTCGTGGGCGCCTCGTCACCATCGACCTCGAGGCCGAAGTCCTCCGGACGGCGTCGCACCAGCTGCGTCAGCGGCAGTCCGATCGCGATCACCAGCACGCCGGAGGCGAATGCCGTGTGGCGCCACCCGAACGTCGCGAGCGAGAACGCAACCGGCGCGATCATCAACCCACCGATCGCCCCACCCATCTGCATCGCGGAGATCGCGCGACCTCGATAGCGGTTGAACCAGTTGACGATGGCGACGGTGTAGGGGAGCACACCGGTCAGGCTGGAACCGATCGCGATCAGCAGGAATGCGGCGTAGAACGTCGCCAGCGAGTTCACGCGGCTAAAGAGCAGAAACCCGACGCCGAAGAGCACGATGCCCGTCCGCATGCTCGCTCGCGGGCCGAACCGGTCAATGAGCCAACCCTGCACCGGCCCGAGCATGCCGTTCTCGACCTGCTGGAGGGAGTATGCCCCGGCGAGCTGGGCGTAGCTCCAACCGAACTCGTCGCGAAGCAGCGCCACGTACGCCGCGAAGGAACGGTGGACGAGGGCCTGAGCGATGAACTGGTTCGCGAAGCCAGCGGTGACGATCCACCAGCCATAGAACAGGCGCGGGCGCGGCTTCATCAGCATCGCGCGAGTATATGGGGTCGTATCCAGCGCACATCCCCTCCACACCGCAGAATCGAGGACAGGACGTGACCGCAGCGGGAGGGTGAACGATGCAAGTTGGACTCGTGGGCCTCGGCAGGATGGGTGGCCGCATCAGGGAACGCCTCGAACGCGGTGGGCACGAGGTGGTCGCGTACGACCAGGACCCCGCAACGAGCCCCACCACGAGCATCGAGGAGGTTGTGTCGCGCCTCGCCACGCCGCGGGTCGTGTGGGTGATGGTGCCCTCGGGCGCCGCCACCGATGCCGTGTTCGAGACGCTCGAGGGCCTCGTCGCGCCGGGCGACCTGCTCGTCGATGGCGGCAACAGCGACTTCCGCGACTCGATGGCCCGCGGAGAGCGGCTGCGGGCGCGCGGGCTGCGCTTCCTCGACGTCGGCACCTCCGGCGGCGTGTACGGCCTCGAGCGCGGCTTCTGCCTGATGGCCGGCGGCGACGAGGCGGACTACCGCGCGATCGAACCGCTCGCGGAGGCCCTCGCGGCGCCCGGTGGGCACGCGTGGGTCGGGCCGAGCGGCGCGGGGCACTACGCGAAGATGTGCCACAACGCGATCGAGTACGCGATCATGGAGGCGATGGGGGAGGGCTTCGATCTGCTTCAGAAGTTCGACGCTCCCATCGACGCACGTCGCGTCGCCGACCTCTGGAACCACGGCAGCGTGATCCGCTCGTGGCTCCTCGAACTGGCCGAGCAGGCGCTGGCGAAGGATCCCGAACTGTCCACGATCACCGGCTACGTCGAGGACTCCGGCGAGGGCCGCTGGGCGATCCGCGAGGCGGTCGCACGCGGTGTCCCCGCGACGGGCCTCGCGGAGTCCCTGTTCCGCCGCTTCGCGTCGCGCGAGCGCGATTCGTACGCCACGCGCCTCATCGCCGCGCTCCGCGACGAGTTCGGTCAGCACGGCACCGTGCCTCGAACCGACGCGCCGTAGCCGGTCTCGGGCCTACCCGACGGCCACCTCGGCGGCGATCGGCGGGACCTGCAGGTGGAAGTCGGTGAGGCGCTGGTAGGCGTCGCCGACCTTGAACGCCGCCGCCTCGTCGTACGCGGCTGAGATGATCTGCATCGACAGCGGCATGTGGTGCTCCGAGGAGAACCCGACCGGCACGGCCATCGCCGGGATGCCCGCGAGGTTCCACTGGCTCGTGAACCCCGGGCTTGTGAGCTGAGCGTTCGCGTTCATCTCGGAGCGCAGCGCGGCCGGGCCGAGGGTCGTCGGCGTGATCAGCACGTCGATGTCCTCGAACAGCTCGGCGATCGCGGCGCGGAAGTAGGAGCGGAAGCGCTGCGCCTGGACGTAGTCCGAGGCGTTGAGCAGCAAGCCGCGCGCGATCACCTCCCACGTGTACTTGCCGTAGTCCGCGAAGCGCGTGGACATGTCCGGCTGGTGGTACGCGAAGCCCTCGCCCGCGATCAGGATCGTCGTCGCGTCCTTCGCCTCGGCGGGGTGCGGGACGACGACCTCCTTGATCGTGGCGCCAGCGGCGGCGAGCACCTCGACCGCCTGGAGCACGGCGGCGCGCAGCTCGGGGTGCAGTTGCGGGGCGTCGAAGAAGTACGTGTGTGGCACGCCGATCGTCATGCCTTTCACGGAGCCATCGAGGGTGGCGGTGTAGTCCGGCACCGGGACGGGAGCCGTGCAGGGATCCTTGGGGTCGTAACCGGCGATCACGTTGAGCATCAGCGCGCAGTCATAGGCACTGCGCGCCATCGGGTTGATGCCGTCCAGGCTGTAGCCCAGCGGCACGCAGCCCCATTTCGACACGCGCCCGTAGGTTTGCTTCATCCCGGTGAGCCCGCTGACCGCGGCTGGCCCGCGCGTCGAGGCGCCGGTGTCCGTACCCAGCGCGCCGAGCGCCAGACCAGCGTCGCCCCGATCGCCGCGGCCGTCGCCGTCTAGCCAACCGCCCGAGGTCGAACGCCAGAAGGGCGGGGCGTACGCCCCGCCCTTCTGCTTGCCCGCTGAGCCTCGACGGTGGCCCGGCAGGCTCGCCGCGCGGAGTACGATGCCCCTCGCAGCACCGGGGGGACACGATGACCAACGCCACGCCGAACTACGATGCCAACTTCCCGTCCATCAAGGAGCAGGTCAGTCCCGAGGAGTGGGCCGCGCGCGTGGAGCTCGCCGCCTGCTACCGGCTGATGGATCGGTACGGGATGACGGACCTCATCTACAACCACATCACCGCGAAGGTGCCCGGCACGGAGCACTTCCTGGTGAACCTCTACGGCCTGCTCTACCGCGAGATCACCGCCTCGAGCCTCGTGAAGATCGACCTCGACGGGAACATCGTGTGGAAGCCGGAGACGGACTACACCTACAACCGCTCCGGGTACGTGATCCACGGCGCGATCCACCGCGCGCGGCCGGATGTCGGTGCGATCATCCATACCCATACGCGCGCCGGCATGGCAGTGTCCGCGCAGAAGAACGGCCTGCTGCCGCTGACGCAGACCTCCATGCGTTTCCACGGGCACATCGGCTACCACGACTACGAGGGGCCGGCGATCAACCTCGAGGAGCAGGCACGGCTCGTCGATGACCTGGGCGAGCACAACGCGCTCATCCTGCGGAACCACGGGCTGCTGACCTGCGGCCCGTCCGTGCCGGAGGCGTTCAACCTCATCTACCAGCTCGAGAACGCGTGCAAGTCGCAGATCGACGCCCTCACCGCCGAGGTGAAGCTGCCAGAGGAGGAGGTCGTGGCGTACACGGCGCTGCAGTACCAGCCCGGCACGCGACGCCCGTACGGCATCCTCGAGTGGCCGGCGATGCTGCGGCGCCTGCGCTACGAGCAGGACGGCTTCCCGCCCTTCGACTCATAGGGCTGCACGAGGGCGATGAGGCGACGAGGGAGAAGAAGAAGTGCCCCATCGTCAGTCGGTCACCGGGGAAGGGAACCGGCAACCGACTGACGACGGAGGTCTGAGGGAGGGCTACGCCTCCGCGAGGACCGGCGCTTTGTACGCGGGCGCGACCGGGAGCGAGCCTGCCGTGTACAGGTGGCAGGCCACGGTGTGGCCCGGCTCTGGCGTCGTCACCTCGGGAACCACCTCGGCGCAGATGTCCATCGCGAAGGGACAACGGGTACGGAAGCGGCAGCTGTCCGGCGGCGCAGATCGACACACAGCGACGCCCCGCCGTTGGCACGCGTGACACCCACCTCGATGTTCGGGGTAACTAACTGCGAAGCGAGGCTCGCGGCTCCCGCTCGGTGTCTGGTACCGCGCGAGGGACGACGGCGACCACTCGCGGGCCCGCCCCGGCCGCCTCGACCGTCCCGCGCGGTCGGATGATCGCGAGCCGCCGGCCGATCGCGCGCGTGGGCACGCTGGAGATGTCGGCGGAGAGGAACGCCAGCAGCAACTGGAAGCCGAGCATCGCAGGCAAGGCCGCCAGCATGACGGTGCCGCTGCTGGTCTGAAGCCCAGCGGCGGCGTTCTGGATCCACGTCGTCGCGCCAAAGCCGACGCCGAACGCGAAGAGCAACAGTCCCGCGAGCAACTCGATGGATGCGACCGAGAACGAGCGCACGTAGTACGTGTACATGATGCGCTTGAACGTGTTCATGGTGTGCTTCGCCATGAACTCTCCGACGATCTTGCCGATCGAGAGACCGCTCGTCTCATCGCCGTAGATCGCGGGCATCGGGATGTCGACGACGCGGCAGCGCATCGTGCCGAGCCGGAACAGCATGTCCGACTCGAAGAAGTAGCGCTTGCTGATCTTAGTGTACGGCAGGGTCGCCGCCACAGTCGCATCGATTGCGGTGAAGCCGTTGGTCGGATCGACGATGTCCCAGTACCCGCTGGAGATCTTGGTGAGGAAGGACAGGACGGCGTTGCCGAAGAGTCGCATGGGGGGCATGCCCTCGACGGACTCGCGGTCGTAGAAGCGGTCGCCCTTCGCGTAATCTGCCTCGCCGATCGTGATCTCGTGCGTGAGCGCCGGAATCCACGAAGGATCCATCTGCCCGTCGCCGTCAATCTTCACGATGACCGTCGCGCCATCAGCGACGGCCTGACGGTATCCGGTGAGCACCGCCCCTCCGACGCCCTGGTTCTCGTCGTGGAAGATCACCTTCACGCGAGGATCCTCGCAGTGATCGAGGACATACTGGCCGGACGACTCCGGGCACCGATCGTCCACCACGTAGATCAGCGAGCACTCCTCGCCGATCTTCGAGATCACGGACAGGATGTGGGCCTTCACGCGGTAGCTCGGGATGACCGCGGCGATCGTCGGTGGCATCGGATGGAGTGGCTCGGGAAGCATGGTCACGCGAGTGCGACTCCGAGGATCACCAGCCGTTGATGGCCTCGATCCTAGCATGGCGAATCGGCGTCTTCCTCGGTGCAGACCCTGACACGAGGACCTGAAGGTGGCTCGCCCGGACACGTGCCGGTGGTAGAATCGGGTCTCCACATCGCATCCCTCACCTCCAGTCGCCGGGTGGTCATGACGCGCAGCGATCCCTCGACGTTCCCCTCTGCCTGCACGCCGTTCGAGCCGGATCCGCGGATCACGGACATCGCCCCGTGACGACCGACAGGCTCTCTTCGACAACACCGTGGCAGCGCGCGTGGCGCTTGCTGCGGGCCGCACTGACGTGGATGCGCGTCACCGCCGACGCCCCGCTGCGCGACCGCTGGCGCAACGCGATCCTCGTGGCCATCGTCGCGGTACCGATGTGCTTCAACGCCTACGCGCTGTGGCCCGAGGTTTCGGAACGGGTCCCCGGAGTGAACGACGACACGTTCCACTATCTGATGATCGAGTCCGCCAGCAACGCGATCGCCCGCGGTGAGAACCCGCTGGACAGCTGGGGCCCGGAGATGGACCTTGGCGCTCCGCGGTTTATCTACTACCAGAACCTTCCGGCGCTCTTCGTGATCGTCCTGGACCGCGTCACTTTGGGGCAGGTGGGGCTTCTCGACCTGCTCAATCTCACGCGCTACGTGCTGATGGTCGGACTGCCGCTCACCGTCTTCTGGGCCGCGAGGCGTCTCGAGTTCTCGGTCGTCGCCGCGGCGGGCTGCGCCGCTGTAGCCTCGCTGCTGTCGGCGGACCACCGCTACGGGATCGAGTACGACAGCTTTGTGTGGCGCGGCTGGGGCATGTACACCCAGCTCTGGGCGATCCATCTGTCATTCATCACCCTGGGCTGCCTCTGGCGCCTGGCTCGCACGGGCCGAGGCGCCGCCCTGACGATCGTGGCCGCCTCGGCGCTGGTCGTGTCGCACCTTCTGTACGCGGAGATGATGGTGATCACCGGGACGGTGGTCTTCCTCGCGGGCGTCGACCGTGCGGCGCTGCGTCAACGGCTGCCCCAGTTCGCGGGCGTCGGCCTCGCGATCGGGCTGATCACCTCGTACCTCTGGGCGAGCTACCTCCAGTTCGACGCCTATGTGGGCGAGAGCCCATACGACGCCGCATGGAAGCTCGACTCCTTCGGGGCGCAGACGATCCTCGAGTGGCTCCGTACCGGAGAGCTCTTCGACCATGGCCGCTGGCCGGTGTTCACACTCGTCGCGGCGGCCGGCGCGGCCAGCACCCTGCTCATCCAGCGCCGCTCGAGGTTCCTCGCGCTCGCGCTGTTCCTCGTCTGGCTCGCACTGTACTTCGGGCGCAGTGTGTGGGGCCCGATCGCAGAGCACATCCCGGTCGGATCGATGCTGCTGTTCCATCGCTTCATCGGCTCGGTGGATATCGCGGCGATCCTGCTGATGGGACTGGGATTCGAGGCGATCTGGATCGCCTGCACGATGCTCCCGTGGCGCCTCGCGACGACCGCCGCGATCGCCGCCGGATGCGTCCTGCTGCTGGCACCCGCACTTGTCGAACGACAGGCGTACTACGCGGACAACGCGCGCTGGATGAACGACGTCACCCGGGCCTACACCGCGGACCGGGACTTCCAGCGCATCGTGGCCACGCTCCGCGACCTACCACCCGGCCGGACGTACACCGGCCTGCGCTCGAACTGGGGCGACCGTCTGCGCCTCGGACAGGTGCCGCTCTACCGCGTCATGGTGTTCGAGGGCTTCGACGTGTTGTCTCCGCCGCTACCGAGCATCAACCTGAACTCCGACCTCATGTTCCACTTCAACGATCAAGACCGTACGTTCTTCGACCTCTTCGATGTCCGCTACGTCGTCGCCCCCAGCGGGCTGCCACCGACCGACTTCATGACGCCACTGCTCCGGACACAGCGCTACACGCTCTACAGCGTGCCCACCTCCGGGGCTACGGTGTTCGCGAGCCGCACGATTCGCCAGACGGCGTCCACGAAGGTGAGCCTCTTCACCGCCAACCGGGCGTGGCTGCTTGGCCCCGATCCCGGTGCCCACGCGTTCATCCGCTGGGCGTACCCGGCACCGGTCGAGCCGACCGGCGCGCCGGCCCCCGGATGCACGCGGGGGCGCCTGACCGACGAGGTGACGACGCCGAGCACCGTCAAGGTCGTCGCCTCGTGCCCGACCGCGTCGACGCTCGTGATCAAGTCGACATACCACCCCAACTGGCGTGTGACAGTCGATGGGCAGGCACAGGCCACGTACATGGTGTCGCCGAGCTACATCGGCGTGGACGTCCCCGCGGGGACGCACACCGTGTACGCCGAGTACCGATCCTCCAGCGTCCGCACGGTCCTGCTCGTGGTCGGCACGCTCACACTGCTGGGTGTCCTCCTCGGCGGCCGTCTCCTCACACCACTGCGCCGCCGACTGCCCCGCCAGCGCCTCTCGTAGCGAACGTATCGCGCAACGGTTCGTAGCCGGACACAGCAGCGGCCCCGACTCACCTCGAGGCCGCTGTCCCTCTGGATCTGCGCTCGGCGCTACGGGTTCGGGATCGTCAGCACCTGGCCGGGGCGCACGAAGTAGTTCGGCCCGCTGATGCCGTTGATCGCGGCGATCTGCGGCCAGCTCACGCCGTACAGTGCGCCGATCTCCGACAGAGTCTCTGTCCCGCTGACCGTGTGAGTGCGCGTGCCCTTGCCGCCCGCCGGGATCGTCAACACCTGGCCGGGGCGCACGAAGTAGTTCGGGCCGGTGATGCCATTCGCGTTCGCAATCGCCATCCAGTCGACGCCGAAGCGCAGCGCGATGTCCGACAGCGTGTCCGCTGCGGTCACGGTGTACCGCTGGGTCCCCGCCGCCGTGCTATTCGACGTCCCCGTCTGCGCCGACGGTGCCGCGGGCGGCGTCGCTGCCGGCCGGGGAGCCGCCACGCTCGGCGCGGCCAACTCGGGCGCCTCGGGAGAGGCCTCGTTGCGGCCGGCCTGCTTGACCACGGTCATCGCGTGGAAGTTCGGGAAGCCGTTCGGGAAGGCCGCGTAGAACTCGGCCTTCAGGAACTCCGGCCCATCGATGATGAGCAGGTGGTAGACGCCCCGGGCGTCCTGCGCCCAGACCGCCGCCGCGTTCTCACGACGCGTGGCGACGATGAGCTCCTCGAACGACCCGCCCGGCTGGAAGACCACCGCACCGACCGTGCCTGAGCCGTAGACCGCCGGCGCGACGTACCCGCGCACGCCGCGGTACTTCACGGAGTACAGCGTGAAGTGCGTGACATCCGCTTCCACTCGCACCGAGCCGTCAGCCTGGATCGTCGCACGCGAGGGAATCTCGACCCACGCAACGCCGTCCCAGAACGCCATCGTGAAGTTCGAGGCAATGGCCCCCGGCGGCACCGCGATCGGCGGGATGGTGGCGGTAATCCCCACTGCGCGCGCGAACTCCGTCTTGATCGCGACGTTATTGGCGTTGAACACCTGCGCCGAAACCGCCGAGAGGATCTTGCCCTGGGTCGGCGGCATGGGTGCCTGGCCAAGCAGCGAGCTGATCGTGCTCACCGACTGCACCACGATCCGCTCGGCGCCCGGAACAGCCCCCGGCGGCACCGAGATCGTGACGGTCGTCTGTCGCTCGTCGGGACCGTCGTTCCGGACGTTGACGAACAGCGCCGTCACCACATCGTGCTGCTGTCGGCCTCGGCTATCGCTTCAGCTGGTCGACGAACTTCGCGCGCGCCTTCGCCACCTTCGGCGCGACGACGAGGCGGCAGTATCCGGCTTCGGGGTTCCGCTGGAAGTACTGCGCGTGATACTCCTCGGCGGGGTAGAAGACATCGAGCGGCGTCACCTCGGTGACGATCGGGTCGTCCCACAGCCGCTGCTCTGTCAGCTCCGCGATCACCTCGTGCGCCGTCGCGCGCTGCTCGTCGGAGTGCGTGAAGATCGCGGAGCGGTACTGCGTGCCGATGTCCGCGCCCTGCCGGTTGAGCGTGCTCGGGTCGTGGATGGTGAAGAACACCTCGAGGATCTCGCGGTAGGAAAGCTCGGCGGGGTCGAACTCGACCTGGACCGCCTCGGCGTGGCCGGTCGTGCCGGAGCAGACTGCCTCGTACGTCGGGTCGGGGCGTGCGCCGCCGGTGTACCCCGACCGCACCGAGTTCACGCCGCGCAGCAGCTCGTACACCGCCTCGAGGCACCAGAAGCACCCGCCCGCCAGCGTGGCCGTCTCGTTCGCCATATCGCATCACCTCGATCCCGATCATAGGCAGCGACGAGCGGTCCTCGCTCGCCGACGGCGCTATCGCGCTTGCACGCTATTGCTACTATTCTCGGTAACGAGGTTGGCGCACGTCTGGTGTCGCCGCCAAAAGGGGTGCCAGATGCCGCACGACCGGACGAACGCCGAGGGCGCGACGATCGCGCAGACGATCCGCGCGAGCGGACGTCGGCTCACGATCCAGCGCTCGAAGATCCTCGACGCGTTGCACCGCTTGCCGGGGCACTCCACCGCCGAGCAGATCCACGCCGTGGTGAGCGAGGACCAGCTCGACGCCGAGATGGCGCTGTCCACCGTGTATCGCAACCTCGAGACGCTGGTCGAGATGGGCCTCGTCACGGCGTTCGCCGATGGCGGCGGCGTCATTACGTACGAGTGGGCCGCGACCGAGACGCCGCACCACCATCTGCTGTGCGACGGCTGCGGTCACACCAAAGAGGTCGAGGTGGAGGCGCTGGACGCCCTCACCGTGGAGGTCAAGCGCGAGCACGGATTCGCGGTCGACCTCCGCCACATGGCGATTCGTGGGCAGTGCGCACGCTGCCAGGCAGGTCAGTCGAAATGATCGCCCCCACAGACCTCATCGTCGGAGTCGGCCTCGTCGATGCTGCTGGCATTGGCGTCGCTGTCGGGGCGCTGGCGCTGGGGCTGAGGCATGGGATCGACTGGGACCACATCGCGGCGATCACGGATATCACGAGCACGGCGGCGACCGATGACGACCGCGACGCCGAATGGCTGACGCACGAGCCGGGCCTGATGCTCACCGATGAGAGCCACCACGAGCACACGCATGAGGTCGCCGCGCCCGTGCGTGTCCCTGCGCTGGCCGGTGTCGCCGGGGACGCGGTGCTACCCACGAATGTCGAGTCCCGCGCCACTCGCTCGCGTGCCACATCGGTCGGGGGTTTGAGGTTGCAGCGCCGCCCGATCCTGCTCGGTACCCTCTACGCGCTGGGCCACGGCCTGGTGGTCATTGGCCTCGGCCTCCTCGCGCTGATCGCATCGAGCATCCTGCCCGACTGGATCGATCCGATCATGGGGCGACTCGTCGGGTTCACGCTGTTGTTGCTCGCGGCGTATCTCTACTACTCGGTCTATCGGTACTTCCGTGGCGGCGAATTCCGCATGCGCAGCCGGTGGATGCTGCTCTTCCTCCTCGTGCGTGATGCGTGGGGCTGGCTGACCGCGCGCGTGCGGCGGCATCCGTACCACCGCGTCTCTCATACACACGCCCAGTACGGTCCTCGGACGGCCTTTGGGATCGGCGTCATCCACGGCGTCGGGGCGGAGACGGGCACCCAGGTGCTGCTGATCGCGGCCGCCACCGGCGCAAGCAGCACCGCGACAGGAGTTGCCGCGTTGTTCGCGTTCGTGACGGGAGTCCTGATCTCGAACTCGTTCGTGGTGATCGCTAGCACCGCCGGGTTCGTGTCGGCGAGCCGTCGTCAGGGGTTGTACGTAGGCGCGGGTGTGCTCGCCGCCACGTTCAGCCTCGTGATCGGACTCGCGTTTGTCCTCGGCGAGGACAGCATCCTCCCCGACCTCGACCCGTATCTCCGGTGGATCGGCGGCCCGCGCTAGTCGTCGCACCCGGGCCATCCCGCGTGCACACTCGGCATCCCGCCGGGGCATCCGCACTGGCTGGTGTTGACGACATTCCGTGACCAAACCGTGACGCGCACTCAATCCGCCCGTAACGCGGCGGGCTTAGTGTCGGCTTCCCGAGGGGACGTGGAGGCATGCCCTCTGACGCCTCGACCTCCGGTGCTGAACGAACGGAGCCTGCCCATGACCATGGTGATGAACGACGTGATCTATCTGTCGATCGCCGACGCCGCCGCGGAGATCGAGGCGGGCAAACTCTCGCCTGTCGACCTCACGAAGGCCGCCTTCGAGCAAATCGAAAAAACCGACGGCCAGCTGAACTCGTACGTCCTGCTGATGAAGGAGCTTCACCACCGCCGCGGACTACGAGTGCGTGGACGGCCGGAAGCCCGCGTTCTGGTCGGACGACAACAACACGGACGGTCACGCGTTGCGTGCGGGCACCGTCCCGTGCAACTTCGCGCGAACCGCCACGACCACCACGGTGACGTTCGGCCCGGGGCCGTTCGTGTACACGGGCACGGCGTTCACGGCGACCGCCTCGGTCACCCCGGCCGGAACAGCGACGATCGCGTACGCGGGTGACTGCACCAACGCGGGGATCACGTGCACGGCGACGGCGACCTACGCCGCCGACGTCACGCACCTCCCGAGCAACGCGACGGTCTCGATCACGATCGACCCGCTCGCAACCGCCTCGCTCACGCGCGTGACGCGCGGGAACGACGACGACCGCGACCGCGACGACGAGGACGAGTCGGCGGGCCGTTCGGGCGTGTACCGCGTCGGCGCGAGCTGCGGCGGCGGCACGCTCGGCTCGGCGCTGCTGAACGGCGTTGCCGTGACGGATGGCCAGGTCGTGCTTCTGAAGTTCAACGCAAAGAAGCACGAGACGAAGCGCATCGGCCGCGGCACATCGATGTTCCGCGGCGACGTCTTCAACCTCGTCGTCACGTGCGTCGGCGGGGGCGGCTCGACCGCCACCGCAACCGCGACGCTCGAGCGCCCGACCGCCTCGAACGGCCACGGTCGCGACGACGACCGTGGTCGTGGCAATGACAAAGGGCGCGACGACCGTGGTCGTGAAGACGACCGCGACGGCAAAGGCAACGACAAGGGGAAGAGCGGCGGAGGCCGCTAGCCCAGCGTCGCCAGCCCTGGTTTGAACGTAGAGGCCTCGGCGCGAGCCGGGGCCTCTTCGCGTGCCTGCGCACATTCACGGATCGCGACGCGAACCGACCGCGGACGCACGAAGCCCCGGCAGAGCCGGGGCCTGTGCGCGCTCGTCGTGTCGCTCCGGAGGGACGGGCGGCACGAGGCGCGGCGTGGGTGCGCTACGCGTCGGTAAGCAGTCGCCCCCGCAGCGCCGCGATGATGTCGCCGTGGACGTCGGCTTCGCGGAGGTACTCGATCGGTGTGCCGTACCGCTCGGCAAGGCCGGCCAGGGTCAGTCGCATGACGCCCGCGGGCGTCGGCGGCGTCCCCTGTGCCAGCGCGATGCGGTCGCCGAACAGCGCGCGCATCTGCGCGAGCCGGTGCTCCGGGAAGCGGAGGTAGCGCTCGGTGAGCTGGTAGTCGGCCGCGATCGTGTCGACGTCGACCTCGAGGACGCTAAGTAGCAGCGCCGCCGTCAGGCCGGTGCGGTCGCGCCCGGCGGTGCAGTGGAACACGACGGCGTGGCGCTCCGCCTCGGCGATCTTCGTAAAGGCCCGCAGCAACGCCGGCTTCGCGTGCTCGAGCAGTTCGAGGTAGTGCGCCGCGACGGCGGCGTGGTCATCGGACGGTGGGATGGACTGTGCGCCCGGTGCAGCGGGATCCGGCGCCGGAAGCGGCTCGCGGAAGAAGCCGACCTGGTGGCGCTCTACCCCGTGGTCAGTGAGCGGGGTCGCGCCGAACATCTCGACCTCGCGCATCGAGCGCAGGTCGAGCACCTCGCCCAGCCCCCGGTCGAGCAGCCGCTGCACATCGTCCGAGGTCAGATCCTGGAGGGAATCGGAGCGGTAGACCAGACCGGCGCGGACGGTGCGGCCTGCGGTGGTGCGGTACCCGCCGACATCACGGAAGTTCGTGGCGCCCTCGAGTTCCACGCGGCGGGTATCGAGGCCGAGCGCGTGCAGGGTCATCCCATCGCCTCCCCGTGCGTGATGCGAGCCCGCGGCGTTTGTGTACCCGTCGTGCGTCGTACCCGCCTGTCTCGATTGTGCGCGCGCGAGTTCATGTTGCCGTTACGGCCGTCGAGGTTCGGGCGTTGCGTCGCGCCCGCCGAGCAGCGGGGCGGCGCCGACGAGCACGAAGCCTTCGGCCTCGCGGCGCATCAGTGCGACCTCGTGCGCCTCGAAGGTCCAACTCGGCACATCTCCTACGGTCGCAACGGCCTCCGCGAGGCGGTCGCGCGCCATGTCTTGCGTCAGCGTGAGGTGGGGCCGGTACGTCGACGGCGCACCGAACGCGCCGCCCATCGCATCGTCCGCGAGCACCGAGTAGACAGCGAGGTGCAGGTAGCGCAGGGCGGGCGGGCAGGTGACCGGGAGTCCGAGCGACACGCCCGGCACATTGCCGCCCTCGATCGGCTCGTGGCGCAGCGACACGCGGCTGCTGTTGATCGTCTTCGCAGGTCCCGGCCCGCCGAACCAGGCCTCGAGACCCTGTGCGCGGAGCGTCATCGGCACATGGAGGCGGCAGATGTGGCGGAGCCGTTCGAGCGCCACCTGCGGGTCGAGGTCGAAGACCCGACCGTAGACCGTCACGTGGGCGTCCATCACCGGCACGCCGGACGGCGGGAGCGCGGCCCGCAGGTGCCGGACTTCCTCGACTGTCGTGGGGTCGGCGTAGATCACCGTGGTCAGCTCGAAGGGGTGGTTCGACATCGGAAGCTCCGTGGTCAGCTCGAAGGGGTGGTTCGACATCGGAAGCTCCGTGGTCAGCTCGGGGACGTTCGCTACAGTCGCGCGCCGGTGTCCGCCGCGAACAGGTGGGCCTTCGACAGGTCAGGCGCCAGGGCAATCCGTTCGCCGACGCGCACCACCGTCTCGGGCGCGAGGCGCGCGACCACGGCGCCCTCATGCCCCGCGACGCGAACGCTCACGAAGAGATCGCTTCCGAGCGGCTCCAGGAGTGTCACCTCGCCGGGAACCCCGAGCGGGTCGTCAGTCGCGGTCAGCCGAAGGTGCTCCGGGCGGAAGCCGAGGATCACAGCTCCGGTGTGCCCGACGGGCACGAGTCCGGGAGCCAGCGGGAAGCGCATCCCCGTTGCGCTGAACGCGAGGCCCTCACCGGCGGCGGTGACCTCGCCCGAGAACAGGTTCATCGCGGGGCTGCCGATGAAGGTGGCAACGAAGACGTTGGCGGGATGGTCGTAGAGGTGCTGGGGGGTGTCGACCTGCTGCAGGACGCCTTGGTTCAGTACGGCGATCCGCGTGCCCATCGTCATCGCCTCGACCTGATCGTGCGTGACGTAGATGACCGTGGTCTGCAGCTGTCGCTGCAGGGTCACGATCTCTCCGCGGGTGCGCAGCCGTAGGTGCGCGTCGAGGTTGGACAGCGGCTCGTCCATCAGGAACACGTTGGGGCGCCGCACGATCGCCCGGCCCAGCGCCACGCGCTGTCGCTGGCCGCCGGAGAGTTGCCGTGGCTTGCGAGCCAGGAGGTCCTCCAGCCCCAGCATCGCCGCGGTGTCGGCGACGCGACGCTGGATCTCGTCGTCGGGTGTCTTGCGCTGCCGCAGCCCGAACGCGAGGTTGTCGAAGACGGACATGTGCGGGTAGAGCGCATAGCTCTGGAACACCATCGCGATGTCGCGGTCGCGCGGCTCGCGACCGTTCACCACCTCGTCGGCGATACGGATGCTGCCGCTCGTGAGGTCCTCGAGACCCGCGACCATCCGCAGCGCCGTGGTCTTGCCGCACCCCGAGGGACCGACGAGGACGAGGAACTCGCCCTCGTCGATCTCCATGGTGAGGTCACGGACGGCGTGGACATCGCCGAAGGTCTTGTTGACATGTTCGAACGAGACCGATGCCGGCATAGTCCTCCACCGTCCGCTATCTGCGCCGAAGCGTTACGACAGGCCGATCTGCTTCTTGATCGGCGCGGCTTCCTTCTCCAGCTGCTTGATGACGTCCGGCCAGACGTCCTTCGGGTCTTCGTTCTTCAGGACCATGCGCTCCAGGCCGGTGCCGATGATCGCGTCGCCCCCGGGGATCCACACGCGAGCGGACTCCTGCGGCTGCGTCTTCGCCAACTGGTCAACCGCAGTCTTGAACTGCGGGTTCGTCTTGAAGAACTCGGCCATCGGCCCGGTTGCCGCAGACTTGCGGACGGGCATGTAGCCCGTGTTCTGCGAGTAGTACGCGGTGTTCTCCGGGCTCGTCGCGAACGCGATGAAGAGCGCGGCAGCCAGCTGCTTCTCGGGCGAGCTGCTGCTCATGATCGAGAGGCCCGCACCGCCCGTGGGGCAACCGAACTGCTTCGCCTCCGGCAGGAAGGCCGTGCCGACCTCGAACTTGCCCTTCGAGCGGTCGAGAATGCCCTTCAGCCCGCCGGTGGACGAGATGATCGAGGCGGTCTGGCCGGCGACGAAGTCGTCCGTTTCACTGGCGGAGGTGACGTTCGCGTACTTCATCTTGAAGATCTGGTCGCGGACGTAGTTGCCGGCGGCGATGCCCTCCGGCGAGTTCATGAGCAGGTTGAACTTCTCGTCGGAGTAGTGACCGCCGAACTGCCAGATGACTGCGTGGAACGTCCAGGCGATGTAAGACGAGCCCTTGCCGTTGGTGAAGGCGAATTTGCCCGCGCCCATCTTCGGCATGATCTTCGTGGCCCACTCGTCCATCTCGGACCAGGTCTTCGGGCCGCGGTCCGGCAGACCAGCCGCCTGCCACACGGACTTGTTGTAGTAGAAGAGCGGCGTGCTACGGGCGTAGGGCATCCCCCACTGCTTGCCGTTGAACTGATAGTCCTTCATCAGCGAGTCGACGTAGTCGGCCTGGTCAAAGCCCGCCTCCTTCAGAAGGGGGTGCTTCAACAGGTCGTCTACCGGCACGGTCTGCTTCGCTGCGGCGTACTTGAACCACCAGACGTCCGACAGCATCGCCACGTCCGGCGCCGTCTTCGCGGCGATTGAGGCAGCAAGTTTGTCGGAGAGCTCCGCGTAGTTGGAGCCCTGGACCTCGTACTTCACCTTGATGTCCGGGAACTTGGCCTGGAAGCGCTTGACCAGTTCCTCGTCCACGGCCTTGCTGCTCGCCGGGGCGGCGCTCCAGAACGTGATTTCGCTTGCGGGCTTCACCGAGGCGGCCGGAGCGGCAGCGGTGCCGGCGGAGCCGGACGTGTTGCTCGCTGCCGGTGCGGATGTCTTCGATCCGCCCGTGCAGCCGATGAGCGCTGCGCCTGCGAGGCTCGCGCCCGCGAAGCCGATGAACCGCCGTCGGCCCATGTTGCTGAACTGCGTGTGGTGCATTCGATCCTCCGAGTTGGGTGGCCAGTTCCCCCTGGACCTAGCCTTTGACTGAACCGGACATGATCCCCGAGACGATGTGCCGCTGCGCCCACAGGAAGAACACGAGCACCGGCAGCACCACCAGGACGGTCCCGGCCATGACGGCGCCCCAGTTCGTGGCGCCCTCCGTGCTGCGGAGGTACGTGAGCCCGATGGGCAGCGTGCGCATCGTCAGCGAGTTCGTAACGAGAAGCGGCCACAGGAAGTCGTTCCACTCCCAGACAGCCGCGAGGAGCGAGAAGGTGACGAGCGTCGGTCGGGACATCGGCAGGATGACCCGCCACAGCAGGCCGACGTGCCCGACGCCGTCCATGCGCGCGGCCTCGATGACCTCGCGGGGGATGGTGAGGAAGTGCTGCCGGAACATGAACGTGCCGATCGCCGTGGCCGCGCTCGGCACGATGAGCCCGGCGTAGGTGTCGATCCAGCCGAGGTTCGCGACGAACACGTAGTTCGGGATGAGCGTGATCTGCGCCGACACCATGAGCGCGCCCAGGACCGCGTAGAAGACGAGCGACTTCTTCGGGAAGCGCAGGAAGACCAGCGCGTAGGCGGTGAGCACGCCGTTCACGACCTTCAACCCGCCACCGAGGGTCGTGACCAGGAGGCTGTTGAGGTAGAAGCGGTCGAACGGCGCGTCGTGCCAGGCCGTCAGGTAGTTCGCCGGACCCACCGAAGCAGGCAGCCAGCGGATCGGCACCGTCAGGATCTCAGCGCGCGTCTTGAACGAGCCGAGCACCATCCACACGAGCGGCACCGCGATGATTAGCACCGCCACGCCGAGAACGAGGTACGCGAGCAGTGCGCCCACACTCATCCGCATGGGTGCCACGATCGCGTCGGTCTGAGCGGGGGCGCGGGGCGGGGCGACCGTCTCGGCCTGCGCGCTCACGAGTAGTGAACCCGTCGCTCCATGGTGCGGAGCTGCAGAAGCGTGGTGGCAAGGAGCAGCAGGAAGAGCAGCGTGGCGATAGTGGAGGCCGTGCCGACGTGGAAGCGAACGAAGCCTTCCTCGTAGAGCTGGTAGTTCATCGTCTTGGTGGCCTCCAGCGGGCCGCCCTGCGTCATGACGCGGATCATGTCGAACGCCTGGACTGAGCTAAGGGTGTTCGTCACGAGGAGGAAGAGCGTCACCGGCGAGAGCATGGGCAGCGTCACATGGCGCAGCCGGCTCCATGAGCCCGCGCCGTCCACCCGAGCGGCCTCGTAGAGGTCACCGGGGATGCTCTGCAGCCCGGCGAGGAAGACCACCACCGTGTAGCCGAGGTTCTTCCAGACGTACGCGATGATCACCATCGGCATCGCCCAGTTCGGATCGTTGAACCAGTCCGGCGACGGCAGTCCAACCTTGGCCAGCAGCGCCGCGAGCAGCCCGAGGCGGGGGTCGAAGATGAACAGCCACACGACCCCGATGGCGGCCCCGCTGATCACATACGGCGTGAACAGGATCGTGCGCACGACCTCGCGGCCCCGGAGCGGGAGGTTCAGCAGCAGCGCCAGTCCGAGGCCGAGGCTCATCGAGCCGATCACCGTGCCAACCGAGAAGATCAGCGTGTTGCGCAGGATGTAATGGCTCGCCGAGTCCGTCAGGTATTCGCGGTAGTTGTCCAGCCCGACCCACTCCCAGTCCGGCGAGATCAGATCCCAGGAGAAGAACGAGAGCCACACGCCCTGCACCAGCGGCCGATAGACGAAGAGCAGCAGCAGCAGCAGGTTCGGCGCGACGAACGCCGCGAAGAGCGCGTAGTCGCGAAGTGCGTGTCGGTCACCGGTTCGGCGGGCGGAGTTCATTGGTCGGATTCTGCGGTTGGACCGGCGGCCTACCGTGATGCTCCGTTCAACGGCCCGTTAAAAGCCTGTTGCGTCCGGGGCTCCCCGGGGGTCAGCGCAGGGGGCGGCGGTATGCGCGCTCCACGCGGTCGGGGAAGTCGCTGCACAGCGCGCTGACGCCGAGGGCGCGCATCCGACGAGCCTCCGCCGCGCTGTTCACCGTCCACGTGAAGAGCGCCAGCCCGCGGCGCGCTGCGGACTCGGCAACGCTGTCGTCAATGAGCGCGTGGTTGATGCTGACACCGACCGCTCCGAGGCGCACAGCCGTGGCGATCGCCCGGTCAACGGGCGTAGGACTCGCGACCAGCAGCGCTGCCGGAACCTCAGGCAACGCCCCCCGCATCTCCTCGACCACGTCCGGCAGGAACGACCACGTCCAGCACCACTCGGCCGCGCGGGCGGCACGCACGCGGCGCGCGATTGCGGCAGCCACCCCCGGCTCCTTGACCTCGAGCACCAGCAGGCACTGCCCGGCGACCGCCTCAAGCGCGGCGGCGAGCGTCGGCACGCCTTCGTCGCCGGCCGACCCATCCGGCTGGCGCACGCGAAGATAGCGGGCGGCCGCCGGCGTCACTTCCGCGAGGAGTCGCGGGTCACCCGTCGAGCGCGACAGCACGGCATCGTGCAAGAGCATCGGCGTTCCGTCCCGCGCGGCGCGGACGTCCACCTCGATGCCATCAACCCCGGCCGCGATCGCGGCATGAATCCCGGCGAGCGTGTTCTCTGGGCACGTGCCCATCTGGGTGCGGTGTGACAAAAGCAGCGGGTGTCCGGACACGTGGTTCTCCTCGAACGGTGGCTGGTCGGTCCTCGCCTGACGGTAGCGAACACCTTCGTCACTTCGGTTGTGACGCGGTGAAGGCGGACCCCGCGCGCTGCGTTACTCGGCGTTGGTCCCCGAGTCAGCCGCGGCGCGACATCGAACGCCAGGAGACGGGCGGGGCGATGGCTCGCTGCTGCGCACCGATCCCAACCTTTACGCGCCCTTGAGCACGGGGAAACGCCCTGAGCGCACCTTCCACGTACCTTCCGCTTCGAGGCAAGACCGAAGCGAAGAGGGGACGATCATGTCTGGCGAACACTCCGATCGGACGTACTGGTCGAAGAGCATCGGACGGCGCGCGATCCTGCGCGGCGGTGCATTGGGCGGGATCGGCCTGACCGGCGCGGCGCTCATCGGCTGCAGCGGCGGTGGGATTACCGACGCGAAGCCAGCCTCCACGACGGCTCCCGCAGCCGCCAGCGCGGCCGCAGTGCGTCGAGGCGGCAAGCTCATGCTGAGCGACATCCCGCAGACGCAGGACTTCCACCGGCACAGCGGCACCATGCCGTCGCCCTCGCTGGTCGCGGACACGCCCACGGCGATTGACGGCAAGGGCGCGACGCAGAACTTCATGCTCGAGCGCCTTGAGGCGCCTGACGCGTCGACCTACACTCTGACGTTCCGTCCCGGCATCAAGTTCCATAACGGCCGCGAGATGACCGCCGAGGACGTCAAGAAGAACATCGAGCGTATCAAGGCGACCAAGGGCGCGTGGCTGAAGTCCATCGCGGACATCACCTCGAACATGACGGTCTCCGGCGCGAATACGATCACGCTGAAGCTCAGCCAGCCCTACTCGCCGATGACGGCGCTCATCTCCGAGCTGTGGCTCATGGCGCCCGAGTCTCCCGGCTGGGACAGCACGATCACGACCCCGATCGCGACCGGGCCGTTCATGTGGAAGCAGTGGATCCCGAACGACAAGATCATCCTCGAGCGGTTCCCGGACTACTGGCGCAAAGGCCAGCCGTACGTCGACACCGTCGAGATCAAGAACCTGAAGGGTGACACGACCCCAGCGCTCCTCGCGGGCGATATTCACCTCGCCACGGTCGGGCGTGACCAGCGCAAGCTGATCCAGCCGAACTCCGGCATCACGTTCCAGCAGGAGAAGGCCACCTCGTGGCAGTTCCTGTCGTTCAACAACCGCAAGCCGCGCGCGCCGTACAACGACATCCGCGTGCGCCAGGCGATCGGGTACGCGCTGGACAAGGCGGCGTTGAACGAGCTGGCGAACGGTGACACCGGCACGGTCGCGGATCAGATGGCCGCTCCCAAGTCGTTCTACTGGTCCGACAAGATCGTGGATCCGTTCGCGAAGCCTGACCTCGCCAAGGCCAAGCAGCTTCTGGACGCTGCCGGCGCGAAGAACCTCAGGCCCGTCGTCCCGGTGAACACGACCCCAAAGGAGCCCGAGGCGGTCGCGGCGCAGCTCAAGCAGATCGGCGTCACGGCCGATCTGCAGGTCGCGGACGACATCACCACCGAGACGCGCCTTCAGGCGTACGAGTGGGATCTGTACTACGCCGGCTCCGGCACCCGCTCGGACATCGCGCTGCGGTACGTGCGCATGATGTCGGACGGTCCGAACCCGGGCCTCTGGGGCGGCCCGCAGGACGCCGATTACGACCGGCTGGTCAAGGAGGCGTGGGCCTCGGTCGACCCGGAGCAGCGCCGCCAGAAGTACCTGGACGCGTGGAAGGTGGTGACGGACAAGCTCTTCACCATCGTCGTCTACCACAAGGCGAACACGACGGGCATCCGCAAGGAGATCGGTGGCTGGGAGACCGGCGCCGTCGCCAACTTCGCCCGCATCGACGGCGGTGCCGCGTTCGCCCAGCTGAACGGCTAGCGAAGTGGCAACGGCCCTCCAGTCCGGATCGCCCGGCCTCGGCGTCACCACGCGTGGCGTCGAGGCGGTGACCTCGACGCTGCCGCGTCGCCCGCGCAACTGGCAGGTGCGTGCGGGGGCCGGGATCATCGCGGTCGCCGTGCTGGTGGCGCTGCTTGCGCCGCTGATCGCGCCGTACGACCCGCTCGCTCAGGCGACCGCTCGCGAGTATGAGGGCATGTCCTCGGCGCACTGGCTGGGTCTCGATGAGCTCGGGCGCGACATGTTCTCGCGCCTGCTATACGGCGCGCGCATCACGCTCTCGACCGCCATCCTCGCTATTGTGATCGCGCTGCCAGTGGGCGCGATCGTCGGCGCGTGGGCCGGGCTGCTGCGCGGCTGGTTCGACGCGATCGCGATGCGCGTCCTCGATGTCCAGCTCGCGTACCCCACGATCCTGCTGGCGCTCGTCATGATCGTTGCGTTCGAGCCGAACCAGAAGTCCGTGATCGCGGCGCTCGCGGTGGGGTACGTCCCTTACTTTGCGCGACTGGTGCGCGGCGCGGTCCTGCGCGATGCGAGCATGGAGTACGTGCTCGCAGCCGAGGCGCTCGGCCAGCGGCGCTGGATGATCCTCGCGCGCCACATCGGCCCCGGCGTCGCCGGCCTCGCCGCCGTGCACGCCTCGTTCGCCGTCTCGGGCGCGATGGTCACCGAGGCGTCGCTATCCTTCCTTGGACTGGGCGTCGCGCCCAGCGACCCGTCATGGGGGC
This sequence comes from Chloroflexota bacterium, assembly GCA_947470025.1. Taxonomy (GTDB): domain Bacteria; phylum Chloroflexota; class Dehalococcoidia; order UBA2979; family UBA2979; genus SHYQ01. Next base: position 24,553 of record CANIRU010000017.1, read on the forward strand.
GCATGCTCTCCAGCGGCGCACAGGTCATGTACTTCGCGCCGCATGTGGCGATCATCCCGATTGTCGCCTTGAGCACGGTGATCGTCGGCTGGTTCTGGCTCGGCGAGGGCAGCCGCGAGTGGCTCGACCCGAGGCGCGGCTGATGCTCCAGTACACCGTGAAGCGGCTCCCACAGCTGCTGCTCACGCTCATCCTCGCCTCGATGTTCACGTTCGCCATGCTGCGGCTGGTGCCGGGCGACATCGCCGACGTCCTCGCGGTGCAGGGCGCGGTGTCCGAGGCGGACAAGGCGCAGATCCGGCAGGAGCAGGGCCTCGACGCGCCCCTCGCCATCCAGTACGTGCAGTGGGTCTCGCGCCTCGTGCGCGGTGACTTCGGTCATTCGTACTGGACGCACCTACCGGTGGAGGCGCTGTTCGCGCACGCGGCCCCGAAGACGCTTGAACTCGCCGTACTCGCGATGGCGATCGGTCTTGTCGTCGGTCTGCCGCTGGGCACGCTCGCCGGCGCCTTCCGCGGATCGCTGTTCGACCACGCCGCCACGTTCCTCGCGATGTCGATGATCGCCGTGCCCACGTTCGCGCTCGGGCTGCTGGCGCTTCTCGTCTTCTCGGTGCGGCTGCAGTGGCTGCCGGCCACAGGTAGCGTCGTTCTCGCGTCGTTGGTGCTCGGCACGGACATCGCGGGGACGCTCGTGCGCACCCTGCGATCCGATGTGCGCGCGGAGCTGCTGGCCGACTACGTGCGGACCGCGCACGCAAAGGGGCTGTCGCCGCTCACGGTGCTGCGACGCCACGTGCTCCCGAACTCCCTCGGCCCCACAGTCACGGTGATGGGGCTCGCGGCCGGGCATCTGCTCGGCGGTGCCGTGCTCATCGAGACGATCTTCAACTGGCCCGGGCTGGGGAGCCTGATGATCGACGCGATCCGCAATCGCGATTACCCGGTGGTAGAGGCCGTGGTCATGGTCATGACCGCTGCCTTCGTCGTCGTCAATTTCGCCGTCGATCTCCTCTACGGCATGACCGACCCGCGCGTCCGCACGCCGTAGAACACTCGAAGGAGTCCCATGCCCACCATCGTCATCTGCTTCGACGGCATGGCGCCTGCATACCTCGACGCCACCGAGACGCCGGTCTTCGATCGTCTGGGTCGCGAGGGGCGCTGGGTCACGGCGCACAGCCAGATGCCCAGCGTCACGAACGTGAACAACGTCTCGATTCTCACCGGCGCCCATCCCGCCATGCACGGCATCAACTCGAACTTCACGATCGGCCCCGACGGTGAGGGCATCTACATGGAGTCCCCGGACGCAATTCGCGTGCCGCTGCTGCAGCGGCGCTTCGCCGAGGCGGGCCGGCGCGTGGCGGCGATCTCATCGAAGGACAAGCTCGCGGCGATCATCGGACGCGACACGGACGTGACGTTCTCCGTCGAGCAGCCGCTGCCGTGGGTCGTCGAGGCACTCGGGCCGCCGCCGCCGATCTACTCGTACGACGCGAACCTCTGGCTGCTGCGGGCCGGGCGGCTGGTCCTGGAGCGCGAGCAGCCGGACTTCCTGTACATCACCACCACGGACTACCTCGGCCACATGCTGCCGCCGGAGGCTGCTGACGCCCGTGCGGCGTTCGCCGAGTCGGATCGCCTGGTCGGCGCGCTGATCGAGGGCATCCCGGACGTGAGCATCGCGATCACGGCCGACCACGGCATGAATGCGAAGCACCGCGCGCTCAGCCCCGAGGCGATTCTCGCGGCTCACAGCATCTCCGCCGTCTCCGTCTCCACGCTGCAGGATCGATACACCAAGCACCATGGCAACATGTCCGGCTCCGCCTACGTCCACCTCGACGCC
>CANIRU010000018.1 GCA_947470025.1 Chloroflexota bacterium
GAGATCGTCGGCATCAAGGAGTCCCGCAAGACCACGGTCACGGGCGTCGAGATGTTCAAGAAGCTGCTGGACCAGGGCGAGGCTGGCGACAACGTCGGCTGCCTGGTGCGCGGCATCGAGCGCACGGAGGTCGAGCGTGGCCAGGTCCTCGCGGCCCCCGGCTCGATCACGCCGCACCGCCGCTTCAAGGGTGAGGTCTACGTCCTGAGCAAGGAAGAGGGTGGCCGCCACACCCCGTTCTTCAACGGCTACCGCCCGCAGTTCTACGTCCGCACCACGGACGTGACCGGCACGGCGAACCTGCCGGAGGGGACCGAGATGGTCATGCCGGGCGACAACATCCAGATGGAGATCGAGCTCATCTACCCGATCGCCATCGAAGAGGGTCTCCGCTTCGCCATCCGCGAGGGCGGTCGCACCGTCGGCGCCGGCGTCGTCACTCAGATCATCGAGTAAACCGCTTCGCGCCCGGCGAGTGAGCCGGGCGCGAGTGCATTGAGAAGCACGTTCAACCCGTCAGGGGATCCGAGATGCCGCAGCAGCGAATCCGCATCAAATTGAAGGCCTTCGACCATCGCGTCCTGGACGCGTCGGCGAAGCAGATCGTCGACTCCGCGGAGCGCACGGGGGCGGTGGTTGCCGGCCCGGTGCCGCTGCCCACGCGCATCCGACGCTACACGGTGATGCGCTCGCCGTTCATCGACAAGGACTCGCGCGACCAGTTCGAAACCCGAACGCACAAGCGGCTCATCGACATCGTCGAGCCGACGTCGCGCACGGTGGACACGCTGATGCGGCTTCAACTGCCGTCCGGTGTGGACATCGAGATCAAGCTCTAAGGACCGGGTATGACCACCGGGATGATCGGCCGCAAGATCGGCATGATGCGCTTGTACGACGGCTCCGGCCGCGTGCGTGGCGTCACCGTGATCGAGCTGGGCCCTAACTACGTCACTCAAGTGCGCACGCCCGACCGCGATGGGTACAGCGCCGTGCAGCTCGCGTTCTCAGGTCGCCGCAAGCGCCTGACTTCGCCGCAGCGCGGCCACCTCCGCGCGGCCGGCCTCGAGCGCGAGACGCTGACTGCGCTCAAGGAGTACCGGGTGGATGACACCGCCGGGTACTCGCTGGGCCAGGTGCTGGACTGCGGCCAGTTCGAGCCGGGCACGTACGTCGACCTCACCGCGACCTCCAAGGGTCGGGGCTGGGCCGGCGGCGTGAAGCGCTGGAACTTCAGCGGCGGCCCGAAGACGCACGGTCAGTCCGACCGTCACCGCGCGCCCGGTTCGCTGGGCGCCGGCACGACGCCGGGTCGCGTGTACAAGGGTCAGAAGATGGCCGGCCACATGGGCGACGAGGTCGTAACCGTCCTCAACTGCCTGGTGGTCGCCAGCGACCCGACGCGCAACCTGCTGTTCGTGCAGGGCTCCGTCCCGGGCGCTCGCACCGCGATCGTCAGCGTGCGCAACGCACGCCGGCCCGCGCTGAAGGCGTACATCCCGCCCGTCTTCCCGACGACCGCTGAGATCGAAGAGGCCGTCGCCGAGACGGATCCGGTCGAGGACGTCGAGGCGATGGTCGAGCAGGACTCCGTGGCGACCGCTGAGGGCGATGAGAGCGAGGCCACGGAATGAAGCTCCAGGTACTCGACGCCGCGGGGCAGGTCGCTGAGACCATCGATGTAGACGACGCGGTGTTTGGCGTGGCGCCGAACGACGCCGTCGTGCACCAGACGCTGCTCGCGCAGCTCGCGGCGCGCCGCGCCGGCCTCGCGAACACGCGCAGCCGCGGCGAGGTCGCCGGCTCCACGAAGAAGACGCGCCGCCAGAAGGGCCTGGGCATGTCTCGCCAGGGCGGCATTCGGTCTCCTACGCACCGTGGTGGTGGCGTGGTCTTCGGGCCGTCGTCGCGCGACTACACACAGAAGTTGCCGAAGCGCATGCGCCGCCTGGCGATCCGCTCCGTGCTCTCGTCCCGTGCCCTTGAAGAGCGTCTGAAGGTCGTCAGCGGCCTCGGCCTCACGGGGCCGTCGACGAAGGCCGTGGTCGCGCTGCTCGAGGCGACGGGTGCGGGTCAGTCCGCGCTCATCGTCACCGGTGCCGCAGACCGCACGGCGCTCAAGTCCGCGCGCAACGTGGACGGGGCGCGCGTCGTCCCGGCCGACACGCTGAACGTGGCCGACATGCTGGCGCACAAGACGCTGGTCCTCACGGTGGACGCGGTCCGTCGCATCGAAGCCCTCTGGGGCGGCGAGCGCGCGGCCAGCCGCCGCAGCCCGGTGGAGGCCTAACCGATGCCCAAGGAAATCCACCCGTACGAGGTGCTGCGCCGTCCGATCGTGACGGAGAAGAGCACGCTCCTGACTGGGCACCGGCAGTACGTGTTCGAGGTCGCCGTCGGCGCGAACAAGCCGCAGATCAAGGCCGCCGTCGAGCTGGCGTTCAACGTCACCGTCGAGGCCGTGAACACGACGATGGCGCATGGGCGACGTCGCAAGAACAAGTTCGGGAAGTCCGCGGGCGAGCCCCCGGTCTTTAAGAAGGCGATGGTCAAGGTCGCACCCGGCCAGACCATCGAATTCTTCGAAGGCGTGTAGGAGACACCACATGCCCATTCGAAAATTCAAGCCCACCTCGGACGGCCGCCGGAACGCGTCAGGCTTCACCTTTACGGAGCTGACGAAGAAGGAGCCGGAGAAGTCGCTGCTGGTCACCAAGACCCGCACGAGCGGTCGTGGCTGGGGCAAGATCTCGACTCGCCACCGCGGTGGTGGGGCGAAGCGCCGCATCCGCATCGTGGACTTCAAGCGCGACAAGCTCGGCGTGCCGGGCACCGTGCGCGCGATCGAGTACGACCCGGGGCGCTCGGCGCGCCTCGCCCTCGTGTTCTACGCGGACGGCGACAAGCGCTACATCCTGGCGCCGGACGGCATCAAGGTGGGCGACGCGATCCTGAGCGCGAACGACGCGCCGGTCGCTCGAGGCAACTCGCTCCCGCTGTCGGCGCTGCCGACGGGCACCTCCGTGCACTGCGTGGAGATGATCCCCGGCCGCGGTGGCCAGCTCGGCCGCTCCGCCGGCAACGTCATCCAGCTGATGGCGAAGGACAACGGCTACGCGCTGTTGCGCCTCCCATCCGGCGAGATGCGCCAGGTGCCGGAGGGCTGCCGTGCCACCGTCGGCTCCGTGGGCAACTCGGAGCACGCGCAGCTGTCGCTCGGCAAGGCGGGGCGCATTCGTCACCGCGGCCGGCGCCCGCAGGTGCGTGGTTCGGTCATGAACCCCGTCGACCACCCCCACGGTGGTGGTGAGGGCAAGACCTCGGTCGGTATGCCCGGCCCGAAGACGCCGTGGGGCAAGCCCGCGCTGGGCTTCCGTACGCGTCACAACAAGTCCACGGACAAGTTCATCGTCCGGCGTCGCGGCAAGGGCCGCAGGTAAGGAGGGGCCATGTCACGTTCTACGAAGAAGGGTCCCTTTGTTCACCCGAGCCTCCTGCAGAAGGTGCTTGCCATGCAGGGCGCCGAGCGGCGGGAGATCATCCGCACCTGGTCGCGCGCCAGCACGGTGATGCCCGAGATGGTCGGCATGACCATCGCAGTGCACGACGGCCGTCGCCACATCCCGGTGCTGTGCTCCGAGAACATGGTCGGTCACAAGCTCGGCGAGTTCTCGTTCACGCGGACGTTCCGCGGGCACAAGGGCCGCTCCGAGACGACCTCGAGGAAGCGCTAATGGAAGTGCGTGCGCTCGCTAACGACCAGCCGGTCGCGCCCCGCAAGGTGCGCCTGGTGCTGGACATGGTCCGTGGCCGGACCGTGGACGAAGCCCTGTCGCTGCTGGAGTTCATGCCCCAGCCGTCGGCGCGCATCGTCTGGAAGGTCATCAAGTCCGCTGCGGCCAACGCAGAGAACAACTTCGATCTCAACCCGGACGGGCTGAAGATCAAGAGCGCGATCGCCGGTGACGCGCGCACGCTGAAGCGATACCGCGCTCGCTCGCGGGGCCGCATGGCCCCGGTGCTGAAGCGGTACAGCCACATCACCGTGGTGGTTGAGGGAGACGAGTTCTAATGGGCCGCAAGGTACACCCCTACGGGTTCCGCGTCGGCGTCACCAAGGACTGGCAGTCCAAGTGGTTCGCTGACCAGCGCCACTACCCGGAGCTGGTTCTCGAGGACACGCGCCTGCGCAAGCTCATCATGAAGACGCTCCCGGACGCCGGCGTGTCAGGCGTGACGATCGACCGCAACGCGAACCAGGTCACCATGACGGTGCACACGGCGAAGCCGGGCATTGTCATCGGCCGCGGTGGCGCGAACGCGGAGATGCTGCGCGGGCTGCTGCAGAGCTCTACGGAGCGGCGCATCCGCCTGAACATCGAGGAGATTCGCGTCCCCGAGCTGGACGCGTACCTCGTCGCGAAGTCCGTCGCCGACCAGCTGGAGCGACGCGTGGCCTTCCGCCGCGCGATGAAGCAGTCGGTGCTGCGCACGATGCAGCGTGGCGCTCTCGGGTGCCGCGTGAAGATCGGTGGCCGCCTGGGCGGTTCGGAGATGTCGCGCACGGAGCAGGAGATGCAGGGGCGCGTCCCGCTGCACACGCTGCGCGCCGACATTGACTTCGGACAGGCCGAGGCGCACACGACCTTCGGTCTGATCGGCGTGCGCTGCTGGATCTACAAGGGTGACATCACGCCGGACACCAATCCGCTCGTCGTGACTCACCTGGAGAGCGAGTAACGCCATGCTGATGCCGAAGCGGACGAAGTTCCGCAAGCAGTTCCGTGGCAAGCGCCGAGGTATGGCCAACTCCGGCAACTTCGTCGCGTTCGGTGAGTTCGGCCTGCAGGCGCAGACCACCGCGTGGGTGGACTCCCGCCAGATCGAGGCCGCCCGTCGCGCCATCACCGGCTCGCTGAAGCGTGGCGGCAAGGTGTGGATCCGCATCTTCCCGGACAAGCCGGTTACCAAGAAGCCGGTCGAGGTCCGCATGGGCAAGGGCAAGGGCGCCACCGACCGCTGGGTCGCCGTAGTGAAGCGCGGTCGCGTGATGTTCGAGGTCGCGGGCGTGCCCGAGGCTGCGGCACGCGAGGCGTTCCGCAAGGCGCACCACAAGTTGCCCGTCGACACGAAGGTGCTGATGCGCGAGGAGGTCTACTCGTGAGTGCTGAGACCGTCGCGCTGCGCGCCATGAACGACGCGGACCTGAAGAAGGAGCTGGACGAGGCGCATCAGGCGCTGTTCAACCTCCGGTTCCAGGCCGCGACGCGCCAGCTCACGAACACCGCCCAGATCGAGAAGTCTCGCCGCCGGATCGCGCGCATTCGCACGATGGTCCGCGAGCGCCAGATTCTCGCCGACCTGGACCGCGCCATCACCGCGATGGCCGGGAACGGGGAATAGCGCATGACCACAGACTCAACTGCTTCGACTCGGGTTGTGAACCGCAAGCCGCGCGTCGGCACGGTGGTATCCGACAAGAACGACAAGACGATCGTCGTGGAGATCGAGCGCGCCTCGCGCCACCGCATCTACCGCAAGGTCATCCGCCACACCAAGAAGTACCACGTGCACGATGAGAACAACATCGCGACCGTGGGCGACCTGGTGCGCATCGAAGAGTGCCGCCCGATGAGCCGCATGAAGCGATGGATGCTGATCGAGGTGCTCACCGAGCGCGCCGTCGCGGATGTCGCGCCGGAGAGCCTGGACGCCTCGCTGGTGCAGGAGATGCAGCGCAGCGCGTCGCACGCGCAGGACGCTGATGCTTCTGCTGAAGGGGATCAGGCCAGCTCATGATCCAGCAGGAATCGCGGCTGAAGGTCGCGGACAACTCGGGCGCGCGGGAGATCCTGTGCATCCGCGTCCTGGGCGGCACGCGCCGCCGGTACGCCGGTGTCGGTGACCTGATCGTCGCGTCCGTCAAGGAAGCGCAGCCGAACGGCAACGTGAAGGCGGGCGACGTGGTGCGCGCGGTGATCGTGCGGACCTCGACCCCCGTGCAGCGCGCCGACGGATCGGTGATCCGGTTCGACGAGAACGCCGCCGTGCTGGTCAACGACAAAGAGGGCAACCCGAAGGGCACGCGCATCTTCGGCCCGGTCGCGCGCGAGCTGCGCGACCGCCGCTTCATGCGCATCATCTCGCTTGCTCCGGAGGTGCTGTAGTGGCGGCGAAGATCCGCCGGAACGATCAGGTCCAGGTGCTCACGGGCAAGGATCGCGGCCGCCGCGGCCCGGTACGCCAGATGGTCACCGACAAGGACCGCGCGATCGTCACCGGCATCAACATGATGAAGCGGCACCGCCGCAGCACGAACCCGCAGCAGCCGGGCGGCATCATCGACCTCGAGGCGCCGATCGCGATCTCGAACCTGGCCGTGGTGTGCAAGTCCTGCGACAAGCCGGCGCGTGTGGGCTTCCGCCTGCTCGAGGACGGCCGCAAGGTCCGCTACTGCAAGCACTGCAACGAGGCGATTGACTAATGGCCGCCACCGGAACCGCTATCCCCCGTCTTCAGGCGCGCTACCGCGAATCCGCGGCGCAGACGCTGATGACGGAGTTTGCGTACAGCAACGTCATGGAGATCCCGCGCATCACGAAGGTCGCCGTCAACATCGGCCTGGGTGAGGCACTGGAGAACGCGAACGCCATCGAGTCGGCGACGAAGGACCTGCTCGCCATCACTGGCCAGCGCCCCTACGTGCGCCGTGCCCGCAAGGCGATTTCGAACTTCAAGCTGCGCGAGAACAACCCGATCGGCCTGTCGCTCACGTTGCGCGGCGACCGCATGTGGGAGTTCCTGGACCGTTTGATCAACGCCGCCCTGCCGCGCACCCGTGACTTCCACGGCGTGACGGCGGACGCGTTCGATGGGCGTGGGAACTACTCGCTCGGCCTGACCGAGCAGGTGATCTTCCCGGAGCTCAGCTTCGACCAGGTCGACCGCGTGCGCGGCATGCAGATCAACGTGGTCACGACCGCGAAGACCGACGCTGAAGGACGACGGCTGCTCGAGCTTCTCGGCATGCCGTTCGTGAAGAAGCAGTAAGGACCCGCGATGGCGAAGGAATCCAAGCTGGTCAAGAACGCGGAGCGCGCGCGCCTGAGCAAGGTGCACGAGAAGCGCCGCGCTGACCTCGTCGCGGTGATCAAGAGCGGCACCGCCACGGCGGAGGCCAAGGACGAGGCGTACAAGCGCCTCTATAAGATGCCGCGCGACGCGAGCACGACGCGGTTCCGCAACCGCTGCCAGCTCACCGGTCGTCCGCGCGGCTACATGCGAGGCTTCGGTGTCTCGCGCATCGTATTCAGAGAACTGGCGAACCAGGGAATGCTCCCTGGCGTCAAGAAAGCTTCGTGGTAGCCGGTCGCGCTCGGTAGGCGACTAGGAACCCCCGAAGGAAGGCAGGCGACGCATGGCGACGTCCGACCCGCTGGCAGACATGTTCACCCGTATCCGCAACGCTGCGGCTGCGCGACACGACGACGTCCGGATTCCGGCATCGAACGTGAAGCGCGCCGTCGCGGAAGTCCTCAAGCAAGAGGGCTTTGTGAAGAACGTGGTGGTGTCTGACGAGGGCGCACGAACGATCCTCAAGGTAGACCTCACGTACGGCGACGACCGCAAGGCGTTGCTGACCGGAATCCGACGCGTCTCGCGTCCCGGTCTGCGGGTCTACGTCAATCAGCGCGAAATCCCTCGGGTCTTTGGTGGCCTGGGAGTCGCGATCATGAGCACGTCGCAGGGCGTCATGTCGGGCCGCGAGGCCTGGCGACGCAAAATCGGCGGCGAAGTGCTCTGCTACGTCTGGTAGCGGGCGAGGTCCAGTATGTCGCGTGTAGGTAAGCTGCCCATCCCCGTCCCCGCCGGCGTCACGATCTCCGTGGCGAACGGCGTATGCACCGTCACGGGCCCCAAGGGCACGTTGGTGCAGGACATCCACGAGAACATGAACGTGGTCGTCGAAGACGGCCAGGTCATCGTGACGCGCCCGGACGACAAGCCGGACAACCGCGCGTTGCACGGGCTCACTCGTGCCCTGATCAACAACATGGTCACCGGTGTGACCACGGGCTTCCGCAAGTCCATGGAGCTGCAGGGCACGGGTTACCGCGCCGCACTCCAGGGCCAGACGCTCGTCCTCACCGTGGGCTACTCCCACCAGGTGGAGATGCCGCCGTTGGACGGCGCCGCCTTCACCGTGGAGACGAACACCCTCCTGCACGTCGATGGCATCGACAAGCAGGTCGTCGGTCAGCAGGCGGCGCTCATCCGTCGCGTGCGTCCGCCGGAGCCGTACCACGGCAAGGGCATTCGCTACCGCGGCGAGTTCGTCAAGCTCAAGGCCGGGAAGGCGAAGGGCAAGTAATGTCCACGAAGCAGACCACCCGCGCCGCTCGCGTCCGCCGGCACACTCGTGTGCGCCGTCGCGTCACGGGCACGGCGGAGCAGCCGCGCCTCGCGGTGTTCCGTTCGAATCAGCACATCTACGCCCAGATCATCGATGACACGGCTGGCCGCACGCTGGCCGCCGCGTCCGATGTCGAGGCCGCCCTCAAGGGCGATGGTTCCAAGAGCGACCGCGCCCGCCAGGTCGGCACGCTGGTCGCTCAGCGAGTGAAGCAGCAGGGCGTCACTTCGGTCGTCTTCGACCGCGGTGGGTTCCGCTACGCCGGGCGCGTGCAGGCCCTGGCGGATGCCGCTCGCGAAGAAGGGCTGGTGTTCTAATGGTCTCTCAGCAGCGAGGTCCCGGCGGCCCTGGTGGTCGCGGTGGACGTGGCGGCGGACCGGGTGGCCCCGGCGGCCCCGGTGGTCGAGACCAGGGCCGAGGCGGACCTCGACGCGACCGACGTCGCGACGAAGAGGAAGCGCCCGAGTTCATCGAGAAGGTCGTCTACATCAACCGTGTCGCCACGGTGGTGAAGGGTGGTCGTCGCTTCTCGTTCACCGCGATCGTGGTCGTCGGTGACGGCGCGGGCCGCGTCGGCTTCGGCATGGGCCGCGCCAATGAGGTGCCGGAGGCGATCCGCAAGGGCGGCGTCATCGCTCGTCGCAGCATGTTCAAGGTGACGATGCGCGACACGACGATCGCGCACGACCTGGTCACGCAGTTCAAGGCATCGCGCGTCATCATGCGCCCGGCCTCGCCCGGTACCGGCCTGATCGCCGGCGGCGCGGTGCGTGCGGTCATGGAGGCCTGCGGCATCAGCGACGTGCTGACCAAGACGCACGGCTCGACCAACCCCGTGAACGTCGTGCGCGCCACCATCGACGGCCTGCGCCGACTGCAGGACCCGCGTGCCGCGCGTGAGCGCCGCCTCGCGGTCGCCGCGGCGAACGCATAAGGGCCGGGGGAGCACTCACATGGCCACGTTGCGCATCACTCTGGTGAAGTCGTCCATCGGCTACGCCAAGAACCAGAAGGACACCGTCCGCGCCCTCGGCCTGCGCCGCATGCACCACACCGTGGAGCAGCAGGACGTGCCGTCGATCCGCGGGATGATCCACAAGGTCGAGCACCTTGTGTCCGTCGAGGAGGTCCAATAATGGACCAGCACACGCTCCGGCAGTCCGCCGGCGCCAAGCGCAACCGCAAGCGCGTCGGTCGCGGCCCCGGCTCCGGCCAGGGCACCAGCGCCGGTCGTGGCCGCAAGGGCCAGGGCAAGCGCGGCAGCGTCCGCACGGGCTTCGAGGGTGGCCAGATTCCGCTGGTCCGTCGCGTCCCGCACCTGCGGGGCTTCAAGAACTTCATGCGCGTCGAGTACCAGGCCGTGAACCTGGACACGCTCGCCGAGCGCTTCCCCGCGGGCTCGACCATCGACGCCGCGTCGCTGGCCGCGCTGCGCCTGATCGACGACGTGAAGTCGCCGTTCAAGATCCTCAGCCGCGGCGAGGCCGCGCTCTCGATCGCGCTGACGGTGAACGCGCCGCGCATCTCCGAGTCGGCGAAGGCCGCGATCACCGCTGCCGGTGGCTCCTTCGAGGAGACCGCCCCGGCCGACCGCACGCCTCGTAACCGCGTCCACCGCCGCAAGGCCGCGGCGGCTGCCGCCGGGGCGGGGGCCTAACCGATGGCGTTCGCTTCAACGCAGAGCTCGACCGGTCGACCGCGCCTCCTGCAGGCCGCGATCGACGCAGCGAAGCTGCCGGAGGTGCGGGGCAAGCTGCTCTTCGTCCTCGGCGCGCTGCTCGTGTTCCGCTTTGTCGCGCACGTCCCGGTTCCCGGTGTGAACCCGGAGCAGCTGAAGCAGACGTTCGAGTCGAACGCCATCCTCGGCTTCCTGAACATCTTCTCGGGTGGCGCGCTCCAGAACCTCTCGGTCGCCGCCCTGGGTGTGTATCCGTACATCACGGCGACGATCGTGATGCAGCTGGCGACGCCGCTCATCCCTCGGCTCAAGGCGCTCTCCGAGGAGGGCGAGGCGGGCCGCGAGCGGCTGCAGATGTACAGCCACTGGATGACCGTGCCGCTGGCCGTCTTCCAGGGCTACGCGCAGCTCACCCTGATCTCGCAGCTCGGTGGCGTGAGTGCCATCGGCTTCTCGGGCGGCCATCTGCTGCCCACGCTCGCGACGCTCTTCTCGCTGGTCGCGGGGACGATGTTCCTTGTCTGGCTCGGTGAGCTGATCTCGGAGCGAGGCATCGGCAACGGCATCTCGATCCTGATCCTCGGCGGCATCGTCGCGCAGGTGCCCTCCGTGTTCGGTCGAGGCTTCCTCACCGGCGCGCAGGCGTTGGGCGGCGTGATCCTGCTCGCGGTGATTGCGATCGCCGTCGTCGCGCTCATCGTCATCTTCCAGGAGGCGCAGCGCCGCATCCCGGTGCAGTACGCGCGGTCGCAGTTCCGCGGCGGCCGCCTCTACCGCCAGCAGGGTCAGTCGCACATCCCGCTGCGCGTGAACAGTGCCGGGATGATCCCGCTGATCTTCGCCACCTCGATCATGATCTTCCCGCCGCTGTTCGCGCAGTTCATCGCGCGGACGGTGGACGTGGGCTGGCTGAAGAACTCCGCCTCCTTCGTCGAGACGATGATGTCGCCGACGGGCCTCGTGTACTGGGGCGGCACGTTCATCCTCGTCGTCGGGTTCACGTTCTTCTACACGATGGTCGTGTTCTCGCAGCAGAACCTCGCGGAGAACCTGCAGCGCCAGGGCGGCTTCATCCCGGGCATCCGTCCCGGCCGCCCGACGGGCGAGTACATCACGCGAGTGCTGGTGCGGATCACGTGGGGCGGCGCGCTGTTCCTCGGCTTCGTGGCCGTGCTGCCGTTCCTCGCGACGAGGGTGACCGACGTACAGGCGCTGCAGATCAGCGCCGCCGGTCTGCTCATCGTCGTCGGTGTCGTGATCGACACCATGCGCCAGATCGAAGCGCAGATGATGATGCGCAACTACGAGGGGTTCATCTCCTAATGCGGCTGATCCTTCTTGGGCTCCCCGGTGTCGGCAAGGGCACGCAGGCGAAGATCCTCGCCCAGCGCCAGGGGCTCCTCCACATCTCCACGGGCGACATGTTCCGCGAGGCTGCCGCTGCCGGCACGGAGCTGGGCAAGCGCGCGCAGGAGTTCATGTCTGCCGGTGCCCTCGTCCCCGACGAGGTCACCATCGGCATGCTGCTCGAGCGCATCGCGAAGCCGGACGCGGCGGTCGGGCTGATGCTCGACGGGTTCCCGCGCACGATCCCGCAGGCCGAGGCCCTCGACAAGGCGCTGGCCGCACAGGGGTCGCAGATCGACGCGGTGCTGTACATCCAGGTGCCGGAGGCTGAGCTCGTCGCTCGTCTGACCGGACGATGGTCCTGCGGCAACTGCGGCGCCATCTACCACATGCAGACCAAGCCGCCGAAGGCCGCAGGCGTGTGCGACGAGTGCGGCGGGCAGCTGAGCCAGCGCGCGGACGACCAGCCCGCGACGGTGAACGCTCGCCTGGAGACGAACCGCGCCTGGACCGAGGCGCTGGCGGACTACTACGGAAAACAGGGGAAGCTCCAGGCCATCGACGGCACGGGCAGCCCGGACGACATCACAGCACGCCTCGAAGGCGCGCTGGCGAAGGTGTCATAAGGGCCTCTGGGAGCGTACAATCAAATGTCTGTCGAGTTGAAGTCAGCCGCTGCCCTGGATGTGATGCGCCAATCAGGCCGCATCAATGCCGAGGTGCGCTCGCTGCTCATGGAGGCGGTGCGCCCGGGCGTCACCGGTATCGAGCTCGACACGCTTGCGAAGCAGGCGATCGCGGAGCGGGGAGCGCAGCCGACTTTCGTCGGATATGCGCCGGGTGGGAAGCCGCCGTATCCCGGGGCCATTTGCTACTCGGTGAACGAGCAGCTGGTCCATGGGATTCCCAACTCGCGAGCGTTGAAGGAGGGGGACATCGTCTCGATCGACCTGGGTGTGACCTTCGAGGGCTACGTGACTGACGCCGCCGTGACGGTGGGCGTTGGCTCCGTGTCCAACGAGGCGCTTGAGTTGATGCAGACGACGGAGCAGTCGCTCTGGGCTGGCATCGAAGCCGCTCGAGTGGGCAACCGCCTCGGCGACATTTCGCACGCCATCGGATCGTGCGCCAAGCACTACGGCATCGTCCGTGGGTACGGCGGACACGGTGTCGGGCGACAGATGCACATGGAGCCGCACATCCCGAACTACGGGCGCGCGGGCACCGGCATCCGGCTGCAGGCCGGCATGGTGCTGGCGCTGGAGCCGATGTTCGCGGTGGGCGACCCGGAGACAGAAGAAATCAGCGACGGGTGGACGGTCGTCATGAGTGACGGCAAGCTCTCGGCGCACTTCGAGGAAACGGTGGCCATCACCGGGGACGGTCCGGAGGTATTGACCCGCATCGCCTAGCGATGTGGGCACCACCATGGTTAGAGGACGACGACCATCTCGGGGCGGCGGCGGGGCCACTGGAGGGCCTCGTGAGCCGAAGGAAAAGAAAGAGGTCATCGAGGTAGAAGGGGTGATCCGCGAAGCACGTCCGAACGCCATGTTCGATGTCGAACTGGCGAACGCACACCACGTGCTGGCGGGTATCTCCGGACGGATGCGCATGAATTACATCCGCATCCTCCTCGGCGACCGCGTGTTGGTAGAACTGAGCCCGTACGACCTGAGTCGAGGGCGCATCACATACCGCTTCCGCTAATCGCGGGAACGGGCGAGCAGGAGAAGACGCCATGAAGGTGTCAGCATCGGTCAAGAAGCGTTGCGACAAGTGCCAGATCATCCGGCGGCATGGTCACGTCCGCGTGATCTGCGAGACGGCGAAGCACAAGCAGCGGCAAGGGTAGGGGCGCACCATGGCACGCATCGCCGGCGTCGACATTCCGAACGACAAGCAGGTCGCGTTCTCGCTGCCGTACATCTACGGCATCGGGCGCGTCACCGCGCTGCGGGTGTTGAAGCAGACCAACGTGAACCCCGCCACGAAGGCGCGGGACCTGACCGACGACGAGGTCGCGCGACTGCGTGCCGTCATCGAGGGTGAACTGGTGGTGGAAGGTGACCTGCGCCGCAACGTGCGCAGCAACATCCAGCGCCTGATCGAGATCAACTGCTACCGCGGGCAGCGCCACCGCCGGGGTCTCCCCGTCCGTGGTCAGCGCACGAAGACCAACGCGCGTACGCGCCGCGGTGTGCGCCGCACAGTCGCGGGCAAGAAGAAGACGACGAAGTAGCCTTCGTCGAAGTAACTGGCCGAAACGGAATCGCGCGGCGGCGCGCGATCCACGAGTAGGGACGTATCCGGATGGGTCGAGCACGGCAGCAGCAGGCGGCCACGCGGGCACGGCGTCGCGAGCGGAAGAATATTCCTCGCGGTCGCGCGTTCGTGACCTCCACGTTCAACAACACCATCGTCACGATCACGGACCCCAACGGGAACGTGGTCGCCTGGGGCTCCGGCGGCGTCGTCGGGTTCAAGGGCTCTCGCAAGAGCACGCCGTACGCGGCGCAGCTCTCCGCTGAGAAGGCCGCCCAGGTCGCGATGGAAAACGGCATGCGCGAGGTGGACGTCTCGGTCAAGGGCCCCGGCCCCGGCCGTGAGGCCGCCGTGCGCGCGCTGTCCTCGGCCGGCCTGCGGGTCACCGCGATCCGCGACGTCACACCCATCCCGCACAACGGCTGCCGCTCGCGGCGTCGGCCCCGGAACTAGGAGGACAGATGGCTCGCTACATCGGTCCGAAGTGTCGAAAGTGCCGCCGTTACGGAGCATCGCTCTGTGGCTCGGCGAAGTGCGCGATCATCCGCCGGCCCAACCCGCCGGGGCCCCGCCCGCTGCGCCGCCGCAAGATCTCCGATCGTGGTCAGCAGCTCATCGAGAAGCAGAAGGTCCGTTTCGCCTACGGCATCATGGAGACGCAGTTCCAGCGCTACTACAAGCGCGCGGCGGCTCGTCCCGGTGTCACCGGCAACAACCTGATGCAGATCCTGGAGGAGCGCCTGGACAACGTCGTGTTCCGCGCCGGCTTCGGCCGCACGCGGGCGCAGGCGCGCCAGCTGGTCAACCACGGCCTGATCGCCGTGGACGGCAAGAAGCTCTCCATCCCGAGCGCCCGCGTGAAGCTGGGCCAGGAGATCAGCCTGACCGAGCGCGGTGCCCGCAGCGAGTACGGCAAGATCCTCGTCGAGGAAATCCGTAGCCGCGACGTGCCGGGCTGGCTGGAGATCGACCGCGCGGCGCTGAAGGCGCGCGTGGCCACGGTCCCCGGTCCTGGCGACTGGGACTCGATTTTCAACCCGAACGCCGTCGTCGAGTACTACTCGCGATAGTGATCGCTTCCGAACACGCTCGTCGATCCCCGCAGTGGGATCACCAGACGAGGGGGGTGACTTTGGCCGACCTAATGATGCCCGAGATTCGCGTCGAAGCCGAAGAGGCGGAGTACGTCCACCTCGTCGCGGAGCCGCTCGAGCCGGGCTTCGGCACCACGCTGGGCAACGCGCTGCGCCGCGTCCTGCTGTCCTCGCTTCCGGGCGCGGCGATCACGTCCATCCGCATCGAGGGCGTCGACCACGAGTTCTCGACCGTCCCCGGGATGAAGGAGGACGTGACCGAGTTCCTCCTGAACCTGAAGGAAGTGCGCCTGCGCGCCTTCGCCGACCGCCCCGCGCGCCTCTTCCTTGAGGTGTCGGGCGACGGCGAGATCACGGCCGGCCAGATCCAGGCGACCGCCGACTACGAGATCGTGAACCCGGATCAGCACCTCGCCACGCTGGACGGTAAGGACGCCTCGCTCATCGTCGACCTCAACGTCGAGACGGGCCGCGGCTACCTGCCGGCGACCGTGTCCGAAGGTCTGCCGATCGGCGTGATCCCGGTGGACGCGCTGTTCACCCCGGTGCGTCGCGTGAACTACCGCGTGTCCAACACGCGCGTCGGCCAGGCGACCAACTACGACCGCCTCGACCTCGAGGTGTGGACGGACGGCACCGTTGACGGCCAGACCGCCGTGTCGATGGCCGCCGAGCTCGTCCGCGAGCAGATGTACCCGTTCCAGCTCCTCGGTCGCCCCGAGGCGGCGGAGGAGCCGGCGCGCGTCGCCGAGGCTGCGCCGTTCGAGGGCTACGACATGCCCATCGAGCAGCTCGACCTCTCGGTCCGCGCGTACAACTGCCTCAAGCGCTCCGGTCTGATGACCGTCGGCGCCGTCCTGGAGAAGTCCGAGGAGGAGCTCCTCGCCCTCCGCAACTTCGGCGAGAAGTCCTACTTCGAGCTGAAGGAGAAGCTCGTGACCAGCGGGTTCCCCGCGCCGCGCGTCGAATCGCGTCGCGCTGCGGGTGAGCCGGACGTGGCGCCGAGCGCCGCTGCCCCCGCCGTGGCCCCGATGCGCGAAGACCCTGAGGTGGGCGCCCTGGGCGCCGCCCTCATGGAAGCGCTGAAGGAAGCCGGCCGGGACAAGGAATAGGGAAGACCCATGCGACACGCACGAGCCGGCCGCCGCTTTGACATGCCGACGTCTCAGCGTCTGCACATGTTCCGCACGATCACCCAGCAGGTGATCCGCGGCGGTGGCGTCATGACGACCGAGGCCCGCGCCAAGGAATGTCAGCCGCTGGTGGACAAGTTGATCACGCTGGGCAAGGCCAACACGGTCCACGCCCGCCGGATGGCCTTCACCACCCTGAACGACCTGAAGCTGGTGCAGCACCTCTTCAACGAGGTCGCGCCGAAGTACGCGGAGCGCCCCGGTGGCTACACCCGCGTGGTGAAGTTGGGTCAGCGCAAGGGCGACGCGGCATGGGTCGCGCGCCTCGAGCTCATCTAGGCAGGTATCGAGGATGGACGAGCAGCGGCGCCGGATCGCGCTGCTCCTGGAGTACGACGGCACGGCGTTCGCGGGCAGCCAGTGGCAGCCCAATGCACGCACGGTGCAGGCAGTGTTGGAAGCCGCACTGCTGGAGTTCACCGGCGAATCGTTTGATACGGGGAACCGTGTCGCGTTCGCCGGACGCACGGACTCCGGCGTGCATGCATCGGGCCAGGTGGCGGCGCTGAGCACTTCGACTCAGCACAGCCCCGCCACCTGCCGCGATGCACTCAACCACTTCCTCCCGGAGGACGTGGTGGTGCGGGCAGCGGCGGAGGTCGCGGCATCGTTCGACCCTCGGCGACACGCCGTGGCGAGGCGGTACCGTTACCGGGTGGAGGATGGCCGAGGACGGTCGCCGCTCGCGCGGGGACATGCCTGGCCGGTGGAGCGTCCACTGGACGCGACCGCGATGGCGGAGGCGATGGCGCTGCTGCCAAGGACGGATCGGGACTGGGCGGCGTTCAGCGGCCCGGTACCGGATGGGTATCCGACGGTGCGGCGGTTGCTCGACGCTGGCGTCGAGCGATGCGGAGCACACACGGTGCAGGTAGAGGTGGAGGCCACGGGCTTCCTCCCGCACCAGGTACGGCGGATGATCGGGGCGCTGGAGCGCGTGGGATCGGGACGGCTCGATCCTTCCGGGTTCGCGGCGCTGGTGGATGGGGCCCCGGCGAGTGCCGGACCAGCCGCGCCACCTCAAGGACTGACACTGGTCGAGGTGCGGTATCCGCCCTCGACGCTCGAGTGGGGAATGACGATATGACGACGAAGACCTTCCGCCTCAGCGGGAACAGCATGGACCGGAAGTGGCACGTCATCGACGCTGCCGGCCGTCCGCTGGGCCGCATTGCGAGCGAGGTGGCCCAGGTGCTCCTCGGCAAGCACAAGCCGACCTACGAGCCGCACCTCGCGATGGGCGATTACGTCGTCATCATCAACGCGAGCAAGGTGGAGCTGACCGGCGAGAAGACTCGCCAGAAGGTCTACTACCGCCACTCCGGCTACCCGGGTGGGCTCAAGGAGCGCTCGTACATCGAGCAGATGGACCGCGACGCGGGTCGCGTGCTGGAGAAGGCGGTCAAGGGCATGCTCCCGCACAACGTGCGCGGCCGCGAGCTCTTCCGTCACATGAAGGTGTACGCAGGTGCAGAGCACCCGCACGAGGCGCAGGTTCGCGCCGGGACCGGCGACCGAGCGCGCAAGACCGCCTCGAAGGCCGCTACGCAGGACGTTGGGGAGTAAGCGATGACCACCGAGCACTACCACTACGGCCTGGGCCGACGTAAGAGCGCGACCGCGCGCGTGCGCCTGTACCCCGGCAACGGCAACGTGATCATCAACGGCAAGCCCGTCGAGGCTGTCATCACGCGCGGCTCCTCGCGACAGGAGATGGTGCGGCCGCTGGCCGTGACCGAGACCCTGAACGCGTTCAACGTGCAGGTGAAGGTCGAAGGCGGCGGCATCGAGGGCTGGGCCGGGGCGATTCGCCACGGCATCGCTCGCGCGCTCGTCGTCGCCGACGAGGGCAACCGTCGCGTGCTGCGCCAGTTCGGTCTCCTCACGCGCGACCCGCGCGTCAAGGAGCGCAAGAAGCCCGGCCTGAAGCGCGCCCGCAAGGCCCCTCAGTTCACGAAGCGCTAGTCTTCGCTGGACATCGAGTGATCGACGAACGGCCCCGCCATTGGCGGGGCCGTTCTGTTTGTGCGCAGCAAGCTTCACGGCCGCAGCCGCAACGCGGCGACCAGATCCCACAACACTGTCCAATAGAACAAGAAGTAGAAGGCAGCGAGCAATAGGTACGCGCCGAGGAACGTGAGGACAGCGATTGCCGCGCTGACGGGCACTGTCAAGACCAACGAATGCCGACGGTTCAGCCTCCGAAAAACAAGAGTCGCCACCACGGCACTCACCAGCAGCGCGCTCCAGATTGCGAGTTCGGCAGCAGCGTGGGTGGTGGAGATACGGCCCCCCGATTCGAGCATCGCGATCCTACGACCAGCGCCGTCTACTTACTCGAATCTGTATTCCCCTGCCGGGAAGGGGGATGAAATGCGAGGGCTTCGCCTCGCGCTCCCGTCCGGACCGAGGGCGCTCCGCACCTCGCCAGAGCGGATCCATCGGCCTCTTCGCATAAGAGTCTGTGTTCAGGCTCCCTCGCCCACGCAGTGGGAGAGGGCTGAGGTGAGGGTCTGTCTCGACGCGACGGTCTACTCCGTCGCGGAGTGGCCCATGCGCGCCTTGAACGTGTCGAGGGCGGTGACGGGCGTCGGGTCCACGCCGTTGAGCAGCGCGAGGTAGTACGAGGTCCACGAGGCGAGCGAGGCGGCGCGGACGATCGCCTCGAGCGGGGTGTCGCCACCGGCGTCGATGACGCGCGCGTCCATGGCGTATTCGCCCATCATGCGGAGCGTCTCGTCCACGCGCCGGCGGTTGCGCGCGTGGACAGCCGGGGCGTCGAGGATGATCGGGATGATCGCGCGCGGCGCGCCGTTCGGGCTGCCGAGCGCCTGCAGCGTGTTGTGGTTGAACTCCGGCAGCGCCGACCAGAACGCCCAGTGCTTCGCGTTCTCGCTCACCTCGCTGGCGAAGCGGCGCGCGGCGACATCGAGGAAGTCCGCGCCGATGATCACGGGGAGACGGTGCCCCATCATCGTCGCCAGTCGCTTCGCCTCGTTCGGCTCAGCGTCGATGCCATAGCGATGCACGGCGTCGGAAAGCGCGTCGATGGCGCGGTCGACCGCGGCGTGCTCGAGGTCGATCGCGCCGATGCGCGCGAGCACGCCGAGAATGGTGAACAGCCCGTAGCCGAGCGCGGTGCGCGGCGGGCCGGGCCATTCGTACGAGATCAGCGGAATGCTCCGCTCGCGTGCGAACTGCTCCAGGCGACCGCCCGTCGTCAGCGCGATGCGCATGCCCGGCGTGATCAGCGTGGCCTCCAGCGCCGCGAGGGTCTCCTCGGTGTTGCCGGAGAACGACGCGGCGATCACCAGCGCGTTCTCGTCAACGTTGGGCACCTCGTAGTGCCGGATCACCTCGATCGGCACGCGGCCGCCGAGACGCGCGAGCGTCGCGACGATGTCCGCGCCGATCGCAGAGCCGCCGACGCCCAGAAGCAGCACGCGCGACGGGGGGCGGAAGTCCGGTGGCAGCGGCCACGTCTGGGCCAGCGCCCAGGCGTCGCGCGCCTGCTGCGGCAACCCTTCGAGGTAGGTGTGGAAGCCGGAGAGGTCGTGCTCCGCGATCGCGGCATCGATGTTCGCGAGGTCGAGGATCGACGGCTCGTCCGCGTCACGGCCAGTGGTCACAGCGTGACCCCGGCGATCTCCTGGCCGTCGGCGAGCGCTTGCTGCACCAGCTCCGCGCTCGGCATTTCGGCGTAGATGCGCAGCAGCGGCTCCGTGCCCGAGAAGCGCATCAGCAGCCACCAGCCGCCTTCGAGGTGGAACCGATAGCCATCAACGTTGTCGCGTGACTCTACGCGCAGCCCCGCGATCGTTGCGGGCATCGCCGCTTTCACGCGCTGCTCGATGCCGTCCTTTTCTTCATCGCGGACGGTGATGTCGACGCGGTCGTACTCGTGCGGGCCGACCTTCGCGTACAGGTCGGCGAGCAGCTCGGACGGGCGTTTCCCGGTCTTCGCCATGAAGTCGAGGAT
This sequence comes from Chloroflexota bacterium, assembly GCA_947470025.1. Lineage (GTDB taxonomy): Bacteria > Chloroflexota > Dehalococcoidia > UBA2979 > UBA2979 > SHYQ01. Next base: position 19,970 of record CANIRU010000018.1, read on the forward strand.
GCACAGCGCGGAGAGCAGGCCGTCACGCTCGGGGACGTGGCCGCGGAACGCATACCCGCCGGACTCTTCGCCCGCGATGATCGCGTCGGACTCCGTCATCTTCGGGCCGAGGAACTTGAAGCCGACCGGCGTCTCGTGCACCTCGCAGCCGTACAACTCGCCCAGGCGGTCGATCATCTTCGTCATCGTCACGGAGCGGACGATCGCCCCGCGGTCACCGCGCACCTCGAGGAAGTAGTAGACGAGCAGCGCGAACGTCTGGAGCTGGGTGATGAAGCGCCCCTGCTCATCGATCAGGCCGAACCGGTCACCGTCGCCGTCCGTCGCGAGGCCGACATCGTAGCCGCCGTCAGCGATCAGCCCCATCGCCTCGCCGAGGTTCGGCGCGATCGGCTCGGGGGCGCGGATGCCGGGGAACGCCGGGTTTCGCTCGCCGTGGATCTCCATCGCGTGCGTCGTCCCGTCGGCGATCGTGCGGCCGATCCAGCCTTGCGCCGCGCCGAACATGGAGTCGATGAGCACGCTGAATCCGGCCTTGCGAATGCCGTCAATGTCCACGTACGCGGAGATCGCTTTCAGGTAGGCGTTGCGCACGTCGATCTTCTCGACGGCGCCCGCGGCTTCAGCTTCGCCGAGCGGGATGTAGGCCACGTCACCGCTGGCGATGATGCGCGGCAGTGCGCTCTCGATCGTTGCGGTCACCTCGGGCGGGGCGGAGCCGCCGAACCACGGCTTCACCTTGAAGCCGTTCCAGCGCGCGGGGTTGTGGCTGGCGGTGATCATGACGCCGCCCCCTGCCTTGCGTTCCCTGACTGCAAACGAGAGGGCAGGAGTGGGGAGGAACGACGAGGAGAGCGCGACTTTGATGTCGTTCGCAGCCATCACCTCGGCGACGGCGGCGGCGAAGGAGCCGGAGAGGAAGCGGGTGTCGTAGCCGACCACCACGCCGTCTCCGGCGCGCTGATCGCGCTTCAGCCACTCTGCGGTGGCCTGTGCGACGAGGCGCACGTTCTCGAATGTGAAGTCATCCGCGATGACGGCTCGCCAGCCGTCCGTGCCGAAGCGAATGTCCGTCATCGCGTCACCTCCGCGACGACTTCGGTCGCCGGCTCTATGGCTGCACCCATCAGGCGCGCACCCGCTTCGATCGTGGAGTCGTGAGCCACCACGGAGTCGATGACCTGTGCGCCCGCGCCGATGACGACGCCGCTCGCGAGCGTAGAGCCCCGCACGAGGGCGTCGGCACCGATCGTCACGTCGTCCCAGAGCACGCTCCTGGTCACGGTCGCGCGGTCCGCGATCCTCGAACGGTCGCCGATGATCGCGGGGCCCTCGACGTGCGCGCTTGCGGCGATCGTCACGTCGTCGCCGCACAGCACCGCGCCCGCGGGCGGCGGCACCGGCAACCATGAGGGGATCGCGCCCCGCACGAGGTCGAGGTTCACGCGCAGCAGGGAAGCCGGGTTGCCGACATCCGCCCAGTAGCCCGCGTGGCGGAAGCCGTACACGCGCCGGCCCGCGGTGCACACTGTCGGGAACAGCTCGTCTTCCACGCGGTTGAAGCGCGATGCGTCCATGTCCGCGAGCAGCGACGGCTCGAAGATCCACGCACCGGAGTTGATCGAATTCGACGGGGCTTCCTCGCGCGGCGGCTTCTCGACGAAGCGGCGGATGCGGTCCCCGTCGAGGTCGGCGACGCCGAACGCGGATGGGTCTTCGACCTCGTACAGGGAGATGGACAGCTCGGCCTGCCGCGCGCGATGGGCCTCGAGCATCGCGGAGAGATCGAGGTCGGTGACGATGTCGCCGTTGCAGACGAGGAACGTCTCGTCCCACGCGTTCGGGGTGCCGGCACCGGCGATCATCGCGATCGCGCCGCCGGAGCCCAGGGGGGTGTCCTCGTAGGCGTACTCGAGTTCCAGGCCGAGGCGCTCGCCGCTGCCGAAGGACTGCTGGATCGCCTCGGCGCGGCGGGTCAGGGCGAGGGTGATCCGGTCGAAGCCGTGCGCGCGCAGGTGCAGCAGCAGGTGGTCGAGCAGCGGGCGGTTGAGGAGGGGCACGAGCGGTTTCGGGGTACGGCGCGTGAGCGGCCGCATCCGCGTCCCCTCGCCCCCGGCCAGCACGATTGCTCGCATGCCCGGATCGTACGCGGGCTAACCCTGCCCGTCCAAGCGTACGAGCGTGCCGGGCGACATCCTCCGCGGCGCAGTCCCACATCGCTTCTGAGATATCGGGCGGCTAGACTCGCACGTCTGCCGACTGGCAGAGGCGAACCGCAACCGACTGGAGTCCGGGTGAAATTCATCCACGTCTACGCGACCCCCGATGGCGAGTCCCACTGGGAGCTACTTCCCATCGAGTTCATCGATGGTGGCCGCCGCACCGAGTTGCAGCAGGCGACCGGGGTGCGCTTCATCAGCCGGGAGACCGGCGATTTCCTCGATTTTCACCCGGTCGGGAGTCCGCAGTACGTCATCTACCTCGACGTGAAGGTCGAGATCGGCCTCTCTGACGGCACGTCGGTGATCAACGAGCCGGGCGACGTGATGTTCGTGGAGGACACGATTGGCCGAGGTCACACCTCGCGCACGTTGCAGGGCGGCATCTGCGCCTTCGTCCCGCTCGCGGTCTAGCCGCGCGGGAGTCCACACAAGCGGAAGGGCCCTTCCCAAGCGGGAAGGGCCCTTCGTGTGTCTTCGGGCGGCCCGGGGCTAAAGGCCGGCGGCGGCTCGCAGCGCGTCCACGGCGTCGAGGCGCTCCCAGGGGAGGTCGAGGTCGTCGCGGCCGAAGTGGCCGTACGCGGCCGTCTGGCGGTAGATCGGGCGGCGCAGGTCGAAGCGGTCGACGATCGCCGCAGGGCGGAGGTCGAAGTGCTGCTCGATCAGCCGGCCCAGCTCCTGCTCGTCGATCTTCGCCGTGCCGAACGTCTCGAACGCCACGGACGTCGGGTGCGCCACGCCGATCGCGTACGACACCTGGACCTCGAAGCGGTCGGCGAGACCGGCTGCGACGACGTTCTTCGCGACGTGACGTGCGGCGTACGCGGCGGAGCGGTCCACCTTCGACGGGTCCTTGCCGCTGAACGCGCCACCACCGTGGCGGGCCACCCCGCCGTAGGTGTCCACGATGATCTTGCGGCCGGTGAGGCCAGCATCACCCATGGGGCCGCCGACGACGAAGCGGCCGGTGGGGTTCACGTAGATCTTCGTCTGGTCGTCCATCAACTCCGGCGGGCAGATCGCGCGGATGACCTGCGCCTCGATTGCGGCGCGCAGGTCGGCCTCGGAGATATCCGGGTCGTGCTGCGTCGAGATGACGACCGCGTCGATGCGGCGCGGCACGCCGTAGGCGTACTCCACCGTCACCTGAGACTTGCCGTCCGGGCGCAGCCAGTTCAGCGTGCCGTTCTTGCGCAGCTCCGTGAGCCGGCGCACGAGCTGGTGCGAGAGCGCGATGGTCAGCGGCATGTACTCGGGCGTCTCGTTGCAGGCGAAGCCGATCATCATGCCCTGGTCGCCCGCGCCCGCCAGGTCGTACGTCTCGACCTCGCCCGACGCCTCGCGTGCCTCCAGCGCGTTGTCCACGCCCTGGGCGATGTCCGGCGACTGGCCCTTGATCGAGGTGAGGACGCCGCACGTCGCGGCGTCGAAGCCGACGTCGCTGCTGTTGTAGCCAATCTCGGCAACCGTCTTGCGGACGAGCTCCTCGATGTTCACGTAGGCGTCCGTGGTGACCTCGCCGAACACCCAGATCGAGCCGGTGGTCGTCGCGGTTTCGCAGGCGACGCGCGACGCGGGGTCGAGCGCGAGCATGGCGTCCAGGACGGCGTCCGAGATCTGGTCGCACATCTTGTCGGGGTGGCCTTCGGTCACAGACTCGCTGGTGAACATCAGCGAAGGGTTGCTCATGAACGATGTGGTCAAGCGGTCCTCCAACGATTCGATGCCGCGAAGCGCTCGCCCGCCGTCTCCGGCGGGCGAGGGGTGCGAGGTTACTCGGTGCCCAGCTCCCACGAGTTGAGGTAGTGCTCCTGCTCGGCGGTGAGGGTGTCGATGTTGATCCCCATCGCTGCCAGCTTCAGTCGCGCGATCTCGTCGTCGATGAGCTTCGGCACGTCGTAGACGGCCTTCTCCAGCGACGCGTGGTTCTGCACCATGTACTCCGCGCAGAGTGCCTGGTTCGCGAATGACATGTCCATGACGGAGGCCGGGTGTCCTTCGGCCGCGCCGAGGTTCACGAGGCGACCCTCCGCGAGGACGACGATCGTGCGGCCGTCGGCGAGGTGGTACTCCTCCACGAAGGGGCGCAGGTCCTGCTTGCGCTCCGACATCTCGGTCAGCGCCTTGAGGTTGATCTCCGCGTCGAAGTGACCGGAGTTTGCGAGCACCGCGCCGCTCTTCATCACGTTGAATGACGGGCGGTCGAGGACGTTCACGTCGCCGGTGACGGTGACGAAGATGTCGCCCAGCGGGGCCGCCTGCGCGATCGGCATCACCTGGAAGCCGTCCATGACCGCCTCGAGGGCGCGCAGCGGATCCACCTCGGTCACGATGACCTGTGCGCCCATGCCGCGCGCGCGGCTGGCGACGCCCTTGCCGCACCAGCCGTAGCCGCAGACGACGAAGTTCTTGCCGGCGAGCAGGATGTTCGTCGCGCGGGTGATGCCGTCCAGCGTGGACTGGCCCGTGCCGTAGCGGTTGTCGAAGAAGTGCTTCGTGTTCGCCTCATTGACGGCGATGATCGGGTAGGCCAGCTGGCCGGAGGCGGCGAGCGCCTTCAGGCGGATCACGCCGGTCGTCGTCTCCTCGGTGCCGCCGACGATGTCGGTGAGTAGGTCGCGGCGCGTCTTGTGGATCAGCGCGACCACATCGGCGCCATCGTCCATCGTGATCTGCGGGCGGTGCTCCACGGAGGCCGTCAGGTGCTGGTTGTAGACCGCGGTCGACTCGCCCTTGATGGCGAAGGTCGGGATGCCGTACTCCACGAGCAGCGCCGCGGCGACCTCGTCCTGCGTCGAGAGCGGGTTGGAGGCGGTCAGGCGGATGTCTGCGCCGCCGTCCTTGAGCGCCAGCATCAGGTTCGCGGTCTCGCTGGTGACGTGCAGGCACGCCGTCATGCGGATGCCCTTGAGCGGTTGCTCCTTGCGGAAGCGCTCGCGGATGCCGTTGATCACGGGCATCTCACGGCCCGCCCACTCGATCCGCGCCACGCCCTCGCGGGCCAGTGCGGTGTTCTTCACGTCGCCGTGAGCCATCGTCATGATCGATCCTCTCCGAGCTCGCCCTCGGCGCGCTCCCATACGTCTACGGCCTCGATATCCGGGCCGTAGGCCGCGCCATGTGAGCGCGCCCGGCGGCGCCGAAGCGCCGGCCCGATCCCAAACAGATCACGTCGCTCCAGCCGCGCCTCCACCACCCCTGCGCCCGGCCGGTAGCCGAGGCGCGAGTAGGCGGCGAGCGCGGGCGTGTTGCCCGGATCGACGGTCAGTGCCACCTCGGCGCATCCGCGCTCGAGGAGTTCATGAGTCACCGCGGAGGTGACGCGGGTGGCGAGCCCCAGGCCGCGGTAGGCGCCGTCCGTGAAGACGTTGCCCACGATCGCGATCCCCTGGTTCGGCGCGACGATGTGCGTGCCCGCGACGGACACCAGCCGGTCGCCATCGAACATCCCGTAGTAGACGGCGCGCTCGATCGTCTCGGCGGTGTAGTGGCTCGGGCCGCCCTCGGTCGCGTACAGCGCGTTGATCTTGAACGCGTCGCGCCCGCGCAGGCGGCGCACCGTGCCCTCGACGCCGTGGAACGAGGCGGGCGTGACGGACATGCGCGTCATGCTCAACGTGTCGCGCACGTAGTACGCGTCGCGCAGCGCGGGCATGTGCTCCGGCGAGGCGGTCGAGAGGTACGAGCGACGCGCGCCCGGGTGCAGCGAGAGGATCGCCCGCACGCCCTGCGGCGCGCCGATGGTGACCGTGGTCGCGCCGAGCGCGCCCGCGTGCATCACGATCGCCGTGCCTTGCGGACCCTCGGCGACCCAGAACGACGCCCACTCGAACAGACCCCATTCGAGGTGCCCCAGCGCATACGCGGCGAACGGGCGGTCATCGGCAAGCCAGCGCTCCAGTTCGCGCCAGTCACGTGACTGCCGGACGAGGTACTCGGGGTTGGCGGCATGAGGGCCGGACGCGTGGCGCGGCAACGTGTCGGTCAACGACGCCCAGTCCGTTCTCTGCGTCGGCCGGGCGGCCGCTCGCGTGGGGCCATATCGTAACCGTTCACCCCGTAACAGACGCCCCCGCGCCGCCTCGAACGCC
>CANIRU010000019.1 GCA_947470025.1 Chloroflexota bacterium
GCGACGGCGACGGCGACCGTCGCGGCGTTCGCCGAAACCGCCCCGCGCACCGTCCCGGCTTCGGGCGCCGACCCGTTCCGTCCCGATCCTCGCGATGCCAGCCCCGTCTTCGCGCGGCCTACGCCGGACGCCAGCACGGTCATCGAGAACCCGATGTACGTCCCCGCCCCCACTCCGGTCGCGGCGCAGCCCGCAGCAGCCACCGCTCCTGCCGGAACCGAGGCGGGCGTACCGTCGTCTGACAGGACAGGACGCATCGCTGCCGCGCTGGGCGCGCTGACGGTGCTCCTCGGCGGCATATCGGTCGCCCAGTTCGCCGTACGACGGCGTCAGTCCAGGTAGCACGGGCGGAGCGATGGCGTTCCCGTCCCGGAAGGAACGTCCCATGTCCGACACCGCCCCCGCTCCCAGCCCGATCACCCGCCGCCGCGCGCTGCGCGGCATCTTCGGCGGCACGGTCGCCCTCGCCGCCCTCGCGGCGCTCGCCTGTACGCCGAAGACCGAGGTGACGGTCGCGGCGCCGCAGCAGACCGGGATCAGCGTCACCGGCTCGGCCACCGTCGCGGTGAAGCCCGACATCGCGCGGCTCAACATCGGCGTACAGACCACCGACACGACCGTGGCGGCCGCGCGCAACAGCGCTGCCGAGGCGATGACGAAGGTGCAGACCGCCCTGAAGCAGAAGGGCGTCGCGGAGAAGGACCTGCAGACCCAGAACCTGAGCATCACGCCGCAGTACGCGAACAATCCGACGGGGACCGGCACGCCGACGATCCGCGGCTACCAGGTCTCCAACCAGCTCCAGGTCACCGTCCGCAACATCGACAGCGCGTCCGAGGTCCTCGACGCTGCGGTCGCGGCAGGCGGAAACGCGGTCCGGGTGAACGGCATCTCGTTCACCGTCGACAAGCCGGAGCAGTTCCTGTCGCAGGGGCGCGACGAGGCGGTCAAGAACGCCCGCGCGCGGGCAGAGGTGCTGGCGAAGGCGGCCGGGGTGACCCTCGGCGCCGCGCGCGCCATCTCGGAGTCGACGAACGGCGGTGGCAGCATCGTGCAGCCCCGGGCAGCGAACGCGAGCGGTGCGCTGGACGCCTCGCCGCTGCCGGTGAACCCGGGCGAGCAGACGCTCCAGCTGACCGTGTCCGTGCTCTACGACATCAAGTAGGAGTGTCCGCCACCATACGAATCGCCGTGCGACGGCATCACGGGCTCAATAATCTGTTTCCCGCTGCCGATACTCCGACCCGAGGCGCTCGATCTCCGACCGCCAGCATTTCGGGGTGTCCTGATGCGGCGAGCACTACCTGAGATCCTGCCCTGGGCGCTGGTCGTCCTCGCCTCCACCGCGGCGCTGTGGGTGCTCCAGAACCAGCCCCGCCTGGACGTCCTGCTCGAGTGGAAGTCGCCGGTCGGTCACGTGGAGATCGTGACGCTCGTGTCCGCCATCTGCGCGCTGCTCGCGGCGGTCGTGAGCGTCGTCGTGCTGCGATCGCCGAATCCTCGGCTGCTGTGGCTCGCGATGTCATTCCTGATGATGGCGGGCCTGTACGCGGTCCATGGGCTCACGACGCCGGGCATGCTCCTCGACGGCGAGTACAGCGCGGTGATCGGCTTCAGCAGCCGGCTCGCCTTCCTGTCCTGCAGCGCCCTCCTAGTCGCGAGCGCGATCGACTGGCGCGGTCGGATCCCGAACGCTGCGTCGAGATTCCGCGGGGTGATCCTCGTCGGGGCGATCGCTTTCCTACTCGCGTACGGCACGACGGCCGTCCTTCGTCCCGAGATCGTTCCGGTGTGGTTCGCGCAGAGCCTGCTGGTCGCGCGCGTGCAGGCGACCGCCGTGGTGCTCCTCTGCTCGATCGGGGCCATTCGGTACTTCATCGGGTACCGCCGCAGCGGGCTGCCGCTGTACGGCGCCGTGACCGTCGCCGCGCTCCTCGTGGCGGAGGCGCAGATCTCGATGCACGTCGCGACAACGTGGGGCGGCACGTTCTGGCTGTACCACGTGCAGCTCATCTTCGGCTGCACCACCGTCCTGTTCGCCGTCGTCGCGGAGTACGGCCGAGGCCGCGCGCTGAAGTCGATCGAGCAACTGACGACCTCCGACGTGATGAGCCAGCTCCGCTCCGGTCACACCGAGTCGATCATCGGCCTCGCCGCGGCGCTCGAGGGTCGCGATGGGTACACGCTGGGGCACGGCGAGCGGGTTGCGGCGCTCGCGATCCTCGTGGGGCAGCAACTGCGCATGCCAGCGCCGCGGCTGCGCGCGATCGCCGCCGGCGCGCTGCTGCACGACGTCGGCAAGATCGGCATCCCGGATGCCGTGCTGCACAAGCGCGGCCCACTCGATGTCCAGGAGTACGACGTGATCAAGGAGCACACGACGCGCGGCGAGACGATGATCTCCGCCGCACTCACGGGCCCCATCGAGCGGGCCGTCGTGCGGCACCACCACGAGCGCTGGGACGGCACCGGCTACCCCGACCAGCTCGCCGGCGAGGCGATCCCGATCGAGGCGCGCATCGTCGCCGTCGCGGACGTGTACGACGCGCTGCGCTCCAACCGCTCGTACCGCGAAGCGCGCAGCCGCGCAGACGCGATCGCGATCATCGAGGCCGGCTCCGGCACCCAGCTCGACCCGCGGTGCGTGCAGGCGCTGTTCGCGGTCATCGACCAATGGGAGCAACAGTACGCGGCGGACCACCTGACCTACGACGAGCGGCGCTCGGCCTGATGCCGCCCCGCCCGAGGTTCGACCGCCGAGCCGTCCGCCTGCTCGGCTGGGTGCTCGCGGTGAACGCGATGACCTTCCTCGCCGCGGTCACTCTCGGCGAGAGCGCCCACGCGGCGACAGAGCGCTTCGCGATGTGGTGCGGGTTGGGGTAGCTCCCGGCTCCCATCGGGCTGGACGACGGATCGAAAGTCCTGAAAGCCCGCAGGTCGGGAGCGGGCGCCGCGCAGATATCCTGCGCATGAGCCCGAACCAGCAAGCGTGGTACGCTCGGCCTCGTCCTCCCCTCCGCTCCCCGCGTCGAGGTAGCCCCGTGGTTCTGAGCGATCACTCCATCCAAGAAGCCCTGGATTCCGGGCGGCTCGTCGTCGACCCGATCGGCGAGAACGCCATCCAGCCGGCGTCGCTCGACATTCGCCTGGACGCGCACTTCCGCGTGTTCCGGAACCACCGGCAGGCGTACATCGACATCCGCGAGGAGATGGAAGAGCTGACCGAGCCGCAGTCGATCGCGCCGGACGAGCCGTTCGTCCTGCACCCCGGGGAGTTCGTGCTCGGCTCCACCGTGGAGCGCGTCGAGCTGGCCGATGACCTCGTGGCGCGCGTCGAGGGCAAGTCGTCGCTCGGCCGCCTCGGGCTGCTCGTCCACGCGACAGCCGGGTTCGTCGATCCGGGGTGGAAGGGCAACCTCACGCTGGAGTTGTCCAACGTCTCCACGTTGCCGATCCGGCTGTACTTCGGCATGAAGATCGGCCAACTGTCGTTCCAGAACCTGACCACGAAGGCGGACCGCCCCTACGGCCACCCCGACCTCAAGTCGAGGTACCAGGGCCAGTCGCTGCCGACCGCGAGCCGCATCTACCGCGACTTCCAGAACAAGAGCTAGGCACTCGTGACTGCAGTGCCGTCTGGCTCGCCGTCCGAGTTCATGCGCGCGGCGCTCGAAGAGGCCCGTCTCGCCGTCGGCCAGGTCTCGCCGAATCCTGCCGTCGGCGCCGTCGTCGTGCGCGACAGGCGCATCGTCGGGCGCGGGCACACGCAGCCACCAGGACAGGCGCACGCCGAGGTGATGGCGCTCCTCGAGGCCGGCGACGCTGCGCGCGGCGCGACGGTGTACGTCACCCTCGAACCCTGCTCGCACCACGGTCGGACGCCACCGTGCACGGACGCGCTCATCGCGGCCGGCGTCGCGGCGGTGCACTACTCGATCCAGGACCCCGACGACCGCGTGTCCGGCTCGGGCGCGCAGGCGCTGCGCAATGCGGGGATCGACGTGTCCGACGGGGACGGCGCGGCCGAGGCGATCCGGATCAACGAGGGCTTCCTCAAGCACCGCTTCACCGGCCTGCCGATCGTGATCGCGAAGTTCGCCGCGAGCCTCGATGGGCGCATCGCTGCGTCCTCGGGCGACGCGCGCTGGGTGTCCGGCGAGGAGGCCCGCGCCTGGGCGCACGACCTGCGCGCGCAGGTCGACGCGATCCTCGTGGGATCGAACACGGTGTTGCAGGACGACCCGCACCTCACCGCCCGGACCGGCGGCGTGCTCGCGGAGCGGCAGCCACTGCGCGTTGTGATCGACGGCCTCGGGCGCCTCTCGAGCCTCGCGCGCGTCTTCGACGAAGCCGCGCGCACGGTGCTCATCACGACCGCGCACACCCGCCCCGACTGGCGTGACAACTTCCCGCCGCACGTCGAGGTCGTGGTACTACCGGCCGGCGAGGATCGGCGGCACGTGCACCTCGGCGCTCTGCTCACCTACCTTGGCGAGCGCGACGTGCTCACGCTGCTGGTCGAGGGCGGAGGCGAGCTGCTCGGGGCGTTCTTCGACCAGCGATCCGTGGATCGCCTCTATGCTGTGATCGCGCCGGTCGTGATCGGGGCGGCGGAGGCACCCTCGGCCGTCGCGGGCGAGGGCGCGTCGGTCATGCGCGAGGCGCCGCGACTGCGCAACCCGTCGGTGACCCGCCTCGGCGACGACGTCCTCTTCGAGGGCATCCCGATCTGGCCTCCTCCGGCCGACCAGACGAAGAGCGAGGGGTAGCGATGTTCACCGGCATCATCGAAGAGCTGGGCACGGTGCGTCGCCGCGAGGGTGGCGAGCTGATCATCGGCTGCTCGTTGATCCTCGACGACTCGCGGCTCGGCGATTCGATCGCCGTGAACGGCGTGGACCTCACCGTGCGCGCGATGGACGCCGAGTCGATGAGCTTCGACGTGATGAACGAGACCTTCCGGCGCTCCAACCTCGGGGAGCTGGTCGCGGGCGACCTCGTGAACCTCGAGCGATCCGTGACCTCCGCGACGCGCATGTCCGGACACACCGTCCGCGGCGTCGTGGAGACGACGTGCAGGTTGATGAGCCTCACGCCCGAGGCGGACGCGATCATCGCGCGCTACCAGGTGCCGCCGGAATACCTGAAGTACATCGTGATGAAGGGACCGATCTGTCTGGACGGCGTCTCGCTCACGGTCATGGGCCGCGATGCCGAATCCGTGTCGGTGTCGCTGGTGCAGTACACGCAGGAGCACACGAACCTGCTGCGCCGCAAGCCGGGCGACTCCGTGAACCTCGAAACCGACATCTTCGCGCGGTACGTCGAGCAGATCGTCGAGCAGATCCTGGAAGCGCGCGTCGCCGGGACGCCATGACCACCGCACGAGGTGTCGCTGCCGCGCTCCGCTCGACCGCGCGTCGCGCACTGCGGACGGTCGGCGGTGCCGGCCTCGAGCGGAGCATCCACCTCGTCTACCACGCCGCTCTGCGCCGCACCGGACGCTTCGACCCGCCCGAGGATCCCGCGACGCTCGCCATGCTGCGGACGCTCGCCTCGCGCGCGCGCACATTGATCGACGTCGGCGCGAACGTCGGAAAGTACACGCACTTCTTCCTGCAGACCGCGCCCCGTGACGCGCGTGTTGTCGCCTTCGAGCCCAACCCCGAGGCGCGCGACCTGCTGCGGGCGAACACCCGCGACCGCCGGCTCGCGATCCTTGGCGACGCGCTGGGTGCGGAGTCGGCGCGGCAGTCGCTGTGGGTGCCCGTGGACGCGAGCGGCAACCCGGTGAGCGGCCTCGGCCACCTCGCCGGTCCCCGCGCCGAGGAGCGGACGATCGCCTACCAGATCGAGATCCGGGCGCTGGACGACCTCGTGAGCGCGGGCATCGTTCCGCTGGTCGCGCCCGTCCTCGTGAAGATCGATGTCGAGGGGCACGAAGTGGCTGTGCTCACCGGAGCGCGTTCCCTGCTTGCGGCTGGCGCGGCGCTCTACTTCGAATGCGAGGCCGAGCACCTCGAGCGGGCGGGGACGACGCCCGAGACGCTGTGGGCGCTGCTCGTGGACGCCGGATACCAGGTATGGGGCATGGGGGCCACGGAGTTCGTGCGGTACGATGCCCTCGACGCGCAGGTGTGGAACTACCTCGCGCTCCCATCCCGGCAACCCGAGGGCGACATCGCGCAGGCGATCGAGGCCTGGGCCGGGGGAATGCGCTAGTCCGGCCACACCGGCCCCGCGACGCGCCCTGCGGAAGGGGCACCGAATGCCAGAGCAACTCACCTCCAAGCCCGCGGCGACGAAGCCGCGCGCCACGCGCCGCAGCCCGCTGCGCGCCACCGTCGAGGAGGCGATCGAGGAGCTGCGCGCCGGCCGCTCCGTGATCATCACCGACGACGAGGATCGCGAGAACGAAGGCGACGTCGTGATCGCCGCGCAGTTCTGCACACCAGAAGTCGTCAACTTCTACGCGCGCTACGCGAAGGGCCTGATCTGCGTCCCCATGACGGAGGAGCGCGCGGACCACCTCGACCTGCCGCCCATGACCACGCACAACACGGCGCCACTCGGCACGGCGTTCACGGTCACCGTCGAGGCCGCAGAGGGCGTAACCACCGGCATCTCCGCCGCCGACCGCGCGACGACGATCAAGAAACTCGCCGACCCGCAGGCGGGGCCGCACGACTTCACACGTCCCGGCCACATCTTCCCGCTGCGTGCGCGTGACGGCGGCGTCCTCGTGCGCGCCGGGCAGACCGAGGCGTCCGTGGATCTGTGCCGCCTCGCGGGCCTCGAGCAGATCGCCGTCATCTGCGAGGTGATGAAGGACGACGGCACGATGGCGCGGATGCCGGACCTCGAGAAGTTCGCGCGCAAGCACACGCTGAAGATCCTTACCGTCGCCGACCTGATCGCCTACCGCATGTCACACGAGCGCCTCGTCGAGCGCGTCGAGGACGAGGCGCAGCTCCCGACGGCGTACGGCGAATTCCGCGCGATCGGCTACCGCACGCTGATCGACAAACGCGAGCACGTCGCGCTCGTCATGGGCGATGTCACGACCGACGAGCCGGTGCTCGTGCGCGTGCACGACCGCTGCGTCACCGGCGATGTCTTCCAGTCGCTGCGCTGCGACTGCGGGGAGCAGTTGGACGCGGCCATGCGCCTGGTGGCCGACGCGGGCCGGGGCGTGATCGTCTACATGGACCAGGAAGGGCGCGGCATCGGCCTGCACAACAAGCTCCGTGCCTACAAGCTGCAGGAGCAGGGCCTCGACACCGTCGAGGCGAATGTCGCGCTGGGGTTGCCCGCCGAGAGCCGCGAATACGGCATCGGCGCGCAGATCCTCGTCGACCTCGGCGTGCGGCAGATGCGGCTGATGACCAACAACCCCGTGAAGATCCAGGAGCTCGACCAGTTCGGCGCGCTGCGCGGCGCGGGCCTCGATGGCTACGGCCTCGCCGTCGTCGAGCGGGTACCGCTGGAGGTCGCGGCGAACGCGCACAACGTGCGCTACCTCGCCACCAAGCGCGACAAGATGGGCCACTACCTCGACCAGCCAATGCCAGGAAAGAAGGGGCGCTAGATGCCGAACGTCTTCGGAGAGTCCACGCCCAACGCCACGGGCATGCGCGTCGCCATTGTGGCGTCGATCTTCAATGATCAGTTCACGAAACGGCTGTGCAATGGCGCTGTAACAACGGCGCGCGAACATGGCGTTGCTGATGAAGCGATCGATGTCTTCTGGGTACCGGGCGCCTTTGAGATCCCGCTGGTCGCGGGCGAGCTGGCGTCCTCTGGTTCCTACGACGCGATCGCGTGCGTCGGGGCCGTGGTGCGGGGTGAGACTCCGCACTTCGACTATGTCGCCGGCGAGGCGGCACGAGGCATTCGAGAGGCCGGTTGCGACTCGGGCGTCCCGATGGGGTTCGGCATCATCACCGCCGACACCCTCGAACAGGCCGAGGCGCGGTCCGGCGGCAGTGTCGGCAACAAGGGGAGCGAGGCGATGTACGCCGCCCTCCACGTGGCGGCGCTGCTTCGCGAGGTCGTGACGACCGAGGACGACGAGGAGGACGAGGCATGAGCGTCCGAGAAGACAGCGTCGAACAGCTGGGCAGGCTCGCGAACGAGGCATTGGACGGCGCGATCAAGCTGGGGCAGGACGACGCGATCCGCCTCGCGCACCGCGTGCTGGAGCGCTTCCCCGGCATGCGCAAGAAGCACATGTTCATCGCCGGCGGCGCGGCCCTCTCGTCCGCGGTCCTGATCGCGGCCGGTGTGGCGATCGCGAAGCGCGTGCGCCAGGGGCAGGCCGCCGCCGAGGCCGCCGAGGAGATCACCGAGGACGAGCTGGAGACCGTGAGCCTCCTCGACCGCCGCCGTCGCCCGCTGCGGGATGTCACGGAGGAGGCCGCCGAGGCCACCGCGATCGTCGACGAGGACGGCCACGAGCCCACCTCGGACGCCCCCGCCGCGAGCCACGGCTAGCGCGCAACGCCCGCCCTTCGGCGTCGCGTGACGTCGAGGTGGCCGCTGGTGTGGGACGACCTCGCCCCGACGGGTGTCGAGGTGCCAACCGACGGCGGCCCCGCGCTGCCACCTCGACGCCACGCGCGACTGCCGAGGCTGCACCCGTTCCGCCCGTGCCACACCTCGACCCCGCGCAGGCAAGAAGAACGGCCCCTCTCACGAGGGGCCGTTCGGTTGTGCTTCTTGAGGAACGAGGGCCGTTGCTGATCAACCTGCAACACAGCGGCGCGGACGAGGATCCTCGGCACCGACCCGGCGCTCACGCGCGGGGCGCATGCGGGAAGGCTTAGTAGCGGCTGCCACCGCCGCGGCTGCCGCCGCCACGGTCGTCGCGCCGGCCACCGCCGCCGCCACCACCGTAACCGCCGCCACCGCCGCCGCCGTAGCCACCACCCCCGCCGCCACGGTCGCCGTAGCCGCCGCCACCGCCGCGGGAACCCCCGCCGTAGCCACCGCCACCACCGTAGCCGCCACCACCGCCGCCGCCGAAGCTACGCTGCTCACGAGGCTGCGCCTCGTTCACGCGCAGCGCACGGCCGCCCATGTCCTTGCCGTCGAGGGCCGAGATGGCCTTCTTGGCGTCTTCGTCTTCCATCTCCACGAACCCGAAGCCGCGCGGGCGGCCGGTTTCGCGGTCCTTGGGCAGCGAGCAAGAGACAATCTCGCCGTACTGCCCGAACAATTCAGCGACC
The DNA here is from genome assembly GCA_947470025.1 of Chloroflexota bacterium. Classification (GTDB taxonomy): domain Bacteria; phylum Chloroflexota; class Dehalococcoidia; order UBA2979; family UBA2979; genus SHYQ01. The sequence goes on from CANIRU010000019.1 coordinate 9,228, forward strand.
TCCCCCTCCGTAGCGGAGAACGGGAGATTCCCAACGTAAATCCTCTGCGTCAACGTCCGAACTCTCCTACTGACGCACACAGCGCCAGAATCACTGGCCGCCCCCTGGCGGGCCATCAAAACAGTCGCTCAGTTACCGCTAGGACGTGCAGGTTGGCGGACGCCGTCGGGGATGCTGAGTACACCGTGATTCTAACATTTTGGGGACAAGCCCAGCACGTACGCCGGCGCCGGATATGATGCCCGCCACACCGAAGAGGCCCCTCGTGCAGCACCTCCGCAACCAGTCCCGCACCCGAGTGAGCCGCTGGTCGCTGGCCGCCGCGGACGACATCGCGGCCTTCATCCACCTCTTCGAGGACCGCCGTACGGCGGAGGCTGCCCCGGGTGGGATGCGCGCGGAGCAGAACGCCCGCGACATGCACGGCATCGCGCACGAAGTGCACCGCAGTCTGGAGTACCTCGGCCGGTCGTGGATCGCCGAGCAACGTGAGGGCAGCGGGCCCCGTGCGGTCGTGCAGGTCCTGGCCGACAGCACGCGCGATGAGTACGAGCCGGTGGCAGACGAGGCACTGCAGCAGCTGCGGGACGCGGAGGCGCTGTACCGTTCGGGCCGCATCGACCTCGGCGCGGCGCGGTCGCGCCGGCGGCGCGCGCGGATCCGCCGCACCTTCGGTGGCCGGCGCGGGCAGGTCGTGGTCATCGGCATCGTCGCGGTCGTGCTCTACGTGGCCGCGCTCGTGGCGTTCGGATCGTGGGACGCGCCGGCGGCCGAGCGGCCGGCCTCGGTCCCAGCGACCTTGACGCACACCGAACGGACGTTCTAGCGTTCGACTGACCCGTCGAACGTTGCGGAGGTCATGGCGTGCCTGACCCCGGCCCTCGGCTCCCGCCCCGCATCGCCCACTTCGACCTCGACACGTTCTTCGTCGCGGTCGAACGTGTGCGCGATCCGTCGTTGCGCGGGAAGCCGGTGCTCGTGGGCCACCCGGGGCGTCGAGGAGTCGTTGCGGCGGCCTCCTACGAGTCGCGCGTGTTCGGCTGCCGCTCGGCACAGCCGATGACGCAAGCGCTCCGCATGTGTCCGCAGGCGGTCGTGGTGTCGCCCCACTTCGAGGACTACCGGCGCGTGTCCGGACAGTTCCACGCGATGCTGCGCGACATCTCGCCGGTCGTGGAGTCGGTCGGCATCGATGAGGCGTACGTGGACCTCACCGGCATCGGCAACCCGGAGGGCGGCGCATACCGCACTGCCGAGGCGCTCCGGCGTCGCGTGCGCGCGGAGCTCGAGGTCGCGGTGTCGGTATGCATCGCGGGGTCGCGGACGACAGCGAAGGTCGGCTCCGACCGCGCGAAGCCCGATGGGCTGATCGAGGTGCCCGTCGGGACCGACGCCGCGTTCCTCGCGCCATTTGCCATCCGCGAACTGCCGATGGTCGGGCCGAAGGCCGCAGAGGCCCTGCAGCGCATGGGCGTCCGGACGATCGGCCAGCTCGCGGCGCTCGACGAGCGGTGGCTGACGCAGCAGTTTGGGCGCTCCGGGCCGATGCTCTCCGAGCGTGCGCGCGGCCTCGACCCCACGCCGGTGAACGGCAACGGCCGCGTGGCGCGCTCGATCTCGCGCGAGGTCACATTCCTCGACGACGTCACGGATGTCGAGGAGCTGCGGCGCGTGCTCGCGCGACACGCGGAGCGCGTGGGCACCGACTTGCGGGAGAGCGGCAAGCGCGCGCGCACTGTCACGCTGAAGCTGCGCTGGGAGGACTTCACCACCCTCGCCCGCTCGCACACTCTCGACCGTCCCGTGCAGTCCACGGCGGCGATCGCCGAGGCGGGGCGCGCGCTCTTCGAGGCGACGGTCGCCGCGGAGGGGCTGCGGCCGGTGCGACTCATCGGCCTCGGCGTGACCAATCTCGTCGAGGACGCGCTGCAGCTCGACTTCTTCGACGCGCCGACCGCCACGGACAGCCCGGCCGGGGTGCTGCGGGACGAGGAGCTGGATCGGACGCTGGACAGCATCCGCGGGCGGTTCGGAGCGGGGTCCGTGAAGCGCGGGCTGCGTTAGCGGCGCGGGCCCGGTGTTGGCGGCCGCATGGCGACGAGCGTTCCGACAGCTTCGAACGCGGCAATCACGAATGCGGCAAAATCTCGCGGCGCCTCGAACAAAATCGAGGTTCCCACTCCCGGAAATCTTCCGAAAACGAATCAACTCACCTATTTCAGCGTTTGCCCCTCACTCGAACCGCGCCGACCGTGATGTAGGCCCAGACAGGCCAGCCACCAGCACGCTCTCCAGCAGGGGGATTCATGCGCTATCGACAGATCGGCGACACCGGCGTGACGGTGTCCGAAGTCGGCTTCGGGGTCTGGACGATGGCCGCCGGGTGGTGGGGCAACTACACGGATGACGAGGCCGCCCGTCTGATGCACACGGCCCTCGACCGGGGCGTGACCTTCTTCGACACCGCCGACACCTACGGCAACGGGCGCGGCGAGACGATCCTGCAGCACGCGTTCCCCGGTACCGAGCGCGACAAGATCGTCATCGGCGCGAAGTTCGGCTACGACTGGGCATCGCGCGACCCCAACGACGCCGGCCACCGCGAGGCCCCGCACCGCTTCGACGTCGAGTTCCTCGAGGCTTCGCTGGATGCGTCCCTCAAGCGCCTCGGCACGGATCACATCGACTTCTACCAGATGCACAACCCGCGCATGGCAATGATGACGCGCGACCACATCTGGACGTTCATCGAGCGTGCGCGCGCCGCCGGCAAGGTGCGCTCCGTCGGCGTCGCCCTCGGACCCGCCATCGGCTGGGAGGCCGAGGGCGCGTACGCGATGGAGCATCTGCCCGTCGACGGCGTGCAGATGATCTACAACGCGCTGGAACTCGACCCCGGTCGCGCGCTGATCGAGGTCGCCGAGCGCAAGGGCAAGGCGCTCGTCGTCCGCGTCCCGCACTCCTCGGGGATGCTCGAAGGCCAGTACACCAAGGACACGGTTTTCCCCGAGAACGACCACCGCCGCCATCGGCCCGCGAACTGGCTGCCCGAGGGTCTCGAGAAGATCAAGCAACTCCAGTTCCTGTGCGACGAGAACCAGTGCACGCTGGCCCAGGCCGCGCTGCGCTACGTCCTCCACAGCGCGAACGTCGTCTCCGCCCTGCCGAACATCTACAACCTCGAGCAGATCGAGGAGTTCGTGGGCGCGAGTGACGCGCGCGACGTGACCGACGCGCAGGCCGCGCAAGTCAACGATCTGTATGAGAACAACTTCGGCCTCGCCTTCACCGCACCTCTCAACGCCATCGCCCCGGGCGCCGGAGCTGGATCCCTGGGAGCCGCCCGATGACCGCCACCCCGACGAAGCCCAGCGAACTCGACGCGACGACGCGCCAGCTCCTCGACCTGATGCAGGACCACTACCCGATGGTCGAGCGCCCGTACGCGGCGCTCGGCGAGCAGCTCGGCATCAGCGAGGCCGAGGTGCTCGAGCGGCTCGGTCAGGCGCGCGCCGCGGGTGTCGTGCGCCAGATCTGCGCGATCTACGACACGAAGGCGCTGGGGTACTCCTCGGCGCTCGTCGCGATGCGGATCGCGCCGGAGAAGCTGAAGCGCGCGGTGCGGATCCTGAACGCGCACCCCGGCGTGTCGCACAACTACCGCCGCAACCACGAGTTCAACATCTGGTTCACCGTCGCGATGCCGCCGGGCGTCGACCTCGACGCCGTGATCCAGAAGCTGCACGTGATGACGGAGGCGGAGTCGACGCGTCCGATGCCGACGCTCCACCTCTTCAAGATCGCCGTCACGCTCGACCTCGCGGGGACGCGTGACCTCGACGCGCGCGGTGCCCCCGAGTACACCGAGGAGCGCCGCATCGAGGCGAAGGGCCACGCGATCACGGAGCGCGACATCGCCTTCATCCGCGCGACCCAGAGCGACATGCCGGACGTCGCCGAACCCTTCGCCGCGCTCGGCGCGCCCCTCGGCATGACGGGCGCCGAGGTGATCGCCTACGGCCAGACGATGCAGGAGCATGGCCACCTGCGCCGTTTCGCCGGCATCATCAACCACCGCCAGGCGGGCTTCCGCGCCAACGGCATGGCGGTGTGGAACGTGCCGGAGGAGCAGATCAAAGAGTTCGGCGTGTTCGTCGCGGGCTACCGCGGCGTGTCGCACTGCTACCAGCGCCCCACGTACCCGGACTGGCCGTACTCGGTCTTCTCGATGCTGCACAACGCGAAGGTCGCGGGCGTCGAGGAAGCCGCCGCCGCCATTTCCGCGGCGACCGGCGTGACCGACTTCCGCGTCCTCTACTCGACCACCGAGTACAAGAAGATCCGCCTGCCCTACTTCGTGCCCGAGTACGACCAGTGGGAGGCGCTCTGCACCGCCGCCGGCGAGACGACCACCGCCGAGGAGGTCGCGTCATGACGACGAGCGAGCCGACGCCCTCGTGGCGCATCGTCCCCAGCACGTTCGAGGCTCCGGCGACCGCTGCGGTCCCGCCCTCGGCGCATCCGCACGCGCACGCATCGAGCGACGGCGCATCCACGAAGGGGACGCCGAGCGAGCGTCCCGCGTACACGCACGCGCCGGGAGTCACGCCGCGGGGCGTGCAGAGCGTGAAGTTCTCCTTCTATCGCATCGCCGGCGACGTCCGTCGCGGGTCGAAAAAGGACCGCGCCGCGCTGGGCAAGCAGCTCACGAAGATGCTCGAGGCGTCCAGCAGGCAGATGCTGACGCGCGTGTACTCCACCATCGGGACGCGCGGCGACACGGACTTCCTCGTGTGGCAGGCGCACGACGAGCTGGCGCCCATCACGGACTGGCACGCGGAGCTGCTGCGCTCGCCCCTCGGCGGGGCGCTGGAGCGCCCGCACTCGTTCCTCAGCATGACAATGCGTTCGCTCTACACGAACGACCTGCACGAAGGACTCGAGAAGCGCACGCGCATCCGCACGGACGGCGGCGTGAACCAGTACCTGTTCGTCTACCCGATGGCGAAGACGCGCGCGTGGTACGAGCTGCCCGCCTCCGAGCGGCAGGCGATGATGGCCGAGCACATCGAGGTCGGCCACAAGTACCACGGCATCAAGATCAACACGACGTACTCGTACGGCCTGGACGACCAGGAGTTCGTGGTGGCGTTCGAGGGTGACGACCCCGGCGAGTTCCTCGCACTGGTACGAGAACTACGCGATTCACGCGCCTCCGTGTACACCCTCTTCGACACGCCGATGTTCACGTGCCGCATGCTCGACCTGAGCGAGCTGGCGGACCACATCGGCCTTTCCGCACGGTAGTGCGTGCCCCGAGTTGCCGGGGTTTGGACAGGCGGAATACAGTGGAATCTAGCGAGCGACGAAGCACTTTGACTAGATTCCACTCTGGCGCTGCCCGCCCCGCTCCGGGGCTCGCCCGTGGGATAGCAAGGCTGAGCCCATGCGAGTCGACGAGGCGCCGGGCGGCGCGACCAACAACCAGGGCAGCGGACGTCCGACGCGCTGGGTCAGCCTGGCGCGCGCCTGCGAGTTGCTGGGCGTGAACGAGTCCACGGTGCGCCGTTGGGCCGACTCCGGCGAGATCCAGGTCTTCCGCACGCCGGGCGGCCACCGCCGCTTCGCGGAGGCGGAGCTGCTCGCGATGATCCAGGGGGGCGGCGGGCGGCGCTCCGACCGCGCGCTCTCCGATGCTGCGACCTCGCGGATCCGCCACCAGCTGCACTCCGGCTCGGCGGACGAGTGGTACGGCGAGATCGAGCAGGCCGAGCGCGACGCGCTGCGCCCGCTGGGCCGCCGGCTCCTCGAGATCGTCGATGACTACATCTCCCGCCGAGGTCGCCGCGCCGACCTCGAAGAGGAAGTCGGCGGCATCGGCGAGCAGTACGGGCGTGAGCTGCGCCGCCGCGGCACGCCGCTCGCGCAGGCCGTTCAGGCGTTCATCTTCTTCCGCAAGTCGCTGGACGAGACCGCGAAGCGCCTGTCCGAGCGCAACCGGCTGACGCCCGAGGACGCCGAGAACGCCCGCGAGGCGATCGCCGGACTCGCCGACCGCGCACTGATCGGCCTAACGTCCGTGTACGACACCGAGCTCCGATAATCCCACCGCACCCGCGCAGAAGAGCCGAGAAGAGAACGCCGCGTTGATCTACTACCCGATCTTCCTGGATGTGCAGCGCAAGCCCGTGCTGCTGGTGGGCGGCGGACATGTCGCGGACGAGAAGCTCGGGAAGCTCGTCGACCACGGGGCCGACGTCACGATCATCGCGCCAGAGCTCATCGAGCCGGTGCGCGCGTACGTGGACGCGGGCCGCGCGAAGTGGGAGCCACGCGAGTTCCGCGCGGGCGACACCGAGGGCTACTTCCTCGTCATGGTCGCGACGGACAATGGCGCGGTGAACCGCACCGTGGCGGATGAAGCGCGTTCGCGGAGCATCCTCGTCAACGCCGCGGATGACGCCGCCAACTGCGACTTCATCCTGCCCTCGCTCGTGCGGCGCGGCGAGATCGCGCTCGCCGCCTCGACCGGTGGGACGAGCCCGGCGATGGCACGCTGGCTGCGCGAGCGCCTCGAGGAGTTCATGTCGGAGGACGTCGTTGCGCTGTCCGGCCTGCTGGCGGAGGTGCGCGTGGCGATCCGCGCGGGTGACCGCGAGTGCGCGGCGAAGTGCACCGCCGCCGAGACACCGCCGCCGCTGCTGTGCAAGGTCTGCCCGAACCGCATCCCCGCCGACCGCTGGCAGGACGCGATCGACTCGGAGTTGATGGCGTTCATCAACCTCGGCGACATGGAGGCCGCAAAGCAGCACCTCGTCGCCGCGCTCGGTCGCACCGCGCTGGTGCCGTCTCCCACGTGGCGTCCTGACGCGTTGCCCGAGGAAGTCCGGTCGTGATCACCTTCGCCGGGATGAGCCACCTCACCGCGCCGCTCGACATCCGCGAGCGCGCGGCGATCGACGTCGAGGCGCTGAACGGCGTCCTCGTGCGCGCCAAGGAAGCCTTCGGCGCGGCGACGATCATCAACACCTGCAACCGCCTGGAGCTGTACCTCCCCGGCATCCACGAGCCGGACGCCGCGCTCGGCTTCCTCGCGTCCGAGCTCGAGGTCGAAGACGACCTGATGGAGCGGTACTTCCACGTCGCGTACGGCGCGGACGCCGTGCGCCACCTGTACTCCGTCGCCTCCGGCATCGACTCCATGGTGGTCGGTGAGACCGAGGTGCTCGGGCAGGTGCGCTCCGCGTTCTCCTCGACAGTCGCGGCCGGCGCCGACAACGCGATGCTGTCGCGGCTGTTCCACACGGCGATCCGCACGGGCCGCCGCGCGCGCAACGAGACAGGCATTGGCGAGCGGTCGGTATCCGTGTCCTCGATCGCCGCACAGCAGGCACGCGACCTGTTCCCCGACCTGGCGCGCGCTTCGGTGCTCGTCGTCGGAGCGGGCGAGGCGGGGCGGCTCGCCGCCGAAGCGGTCGTGGCGTACGGGGCGAAGCGCATCGTCGTCACCAACCGCACCCTGGAGCGCGCGCAGGCGCTCGCGGACGCCCTCGGCGGGACGGCCGTGCCCTTCGGCCGCGCGGACGAGGCGCTGCGCACCGCCGACATCGTGATCGCCGCCTCCGGCTCGCCCGACGCGCTGTTCGAGGACGCCGCGGTCGCGGAGGCCGTGTCGCACCGCGATGGACACCCGCTGTTGATCATCGACATCGGCGTGCCGCGCGACTTCCACTCGACCGTCCGCGACGTGCCGGGCGTGTCGTACTACGACCTCGACGACCTGTCCGACATCGCCGCCCGCAACACCGAGGCGCGCGCCAACGAGATCGCCGCCGTGCAGACGATTGTGGACGAGGAGACGAGCCGCTTCGCGGAGTGGTGGAGCCAGCTGCAAATCGTCCCCACGATCAGCGCGATCACCGACCGTGCGGAGGAGCTGCGCCGCAGCGAGCTCGCCAAGACGATGCGCCGCCTCAAGCTCACCGACGAGGAACGTGCGCACGTCGAGGAGCTGACCGACGTCATGACGCGCGCCCTCGTGCGGCAGCTGCTACACGCGCCGATCTCCACGCTGCGCGAGCGCGGGGATCAGGAGACGTACCTGCACACCGCGCGCGCGCTGTTCCGGCTGGACGAGCCCGTCGAGGACGCATGACTGCGACGACCCTCACCTTGCGCTGCGCGACGCGCGGCTCAGCGCTCGCCCTCGCGCAGGTCGCCCTCGCCACGACCGCCCTCCAGGCGGTCGATCCACGTGTCGACGTGCCCGTGATCGAGATCACCACGCAGGGCGACCGTGACCGCGTGACGCCGCTGACCGTGCTGGGTGGGCAGGGCATCTTCGCCGCTGCCGTGCGCGAGGCGCTCCTCGACGGCCGCGCCGACATCGCCGTGCATTCCCTGAAGGACGTGCCGACGACTCCCGTCGAGGGTCTGACGATCGCCGCGATCCTCGAGCGGGCCGACCCGCGCGACGCCTTCGTCGGCAGCGGGGGACGCCGGCTCGCCGAGTTGCCCGCGGGCGCGCGCATCGGCACCAGCGCAAGCCGCCGCATCGCGATGATCCGCGCGATCCGCCCGGACCTTGAGCCCGTCGAGATCCGCGGCAACGTCGACACGCGTCTCGCGAAGCTCGCGGCCGGTGAGTACGAGGGCATCCTGCTCGCCGCCGCCGGCCTCGCCCGCCTCGGACGGATCGATGAGGCAACCCAGCTGTTCGAGGCACGCGAGTTCCTGCCGTCGCCCGGACAGGGCGCGATCGCGATCGAGTGCCGAGCCGACGACGCGGCGACGATCGCCATCCTCGAGCAGATCGACCACGCGCACACCCGCGCCGCCGTCACGGCCGAGCGGGGCGTCCTCGCGGCGCTCGGCTCGGGGTGCGACCTCGCCGTCGGCGCGTACGCGGAGATCGACGGCAGCCTGATCACCGTGCGCGCAATGCTCGGCGGCGACGTCGAGGGCGAGGCGCCGGTCTTCGGCGACGGGGCGGGCGCGATCAAGTACGCCGACAGCCTGGGACGTGGCCTCGGCGAACGGCTGCGTGAGGGCTACGAGAGCGCCGGAGGCACCCGACTTGGCTAGCACCTCGAACACTCCGCTCGGACACGTCTGGCTCGTGGGCGCCGGCCCCGGCGACCCCGGCTACATCACCGTCGCTGGCCGTGACGCGCTGCGCCGCGCGGAAGTCGTCGTCTACGACCGCCTCGGCACCAGCGAACTGATCGGCGAGGCGCCCGCGGGCGCGCTGCTCATCGACGCCGGCAAGGCCGCCGACAACCACACGCTGACGCAGGACGAGATCACCGCGCTGATCGTCGAGCACGGGCGCGCCGGCAAGCGCGTGGTGCGACTCAAGGGCGGCGACCCGTACGTCTTCGGGCGCGGCGGCGAGGAAGCCGCGGCGCTCGCGGACGCGGGCATCCCCTGCACCGTCATCCCCGGCATCACCTCCGCGATCGGCGGCCTCGCCGCCGGCGGCATCCCCGTGACGCACCGCGGCGTCGCCACGTCGTTCGCTGTGATCACCGGCCACGAGGATCCGACGAAGCCCGAGGCCGGCGTGCACTGGGAACGGCTCGCCACCGCCGTCGACACGCTGGTCGTGCTGATGGGCGTGGGGCGCCTCGACGGCATCGCACGCGCGCTGATCGAGGGCGGCCGGGATGCCTCGACGCCCGCGGCGCTGGTGCAGGAGGCGAGCACGCCGCGCCAGCGCATCGCGACCGGCACGCTCGCCACGATCGCGCAGGTGGCGCAGGACGCCGGCATCAAGGCGCCCGCGCTCTTCGTCGTCGGCGACGTCGCTGCACTGCAATCGACGCTGGACCCGCGCCGCCTTGCCCCGCTCGCCGGGAAGCGCGTGCTCGTGACGCGCACGCGCGCGCAGTCCTCGACGCTGGTCGACGTGCTCCGCGCCGAGGGCGCATGGCCCGTGGTGCTGCCCGCGATCGAGTTGGAGCGCCGCGTCGACCCCGCTGCCGTCGCCAAGGCGCGGACGCTCCTCGAGGCGAGCGACTACCGCTGGACGATCTTCACGTCGGCGAACGCGGTGGACGTGTTCATGGACGAACTCTGGGAGGCCGGCGGCGACACCCGCGCCTTCCGCGACGTCGGGATCTGCGCGATCGGCCCCGGCACGGCACAGGCGCTCGCACGGCGCGGGCTGCGCGCCGACGTGGTCGCCGAGGAGTCGATCAGCGAGGGCATCCTGACGATGCTCGTCGACACCGGCAAGATCACGGGCTGGCGCGTGCTGCTACCCCGCGCCGAAGGCGGGCGCGAGGTGCTGCCCGACCGGCTGCGCGAGGCGGGCGCGGTCGTCGACGAGCTGACGCTGTACCTCGCCGCACCACCCGCAGAGGCGCCGCCCGAGGCGCTGGCCGCCGTGCGGAACGGTGAGATCGACGTCGTCACGTTCACCTCGTCGTCCACGGTGAGGAACCTCGCCACGCTGCTCGGCGGGGACCTGTCCGCGCTCGCCAGCGCGACGGTCGTCTGCATCGGCCCGATCGTCGCGGAGACGGCGCGCGAGCTGGGACTGCCGCCGCACGTGGTCGCCGAGGAACACACAATCGAGGGGATGGTCGCTGCGCTCCGCGCGTACGTACACTCCACCTCGACGCCCATATCACAGACGCCGGGACAGGCGCTCTAGGAGGCCGGTCATGGTCGCGATCACCCGCACTGGTACCCAAACGGGGAAGTTCACGCGCACGCGCCGCACCCGGCGCACGGAGTCGCTCCGGTCGCTGGTGCGCGAGACGCGCCTCGACCCCGCGCAGTTCATCTACCCGATGTTCGTGACGCACGGCACCAACGTCCGCACGCCGATCGACTCGATGCCCGGCCAGTACCAGCTCTCTGTCGACCAGATGGCGCGCGAGGCACGTGAGCTGTCCGAGGTCGGCGTGAAGGCGGTGCTGCTCTTCGGCCTGCCGGCCGACAAGGACCCCGAGGGCTCCGAGGCGTACGCACCGGATGGCATCGTGCAGCAAGCCGTGCGCGAGCTGAAGCGCGTCGACCCAAGCATCGTCGTCGTCGTCGACGTCTGTTTGTGCGAGTACACCGACCACGGCCACTGCGGCCTGCTCACCCCCACCGGCGAGGTCGACAACGACCCGTCACTGGCGCTGCTGTCGCGCATGGCCGTCACCTGTGCCGAGGCAGGCGCGGACGTCATCGCGCCGTCCGACATGATGGACGGCCGCATCGGCGCGATCCGCGAAGCCCTCGACGAGGCGGGGTTCGAGAGCCTCCCGATCATGGCGTACAGCGCGAAGTACGCGTCGGGCTTCTACGGCCCGTTCCGCGAGGCCGCCGGCTCGACGCCGCAGTTCGGCGACCGCCGCGGCTACCAGATGGACCCCGCGAACGGCCGCGAGGCACGCCGCGAGGTGGCCGCCGACACCGACGAGTGGGCCGACATCACCATGGTGAAGCCGGCGCTCGCGTACCTCGACGTGATCCGCGACGTGCGCGAGCACACCGACCTGCCGCTCGCCGCGTACAACGTGTCGGGCGAGTACGCGATGGTGAAGGCCGCTGCCGGCAACAACTGGATCGAGGAGCGCCGCATCGTCCTCGAGATCCTGACGGCAATCGCGCGCGCCGGCGCCTCGATCATCATCACGTACCACGCGAAGGATGCCGCCCGCTGGATCCGCGAGGACCGCGCGTGACGAATGCCCCCGCGGAGGGCGCGCCGGGCGCAGCCAACGGCGACTTCGACGCATCGACGATCAAGACGGTCGCCTTCGATGCGTACGGGACGCTGTTCAACTTCGCGAACCCCGACTTCCACCGCGCCGTCTCGGTGATCCTCGCCGAGCAGCAGATCGAAACAGACATCGACGCGTTCTTCGAGACGTGGGTCGGCTCGTACGGCAAGGCTGCGGTGTGGGCCGAGGATCGCGCGCGCATCGGCGGCGGCGCGGGCAGCGACCACGAGCTCAACGGCCCGCTCCCCGCGTGGTACTCGACGCGCGAGATCTGGCGACGCCAGTTCGGCGTGGCGTTCGAGCACTATGGATTGTCCGGCGACGGCGAGGCCGCGGCGGAGTACCTGCGCCGCGAGTTGTCGCAGGTCGGCCCGTACCCCGACGCACACGACACCATCGAGGCGCTGGCCCGGCGGGGCTACCTCCTCGCGCTGCTCTCCAACGCCGACGAGGATTTCCTGCAGAGTGCCCTCTCGCGCGGGCGGCTGCGCTTCTCGATCATCCAGTCCTCTGAATCGCTGCGCGCGTACAAGCCGCACCGCGCGATCTTCGAGGGCCTGTGCCTGCGCGCCTCATGCGAACCGCACGAGGTGCTCTACGTCGGCGACTCCGCGAACTCCGACGTCGGCGGGGCGCAGAACGTCGGCATGCGCGTCGCCTGGGTGCGCCGCGACGAGCGCCCGCTGCCGGAGCGCCTCAAACAGCCCGACCTCGTGATCGACCAGTTGGCAGACCTCGTACCGATCTTGTGTGGAGCAGCCCGATGACTTCGAGTGGGATGACGACCGACACCAGCAACCGCAGCGGATCGCGCACCTCGATGGAGCGGGCGCGGAAGGTACTGCCGGGCGGCGTGGATTCCCCCGTGCGCGCGTACAAGGCGGTCGGCGGCGAGCCCGTCGTCGTCGCCTCCGGCAGCGGCGCGATGATCACCGACGTCGATGGCAACCAGTACATCGACTACGTCTGCTCGTACGGCCCGTTGCTCCTCGGCCACGCGCACCCCGCCGTCGTCGCCGCGATCCAGGAGGCGGCGCCTCGAGGCACCTCGTTCGGCGCGCCGACGCTCGCGGAGGCCGAGATGGCCGAGCGCGTAATCGAAGCGGTGCCGTCGATCGAGATGGTGCGCTTCGTCTCCAGCGGCACCGAGGCGACGATGAGCGCCATCCGCCTCGCGCGCGCCGCGACCGGCCGTGACCTGCTCCTGAAGTTCGAGGGCTGCTACCACGGCCACTCGGACGGCCTGCTGGTCTCCGCCGGCTCAGGCGTCGCCACGCTCGCGCTGCCCGACTCCCCCGGCGTCCCCGCTGCCTACGCCGCGCAGACCTTGGTCGCGCCGTACAACGACCTCGACGCGGTGCGTGCGCAGTTCGCCGAGCAAGCGGGCGCGATCGCCGCGATCATCGTCGAGCCGATCGCGGGCAACATGGGCGTCGTTGCCCCCGCGCCCGGCTTCCTGCAGGGCCTGCGCGCGATCTGCGACGAGGCGGGCGCGCTGCTGATCTTCGACGAGGTAATCACCGGCTTCCGCGCCTCTTACGGCGGGGCGCAGGGGATCCTCGGCGTCACGCCGGATCTCACCGCGCTCGGCAAGATCATCGGTGGCGGCCTGCCGGTCGGTGCGTACGGCGGGCGACGCGACCTGATGTCGCAGATGGCGCCGATCGGCCCCGTCTACCAGGCGGGCACGCTCTCCGGGAACCCGCTCGCGATGGCCGCCGGGCAGGCCACCCTCGCCGCCATCCGTGCCACCGAGGGCGCCTACGAGCGCCTCGAAGCCCTCGGCGCGCGCCTCGAGGCCGGTCTGACCGAGGCGGCTCGCTCCGCCGGCGTCACGATGACCGTCGCGCGCACCGGCTCGACGCTCACCCCCTTCTTCCTCGACCGCTCCCCCTCGAACTGGACGGAGGCGGACGGCGCCGACCGCGCCGCGTTCGCACGCTTCCACGCCGCCATGCTTGACCGCGGCATCCACCTCCCGCCGAGCCAGTTCGAGGCGTGGTTCCTCTCCCTCGCCCACGACGAATCCCACATCGACCGCACCATCGAGGCGGCCGCGGCGGGCTTCGCGGCGGCCCGCGGGTAGCCTCGACCGCCGTACCACCACGGCGCAATCCCCGGATTGCCGCGCGTCGCTCGCACACGTATACTCCGTCAAAGATCGGTTTAATTGTGTGATCGGATGAGCATGCGGCTCGCGTGCCAGCAGGAAGACCTGAACCGCGGCCTCGCCGCGGTTTCGCGTGCCATTCCCGCGCGCTCGACGCTGCCGATCACCCAGCACGTCCTCCTCGAGGCTGCCGACGACGCCATCGTCCTCTCGGCCACCGACGCCGAGACGATCGCGATCACCTACCGCATCAAGGCGACGATCACCGAGCCCGGCGCGATCACGATGCCCTCAAGGCTCCTCGCCGACTTCGTCAGCACGCTGCCCCACGACGAGATCACCATGACGCTCGCGGAGCGATCACGACAGGTGAGCCTCGCCTGTGCGCGCAACACCGCATCGGTCGGCGGCATGGATCCGGACGACTTCCCGCCCATCCCCGTCGTCTCCGGTGGAGACTCGATCACGATCCCAGCCGCGCGCCTCCGCGCCGGCATCGCGCAGACCGTCTTCTCCGCGGCGACCGATGACTCGCGCCCGGTGCTCACGGGAGTCCACTTCGGCTTCGCCGGCGGCAAGCTCCGCCTCGCCGCCGCGGATGGCTTCCGCCTCTCCGTCCACACGATGGACCTCGACTCCCAGATCGAACGCCAGGCAATCGTCCCGGCGCGCGCCCTCAACGAGCTCGGGCGGCTCCTCGGCGAGGCGGCTGACAACGACGTCGTCATCACCTTCAACCAGGCCGGCACGCAGGTGCAGTTCGACGTCGGACACGCGAAGCTGATCGCGAACCTGATCCAGGGCACCTTCCCCAACTACGACCAGCTCATCCCCGCGAAC
>CANIRU010000020.1 GCA_947470025.1 Chloroflexota bacterium
CGGCGTGGGGTTGGCGGTGCCTTCCATGACGCCGCCCTCGGGCTGCTCGAAGCGCCAGTGGTGCCCGCTGTACGCGGGCTTCTCGATCATGAACATGGAGAGGCCCCGGCCGCCGAGGCTCGCGTCCGGATTGGTGCGCGCGAGCAGCGCCAGCAGGTTGGCCCGCCCGCTGAAGGTGCTCCACGCCTTGGCTCCGCTGATGCGCCAGCCGCGCACGCCCCCGTGCTCGGCGGGGATGGCGCGCGTCTGGATCGAGGCGACGTCGGAGCCGAAGTCGGGCTCGGTGACGGCGATCGCGACGAGCGCCTCGCCGGTGGCGATCTTCGGCAGCCACTGTTGCCGCTGCTCCTCGGTGCCCCCGGCGACCAGCGCCTTGGCGAGGATCTCGGGGCGCGTGGCGAGCGACCCGGCGGCGGCGAGCGACGCGGCGGAGAGCTCTTCGGTGATGATCACCATCGGCAGGTCACCCATGCCGGTGCCGCCGTATTCCTCGGGGATCGAGGAGCCAAAGAAGCCCTGCGCGCAGAACCGTTCAAGCATCTGCTCAGGCACGATCAGGTCCTGGCGGTGGATCTCCTGCGCGTACGGGGCCACTTCGTTCTTCGCGAACTCGCGCGACATGTCGCGGACGAGCGTCCCGGCGTCGTCCTCGAGGTTCACGTGGTTGACGCCGCCGGTGGTGATGACGTCGCGGCCGATCGCGCGCACGAATGCCTCGTCCAGGCCGGCGCGGACGAGGTGGCGCGTCGTGGCGGCGTGCAGCGGGGCGACGTCACCCTCAGTCAGCGCGAAGGCGGGCCACGCGGCCTCGATCTGCGAGCGGAGAGCGTGCACGACCTCGGCGGCGTAGGCGAAGGCCATGCGCTCGTGCAGCGCGTCCGGTGTCCCGGCGGCTGCGACGCGCTCGGCGAACGCGACGAGGTCGCTCGCCGCCCGCACCTGGGTCGCAAGGTAGGCGAGCCGCTCACCGTGCACCTGGTGGTCGTCCAGGAGCTCCCCGCCCTGCATGACGCGCGCGGCGCTCTGCAGCGAGGCGTCGATCACCCCCTGCGCCACGTCCACCAGCTGGCGAGCGTCAGTCAGCGGGCTTGTTGTGGAAATGGTCATCGGTGATCTCTCAGAACATACGGGGATCGCCGCCTGCGACGGCAGCGTATCCGGCTGATCGGTTCGTTTCGCTCGTCCGGGCCTGGCTGGCAGCGAGGCCGCGCTACGGTTCGCTGGTAAACAGGATGCCGGCGTTTCGTAGCATCGGAGAGCCGTCCAATGCGATCGACGCGTGGCAGTCCACGACCTGGCGGGGGCCGGCGCGTCCAGTGACCTGCCGCACCGCCTCCGCGAGGTGGCCCATCCCATGCAGCCGTCCTTCGGACAGACTGCCGCCGAACGTGTTGACCGGCAGCTCACCTTCCAGGGCAATGCGGCCGTCCTGCACGAACTGCCACGCCTCCCCGCGACCGCAGAAGCCGGCGGCTTCGAGCCAGTAGTACGTCGAGGGGCTGAAGCCGTCGTAGAGCTGCGCCGCTCCGATGTCCTTCGGACCGAGCCCGGACATCTCCCAGATCTTCGAGGTCGTCGAGCCCCCGCAGATCATGTGGTCGTCCATCGTGTAGGTCGTCAGGCTCGGGCGCTTCGTCGCCTGCTGACCGAACCCTGCGATGTACGCCGGCTTCTGCTTCAGGCCGGTAGCGCGGTCGCCGGTGGTGAGCAGCAGCGCGATGCAGCCCTCGACCGGGATGTCGCAGTCGAACAGCGACAGCGGGTCGGAGATCATGCGCGCGTTCATGTAGTCCTCGAAGCTCATCGGCTGCGAGTAGAAGTACGCAGCTTCGTTGAGGTTCGCGTTGCGCCGGCTGTTGGTGACCAGCGTCGCCATGTGCTCGCGCTTCGCGCCGTAGGTGTCCATGTACCGCTGGTACGCGAGGCCATGCCACTGGAAGGGGTTCGCCGCGCCGAATGGCGCCGTGAACTGGGTATCGCCGCCCGCGCGGTTGCTGCGCCACGCGCCGTAGGTGCCCTGCGGCAGGTGCATCGCGCGCCATACGAGGACGTAGTTGCACGTGCCCGAGGCGAGCGCATGCACGCCTTCGATGAACGCGCTGGGGATCATCCCGGAGGAGATCTGCGAGTACCACTTGATGTCCTTCGCGAGGCCACCGTGGTCGATCAGGAAGTTGACGGTGACCAGATCCTCACCGTCCCGGTTGCCGGCGCCGAGGAAGGGCTGATCCGGGTAGGTGACGAGCCCGTCCACCTCCTCGGGCTTCACGCCCGCATCCTCAAGCGCGGCGCGGCACGCGTCGAGCGCGAGCAGGCCGAGCGGCTTCTCCGCCTTGCGGCTGATCTTCGATGTCCCGATGCCGACGACTGCGGTCTTCCCGCGGCTGGCCCATGTCATCTGTTGTGTCCTGTTCTCTGCCGGGGTTCAGGCGATCGGTCGGAACTGAGGAAGGACGAAGCCGTCCTCGATCGGTTCCCACCACAGCTCGACCGGCTGGTTGATGGCGATCCCGTCGCCCGCGCCGGGCACCGTGGCGGCGAGCAGCAACTGCGGCTGCTCCTCGAGTTCCACCAGCATCGTCGTGTACGGCACCTTGTCCTCGAATCCCGCGATCGAGGTCTGACGCATCACGGTGAACGAGTAGACCTTGCCGCGCCCGCTGACCTCGGCGTATCCAAGGTCAGGGGACGTGCACTGGTCGCACAGCCGCTTGGGCGGGTGGTTGTAGTACCCGCAGGCGGCGCAACGCTGTATCTCCAGGCGGTGTGCAGCGGTCGCATCCCAGAACGGCTGCGTGAGTGGATCCGGCGCGGGAACCGGGCGCGGACTGGTATCAGGCATCTCGACCCTCCTCGATCGTCTCGTCGTCGTGGTACATGGGGACGCTCAACTCCGGGCGACCGGTACGGTCCCGAGGACCACTTCGCCCGCGGCGGCGAGCGCGCGCACCTCGTCATCGGAATAGCCGATGTCCCGGAGCACGGTCGCCGTGTCCTGGCCGAGCAGCGGCGCGGGCGTGCGGACCGAGGCGAGCTGGCGATCGAAGATCCACGCGGGACTGACCGTCTTCATGTCGCCGGCCGTCGGGTGCCCCTTCAGCACAGGCATCATCCCGAGCGCGTTCGTCTGCGGATGCTCCTCGAGTTGCTCGAAGTCGAGCATCAGCGCGAACGTCGCGCCAACCTCATCCTCCACGACGTGGCGGACCTCCTCGAAGGTCATGGTGCTCGTGCGCTCCTCGATGAGGACATGCAGATCGTCGAGGTAGGCCTTCAGCGTCTCTTCCATGAAGAACCGGGGATCCTGCAGCAGGTCACCAAGGCCCAGTGCCTTCAGGAACGGCACCCAGCCCGACTCGTACTCGCGGATGTTGATCAGCACCGGGCCTTCCGCCGTCTGCCAGCCGTAGTCCGGCTCGGCGCCGAGGCCGAGGAACGCGTTCGAGACGCGGTCGTCGGGGTGGCGCTCCGCCGTGAACGACCACTGGTGTACGCCGATCGAGGCGCCGAGCATCGACACCTCGACGTGTTGCCCCAGGCCGGTGCGGTCGCGGTACAGCAGCGCGGCCAGGATGCCCTGCGTACCGGCAAGGCCGGCGGTGGTGCTCGACTGGTCGTAGCCGTGACGTGCCGGGGGTTCCGCCGGCGTGCTGATCGAGCGGTTCGCGCCCACCTGCGACTGCACGTCCAGCTCAGTGGCGCGGAGCTGCGCCTCGGGGCCGGTCGTGCCCCGCCCGGTGATCGAGCAGTAGATGAGTCGCGGGTTCTCGGCCGACAGCGTCGCGTAGTCCAGCCCGAGGCGCTCCATTACGCCCGGGCGGTAGCCCTCGACAACGATATCGGCCTCGCGGGCGAGACGCTTCGCGAGGTCGCGGCCCGACGGCGTCTTGAGGTCGACCGCGATCCCGCGCTTGTTGCGGTTGAGCTGAAGGAACACGGCGCTCTCGCCGCCCTTGAACGGCGGCACCTGGCGCAACCAGTCGCCGGCGGGCGGTTCGAGCTTCGTGACTTCGGCGCCGAGATCCGCGAGTTGCATGGCGCAGATCGGGCCGGAGATGCCCTGCGACAGGTCGAGCACCTTCAGCCCCGCGAGTGCGAGACCGGTCCCGTCGCCCGGGACCAGCTGGACGGGGGGTGCCTTCCAGTCCTTCAGCGAGCCGATGACCTCGTCCTGGTGCTCCCCGTGCCGGGGCGCGGGGCGGGTGATGTGTGCCTCGGTCTTGTCCCAGTGCCAGTGCGGCTCGGAGGTCAGGATGTCGCCGCCGCCGGTCTGGTCCAGCAACCGAACCATGTGCTGGGCCTGCACCTGCGGATCCTCCAGGAGGCTCTCCGCGAGCGTCGGCTTCTTCTGGAACTCGCCGACGGGCACGTCCGCGGCGTGCAACCGTGCGCACCAGTCCGCGCTCGACTTCGAACGAAAGACCTCCTCGAGCAGCGGCAGCAGCGCGTCACGGTGCTCGACGCGCGAGGCCACCGTCGCGAACCGAGGATCGCGAGCGAGTTCGGGCTGCTCGATGGCCGCACAGAGCTGCTGCCACATCCGGTCGTGCAGAGCGGTCACGGTGATGTACTCGCCGTCGGCCGTCGCGAACGCCTGGTCCGGGACGAAGTTCGGGCGGGCGGTGCCCATCGGGCGTGGCACGATGCCGTTCGAGAAGTACTCCGCGAGTCTCGTGGTCGCCGCGACCAGCGTGGACTGGAACTGCGACGTGTTGATGCGCATGCCCTTGCCCGTGCGGTTGCGCACGTAGAGCGCGATCAACAGCGCCTCGAGGTTGATCATCGCGCCGTTCCAGTCGAAACCGGCGATCCCGCGCGAGAATTCGGGCCTGCCGCCGGGCTGGCCGGTCACACTCGTGAACCCGCCGAATGCCTGCGTCACCCACTCGAAGCTTGGCTTGCCGACCATCGGGCCGACCGGCCCCCATGCGGAGCTCTGGAGGTAGATCAGCCGCGGATTGATCTCCGTCAGGCGACTCCACCCGAGCCCGAGCCGCTCCAGGATCTCCGGCGATCGGAAGTTCTCAAGCAGGATGTCAGCGGTCTTCGCCAGCTGGACCGCGATCTCGCGGTCAGAGTCGAGTTTGAGGTCGAGGATGATCCCGCGCTTGCCGATGTTGTTCCCGTTGAACGTGTGGCCGGCCCACCCGGGAGCGCCGCCGTGTCCACCGCGGCGCACGATGTCGCCGCTCGGTGACTCGATCTTGATGACGTCAGCACCAAGCCACGCCATCCACTCGGCGGAGATCGGTCCGACCGCGGCCATGCCGAAGTCCAGGACGCGAATGCCTTGCAGCGGTGCTTCCATCTCGATCCTCCGATTCGACGAGCGCCCGGCATGCGCCGGGCCTCGACCTCACTTCGCGCGTGCGTTCCGCGCGAACTCGATCACTTGAACGCGAGCGCGTTCGGCGGCGACCCGACGCCGCGCTTCAGGTTCAGCGGCTTCGTGACCAGGAAGAACTCGTAGACGCCGTCGCGCGCGCAGTCCTCGGCGAGCCGTTCCAGGTTCCAGATCTCGCCAATCGGCATGCCGAACATCGCGAGAATGCGGCGGTGCTGGAACGACGGGTCGAGGACCGGCGTCGCCTCCATAGCGATGTTGTCCGCAGCGATCGCCGCAATGCGGTGATCCCACACCCACTCCGCTGTGTCCTGCGTGCCGTCGAGCCCCGGCGAGGGCGCTCGTGCATCCATCGCCTCCGGCTTCGCCTTCTCGGCGTCGCTGAGGCTCAGGTACCGCTGCATCCAGCCGGTGCGCAGGATGAGGATGTCGGCCGGCTTGAGCTCCACGCCCTGCTTCGCCGCGATCTCCTCGATCATCGGACCGGTCATGGCGATGCGGTCCATCGCGAACTTGTCGCCGAGGAAGCGCGGCAGGTCGATGAGCACGCCGCGGCCGACGATGCCGTGCTCGCTCCAGTAGTTGATGCCCAGCCGCTCCGTCTCATCCAGGTCGTTGTCCTGGATGCCCTGGTAATAGCCGAGCTCACGGAAGCGGATGTGACGCAGCCCGTCCCACTGGCTGGATCCCTGGAGGTAGAAGTTGTCCATGCTGTCGTCACCGCCGCCGCGGTGTCGCGTCGGCTTGTGGACCAGCGGCCCTCGGCCCGAGCCGCCCTCCGGCACTGGCTCGCGGATTGGCATGTCCAGCGTCAGGTCGAGATTGAAGCTCTCGCCTCGGCGCACCAGCTGAGCTGCTTCACGGACACGTTCGGGCGTCAGCAGGTTGACCGTGCCCAGATTGTCGTTCGGGCCGAAGACATCCCACGCGTGACGCTCATCCTTGCCCTCGAACAACGGCAGGTCTCGGTACTTCGGCAGGTTGTTCAAGTCGACCATTTCATCCCCCTCAATTCCACTGAACTGCAGGCACCGCAAGGTGCCTCAATGATTCTGACCGACGGTTGCTCGCTACTTGATCCTGTACGCGCGCGCGTGGTCGGTCTGCTACACGACTCCCCGTCCGCGAAGCGTCGTCAACTCCTCGGTGGTCACGCCGACGTTCCCGAGCACCTCAGTCGTGTGCTGTCCGAGGAGCGGAGGCGGCGTGCGGAGTTGCTTCGGCGTCTCCGTCATCACCGTGGGAAATCCGATGGTCTTCGTAGGCCCCGCGGTCGGGTGGTCGAACTCGATCACCAGGTCGTTCGCAAGGATCTGCGGGTGCGCGAGCAGCGTCGGGAAGTCGTTGTAGACCGCGTTGAGCGCGCCGAACTCCTCGAGGATCTCGGACAGCTCGGCGGACGTGTACTTCGCGAACGCCGTCTCGTAGTACTCGCGCAGCACGTTCGCGTTCCCCTCGCGACCGAAGCGGTCGGCGAATCGAGGGTCGTCAGCGATGTGCGCGAGACCGATGCGGTGGCAGAACTCGCGCCAGCGTTCATCGGCGGGGTAGCCGGCGAGCATGAACGGGAAGTTGAAGCCGATCGGCAGATCCGCTGTCGCGTAGCCCGCGTTTGGCTCAGTCGGGCGTGTCCGCGGGTCGTCCTGACCTCGATCGGGTGCGCAGTCGAAGGTGAACGTGCAGGACTGCAGGTGCATGACGCTGCGCAGCATCGAGACTTTCACGTGCTGGCCTTCGCCGGTGCGCAGGCGGTGGAACAGCGCCGCGACGACGGCCTGTGTGGCGTAGTTCCCGGTCGCGGCGGAGATGCCGTCCTCGCCGAAGCGGACGGGCGGTTGGCCGACCTCGCCGAGGGTGCGCATCACGCCGCCCCGTGCTTGCAACGTCAGCTCCGTGCCCGGCAGATCGCGGTCCGGCCCCTCCGAGTCATACGCGGAGATCGAGCAGTAGATGAGTCCCGGGTTGATCGCTGACAGCGCCTCGTAGCCGATGCCCAGCTCGTCGGCGACACCCGGGCGGTAGTTCTGCACCACGACGTCCGCCGTCCGCGTCAGCTCTCGCGCGATCTCGAGGCCACGCTGGTCGCGGAGATCCAGTTCAACGCTCTTCTTGTTGCGGTTCAACGCGAGGAAGTACGCGCTCTCGCCACCTGCAGTAGGTGGCCCGATCTGACGTGCCCAGTCGCCACCGGGCGGCTCGACCTTCACCACCTCGGCACCGGCGTCGGCGAGGTGCATCGTGCAGAACGGGCCGCCGTGGCCCTGCGTGAAGTCCACGACGGTGATGCCTTCGAGCGCAGCGGGCATGTGCGTCTCCTCCCGCCTGCTACCGGCCGACGAGGCGCGCGGCGCGGGCCGCAGCGAGCTCTCGTTCGTCCTCTGGCTGGAATCCGAATTCCGCTCGGATCTCGGCCGAGTGCTCGCCCAGCATCGGCCCGAGGCTCTTCACCCCGGCGGGTGTCCGGCTGAACTCCCACGGCACCGCCGAGGTCTTCAGCGGACCGGCGACCGGGTGATCCATCTCGAAGACGAGCTGGTTTGCGCGCACCTGCGGGTCCGCGTACAGGTCATCGAACGTCGTGCTCACACGGGCGCAGGGCACCTCCGCTTCGCGCAACGCGCTCAGCCAGTGCTCGGTCGGGCGGCTCTTGAAGATCGCCGCGAGGTGCGGGACGAGCTCGTCGCGATGCTCCACGCGCGCTGCGTTGCTCGCGAAGCGAGCGTCGGTTGCGAGCTCCGGCACACCGAGGGCGCCGCAGAGGCGGCGCCATGTGCCGTCGGTCGGCGCCTCGACCGCGAGGAAGTCATCCGCCGTCGCGAACGCCTCGGACGGCACGAGGAAGTCCGACGCCGACCCGCGCAGCGCGGGCTGCTCGCCGGTGGCGAAGAACTGCTGCGCGCGGGTCTGGAGAAACGCGACGCTCGTGAGGATCTGCGCCGTGTCGACCTTCTGTCCGACGCCGGTGCGCTCCCGGTGGTAGAGCGCCAGCAGGATGTCCGTCGTGAAGAACGTCGGGCTTACCGGATCAGCGGCGATGCCGCCGTTCCTCGGCGTCTCGCCGCGCCCACCGGACGGGCCGCTGATGCTGCCCCAGCCGGAGAACATGACCGACGTGTTGCCCATCGTCGACTTCGAGCGCAGCGGGCCGCGCGATCCGTAGCTCCCGGACGAGGCGTAGATGATCCGCGGGTTGATCTCGCGGAGCGTCTCGTACCCCAGTCCCATCCGCTCGACAGTGCCGCCCTTGAAGTTCTCGAGGAAGATGTCGGCCCACTCGACGAGCTGCATCATCAGGGCGCGGTCGCGGTCCGTAGTGAGGTCGAGGACGAGGCTGCGCTTACTGCGGCTGAACCCCGTCACCATCAGGTCGACGCCGTTCTTGTACGGCGCGCGGTTGCGCACGAAGTCCCCCCAAGGCGCCTCCACCTTGATCACGTCCGCCCCGAGCTCCGCAAGCAGAGACGCGGCGATCGGGCCAGCCGCCCCACCGGAGATGTCCAGGACTTTGATGCCATCAAGAGGACCGCTCATTGCCTACCTCCAGACCGGCGCGCCGTCGCGCTAGACGCGCAGCCGCGGGTCGAGCTGATCGCGCAACGCGTCGCCGAACAGGTTGAACGAGTACACGGCGCTCGCGATCGCGGCGCCCGGGGCCAGCATGATCCACCACGACGATGCGAGGGTCTGAATACCTGACGCCTGGATCATCCCGCCCCACGACGCGACGTCCGCGGGGATGCCGACCCCGAGGAAGCTCAGCGTGGCCTCCACGACGATCGCGCCGCCGACCGCCAGGCTGTACATGACGAGCATCGGCGGGAACACGTTCGGCACGATGTGCAGCGCCAGGATGCGGAACGGACCAGCGCCGCAACTGCGCGCGGCCTCAACGAACGGCCGGGAGCCAATGCTCTGAGCCAGGATGCGGGCGATGCGCGCCGAAGTCGGGATGTAGATGATCACGATGCCGAGCAGCACGTTCTGGAGCGACGCCCCAAACGAGCCGACGATGACGAGCGCGAACACCAGCGCGGGAATCGACTGCAGACCATCGATCATGCGCACGACGACCACGTCCACGGCGCCGCGGACATAGCCCGCGATGATCCCGATCGACGCTCCGATCGTGACGCCCGAGAACGCTCCGAAGACACCCACGTACATAGAGACGCGCGCGCCCCAGATGATGCGGCTGAAGACGTCGCGACCGAACTGGTCGGTCCCGAGCGGGAACTGCGACCCCGGCGGGACAAACGGGTTCCCGACGAACTCCTTCTGCGGGTGGGGGGCGAGGAACGGCGCGAAGATCGCAACGAGGCTCCACGCCACGATCACCAGGAAGCAGGCTGTCCCGGCCGGCTGACGCTTCATGAACTTGACGATCGCCGAGCGGGCGGCGGGAATCGCGGCAGCGCCCGCGGAAGCGTCTGACGCCCCTTTGGCCTGTGTCGAGGTCGTCATCGGGCTGCATCCCGGATCCGCGGGTCGAGCCACCCGACAAAGATATCGAGCGCGAGGCTCACCACAACGAAGCCGAGACCGACGAATAGCACGATCCCCTGCACCAGCGGGTAGTCGTAGTACGCCACACCCGAGATCAATGCCATCCCCATGCCGGGCAGCGAGAAGAGGCGCTCCACCACGACCGCGCCGCCAATGAGCGTCCCCACCGTCGAGGCGATGAGTGCCACGACGGGAGGCAGAGCGTTGCGGAGGGCGTGGCGCAGGATCACCACGCGCGGCGGCAGCCCCTTTGCCGTCGCCGTGCGGACGTAGTCCTCGCGCAGCACCTCGAGCATCTGCGAGCGCGTCAGTCGGGAGATCGCAGCCGTCGGCCCGAGCGCGAGGATGATCACGGGCCACAGGAACTGCTGGAGGTTCGTCCAGGGATCCTCGAACAGCGACGCGTACGAAAACGGCGGAGAGTAGTTGAAGAATCGCAGGAGGACGAACAGCACGATGATGCCCAGCACGAACTGCGGCGTGCATATCCCGGTGATCGCCATCCCTCGGGCGGCGTAGTCGATGAGGGAGTTCCGCCGCGTCGCGCTGATCACGCCGAGCAAGATGCCCGCTGGAATCGCCAGAAGCAAGGCACCGGTCATGAGTTCGATGGTGATCCGCATGCGGGCGGCAATGATCTCGGACACCGGTGAGCGGAAGTAGAACGAGTTCCCGAGGTCCCCACTGGAGAGTTCACGGGCGAAACGTCCCAGCTGGACCACGATCGGCTGGTCGAGACCGTACTGGCGCTCGAGGTTCTTCACCATCTCCTCGGTGATCCGAGGCTCGGAAGCCAGCGCGGCATAGGCGAAGCTACCGGGGGAGGCGCGCAACAAACTGAATACGACGACGGCCAGGAGCACCAGCGCCACGATCGATGACAGGAAACGACGAAGGACCAGGCGCGCCAATCGAATTCCCTTCAGCGATTCCGGTACAGCCAGGGCCGCCGGAACGGGTTCGCCGAGCCTCGATCGACTCGGCGAACCCGCCCGACCTACGCATGACTAGGCGTCGAGCCAGGCGTCGTAGAACGCCTCCCCGCTGGTCGTCGGCGCAGGGTAGTTCCCCTTGAGCACCTTCGCGTTGACCACGAACCCGGTGTAGCCACCGAGCGACATGACCGACGAGTCGGTCGTCGAGACGTACTTCTGCACGTCCTTCGCGGCCTGGATGCGCTCAGCCTTGTTCGTCATGATCAGAGCGGCCTGGAGCTTCTCCGGGACGTTCTTGACGTAGTCCGCATCCTTCACGCCGGTGTGGTTCGCACCGTTCGCAAGGAGGTTCAGCAGCGAGAGGATCGGGTCCTCATCCGCCGCCGGGAGCACGGTGCCCATGTCGTACTCGCCCTGGATCTGCCGGGTCACGCCGAGCGACGACTCGACCGCCGTGAACTCCGGCTTGAACCCGGCCTTCGTCAGGTTGTCCGCCACCACCGTGCATGCCTCGACGTAGAGCGAGGTGCGCCGCGCGATCAGCGTGAACTTCGGTCCCTCGCTCGTGAATCCGGCGGCAGCGAGCAGCTTCTTCACCTCGGCGAGGTCCTGATCCTTCGGAGTGCGGAAACCGGGCAGCGCCGCGACCTCGTCCTTCGTCAGGGCGTAGTCACCGGAGTCGCGCGGGTCCAGGACACCCGGCGTCAGGGCGCCCTCGTAGGAGCGCTTCACGATGTCGGGGCGGTCCATCGCCAGGTGCGCCGCGAGGCGAACGCGCTTGTCGTTGAACGGCGCGCGGTCCACGTTCACGAACATGCGCGACGTGCCGTTCGCGATCTCGCTGACGACGACCTTGTCGCCGGCCTGCTTCGTGACCGTCGCGATCTGCGATGGGAGCAGCGCGGGGAACGAGCCGATTGTGTGCACCTGCAGGGTCGCCATCGCCGACAACTCGGGCGGGACGTCCGTGATCAGGCGTCGCTCCAGCTTGTCCGCGTACGGCTTGCCGGTCAGGTAGAAGTTGGGGTTCCGGGAGTAGAAGAAGCCGGTACCTCGTTCGTGCCGGTCGAGCTTCCACGGCCCCGCGCCGATGAACTCCTTGTCGAACGCCTTGCGCTCGATGACGTCCGGCTTCATGAACCGCGCGCCGCTGCGGGCGAGCGTCGCGGCGAGGTACGGCGCAGGAACCTTCGTCTTGATCACGACCGTCGTAGCGTCGGGGGCCTCGGCAGTCAGTCCGATCTTCGCAAACTGGCCACCAATCGCCGGCGACGCCTTCGCACCGTCAGGCGAGGTCAGTCGCTTCAGGTTGTAGACGATATCCTCGGCCTTGAGGTCCGATCCGTCGTGGTACTTGATGCCGTTGTGCAGCTTGAACACCCACTGCAGGGGATCGGGCGTCGTCCAGCTCTGCGCGAGGTCGATGTCGACCTTCCACGGCACTTCCCAGGAGAACCGGGTCAGGCCGGCGTACACGCTGCCCATGATCGTCACGCCCTGACCGGCTGTGGCGCTGTTGTGGATGTCGAGGGTCGGGACGTCGTAGTTGTAGACGGCCCGGATCGTCCCGCCCTTCTTCGGCTGTCCCGCTGCGACCGGCGATCCGCCTGTGGCCGGCGCCTTCGTCGCGTTACTCGAGGTGCCTGAATTGCTGCAGCCGATCAGCGCCGCGGCGCCAAGACCGACCGTGCCCAGCGCGCCCGTCTTCAAGAGCCGTCGCCGGCTCCAGTAGGACGCAGCAGACCGTTCCGAATAGTTCTCCATCGTGGTGTTCCCTCCGAATGCCTGTCCCTCAGGCTGCTTCGTCTTGTGCAGATGCCTGCAACAACGCGACAGGCCTTATGAATAGGCCACGCGCCGACGGGTGTAAAGTAATGCACTTGTAAGGTCGCGGCGCGCGCTCCAAGACCTGGATACCAAATCGCCTCCCGATCTCAGTTCGTGCATGTGGGCACAATCACGGACTGGGCACCGCATCGTCGATCGCCGAACCGGTCGCCGACTGTGGGCCACTGCCGATTCGCGGGGGACACGCCTCAGTAATTGACTTCCCAACCGCTCAACGTAGAGTCGCCGCTGACCGATACGCACCCGCAGGAGGTCTCGCATGGCTCGGATCGATCGGCTGAAAGCGTTGAAGGACACCGTCGCCATCGTGGGCATCGGCGATACGGACTACCTGAGCGACTACCGCTCCGGCGCCAAGGGCAACACCAGCGAACGTGGTTCGGGCGCCCTCGATGCGTACGGGCTTGCCGCGAAGGCGCTGCGTCGTGCCCTCGCGGATTCGGGGCTGAAGAAGTCCGCGATCGATGGCATCTCCGTCAGCGGCATGCTCGAGGAGTCACGGACCGCCGAGGTTCTCGGCCTCGACCCGGCGTGGTGTCACAGCGCCAGCATGGCCTCGGACTCGGTGATCGAGGCGGTGCAGGCGATCAACGCCGGCCTCTGCGACACCGTGCTCTGCCTCTATGGCACGGCCCAGCGCTCCGCGAACGTGCAATACGGGGGGCCGCAGGCGTCGGGCCAGCTGTCGTACTCGTTCTATGCGCCGTGGGGCATGACGTCGCAGGGCGGGCTGTACGCGATGGCCTTCCGGCGCCATCAGCTCATGTACGGCACGACCGAGGAGCAGCTCGGCGCGGTGGCCGTCACCTTCCGCCAGCACGCTCAGCTCAATCCCAACGCGATCATGTACGGCAAGCCCCTGACGCTGGAGGACTACCTGCAGACGAGGTACGTCGCGCGGCCGTTGCGGCTGTTCGACTACTGCTTGGTGAACGACGGTGGCGTCGCGCTGATCCTCCAACGCGCGGACATGGCGAAGGACGCCGCGCAGACGCCCATCTCGATTAGCGGCTTCGGCTGGCGCGAGGCGGATCGCGAGAACACGCAGCTGCGTCCGCGGCTGAAGGACTTCTATCACTCGGCGCACCACGGCGTGCGCGACCAGGTGTACCCGATGTCCGGTTTCGGGCCGAAGGACATCGATGTGTACTCGACGTACGACTCCTTCAGCACCCACGTGCTGCTCACGCTCGAGGGCTTCGGCTTCTGCGGCGAGGGCGAGTCCGGCGCGTTCATCCAGGATGGACGCATCAGCATCGGCGGTGAGCTCCCCGTGAACACCAGCGGCGGAATGATGTCCGAGTCGTACATGCAGAGCTGGAACCACCAGGTCGAACTCGTGCGGCAGCTGCGGCACACATACGAAGGCGGACCTCGACAGGTCGCGGGCGCCGAGGTGGGCCAATACGTCTTCGACGGCAGCGGCCGCTGCCACAGCGTGATCTACACGAGGGGGAACTGACGGTGGCGACGCCTCGACCAGTCCGGGTGATGGATCCACTGAACGCCGAGTTCTGGGCGTTCACGCTCGACAAAGAGCTGCGCGTCCAGCGCTGCACGTCGTGCAGCAAGCTGAGGTGGCCCTGCGCCGCCATCTGCGACGAATGCCTGTCCGAGGCATACGAATGGGTGCGCCTGAGCGGCCGAGGCAAGGCGCTCTCATGGATCGTGTTCGAGCGTTCCTACTTCCCGGAGTACCCGGCGCCGCATCCCGCCGTCGCGGTCGAGCTGGACGAGGGGCCGATCTTCGTGTGCACCCTGCCGCCCGGCGTGGACGTGGACTCCCTCACGGACGGCCAGTCGCTGGTGCTCGACTGGCTCGACGGCGAGGACCAGTTCGGTGAGTACAACCTGCCCGTGTTCAAGCCCGCTTAGCAGGGAACACAGGAGGCCGCCGTGCCGACGGACTACGAGATCATCGACGTTCACGTGCACCTGACGCGGGATGCGGCACAGGAGCAGATCGTCTTTCCTCGGGCGGGCTGGCCACTGTCGTGGTACTGGGGCCACCCCGGCGGGGTCCAGCAATACATGGACTTCCACGGCATCTCGCACATCGTGACCGTGAACTACATGGTGACGCGGCAGGTCATCGCGACGCGACTCGCACGGGCGCGGGCAGCAGGCACCGAGGCAGACCCCGAGCGCATCCGCCTCGAACTGGTCGAGCGCGTCACCAAGTTCAACCGCTGGGCCTGCGCGGAGTACGGCGCGCCCGCGTCCCGCGTGCTCCCGTTCGTCATGGCCGACCCGGTGCTGTTCGGCGATGCGATCACCGGCGAGATCGAGGAGTGCATCGCGCTCGGCGCCCGAGGCTTGAAGATGCACCCGACGTTGAACGCACATCTCCCGGACGACGAGCGGATGTACGCGGTCTACGAACGCTGCCAGGAGGTGGGCCTGCCGATCCTCGCCGACACCGGCGAGCGACGGCCAGAAGCGGGGCTCGAAACATGGGGTGCCCCAATGCACTGGGCGCCCGTCCTGCGGAGGTTCCCGCGCCTGCGACTGATCATGGCGCACCTGCCGGGCGCGCTCTGGGAGCAACGGATCGACCTGGCTCGCGAGTTCGGTGACAACCTCGTGTTCGATATCGCCGGGGGGTTCGTCGACGACCGTCATCCCGCTGGTGGGCACACCGTGATCCCGGCCAACAAGGCGGTCGGCGTGATACGGACGATCGGCGTCGACCGAGTGCTCTTCGGCTCGGACGGTCCATCGATGGATCCGAGGCGGGCGGCGGAACAACTGGTCAGCCTCGACCTCACGGACGACGAGAAGGAGCAGATCCTGAGCCGCAACGCGCGAGCGTTCCTCGGGCTGACGTAAGTTCGTCCCGTGACGTCCGGCTCACATCCCGGCGTTCGCAACCAGGAGGAACTCGCGCACCATCGCACCGAGTTCCTCGGGACGTTCGAGGTGCGCCGCGTGCCCAGCACCCTCCAGCACGTGCACGGTGGCTCTGGGCAGACGCGTCGCCATCCGCTCGGCGCTCGTTACAGCCTCCGCGTCGAGGCGCCCCGCGATCAGCAGGGTCGGCACGGTCACCTCGCCCAATCGATCGCCGATCCACTCGTCCCCACCGATGACGGCGCCACGCAGCACTTTCGCGAGCCCCCGCGCCGTGTGCGAGTACCGCTCCTTCTGCAACTCTTCGAGTTGGGGCGCCGTCAGGTTGACGCGCAGGCTGTCCCACAGCGGCAGCGACTCCCAGTAATCCACGAACGCCGACATACCGTGCGTCTCGATCCGCTCGGCGAGTGCCTCACACTCTGCACGCCGCGCCGAGCGCTCCTCGTCGTCGCGGACGCCCGGATGCGTGCTTTCCAGGACGAGCGCCGTCACCGCGCCCGGGCAGCGCAGCGCGATCTCGAGCGCGATGCGTCCGCCCAGCCCATGGCCGAACCACGCAGCTCGCTCAAACCCGGAGGCGCGGAGCACCTCGACCAGGTCGAGCGCGACCTGACCGATGTCGTAGTGAGCGAGTTGGAGCGGGGAGCCCGAGCGCGCGTGTCCGATCAGGTCGACGGAAATCGTGGTGAAATGCCGGTCGAGCTCCCAGACCAGAGGCCGCAGCGGACGCCCTTCACTGGCGAAGCCGTGCACCAGCACCACGGCCGGGCCTTTGCCGATCTTGTCGACGAACAGCGGGACGCCGTTAGCGTCGATGTGAGGCATTGGAACGTCTCCCGTCAGGACGCGATGAGGATTCGCCGCTCACATATATAGCGCCGCCGCAGCGCGGAGTCCGAGGAGACTGTTCATGACTGACGTCGCCGGGTACGAGGCCGAGATGAGAGCCTGCGCCAACGCGATCGGGCTCGATCCCCCCGCGATCGTGATCCCGGAGGACCGGTGGGTCACGCTCCGCGGCATCCGGTTCCACTACCTCGACTGGGGAAATGACGAGAAGCCGCCGCTCGTGCTGCTGCACGGAGGGAGCCTCACCGCGCACACCTGGGACATGGCGGCGCTGCTGCTCCAGCCGTACTACCACCTCATCGCCCTGGATCAGCGGGGACACGGCGACACGGACTGGACGCCTGACGACCAGCTCGACCAGGACAACGACGCACTGATGCTGAGCGACACCGAGGCGTTCATCGATTTCCTCGGCCTCGAACGTGTCATCCTCTGCGGGATGTCGATGGGTGGCAACAATGCCTACCGCTACGCGGCGAGACATCCCGACCGTCTGCGCGCGCTGGTGATCGTTGATGTCGCGCCTAAGCTGATGCCGGCCGGGCAAGAACGCATGCGCTCGTTCCGCCGCGAGACCGAGACGCTCGCACAGTTCGAGGATTTCCTCGAGCGCGCGGTGAAGTTCAGCCCCCATCGCGCCCCGGAGCATCTCCGGTATTCGCTGCTGCACGCGCTGAAGCAGACCGCGGACGGTTGGACGTGGAAGCAGGACCACCGTCGCGTCGCGCCTGACGAGGCCGAGGTGAAGCGCAAGGTCGAGGAGCTCTGGGCCGCGGCGCGCGCGATCACCACGCAGACGCTTCTCGTGCGCGGCGCGGACAGCCAGGTCCTGTCTGAAGACAGCCAGCAGCGGACCGCTGCGGCGATGGTCGACTGCGACACCGTCACGATTCAACGGGCCACGCACAACGTCCACAGCGACAACCCGAAGGACTTCGTGGCCGCGATGGATCGTTGGCTCGTCGCGCGCCTCGGACCGCAACGTTAGACGCGGCGAGCGGACAGGGATTCCGCCTCGTCGCTCGGACGAGGCTACGACAGGTGCCGCTCGAAGAAGTCCCAGACGTGCGTCCACGCGTCGAGGGCCTGCGCCGGCCGGAAGTTCAGCCCGTCGCTGTGCATGAACCCGTGCCCCGCGCCGTCATACCGGTGGAACTCGTACTGCTTTCCGGCCGCCTTCAGCGCTGTCTCGAGCGTATCGACCGCCTCGGGCGTCGGGTTCGCGTCATCGTTGCCGAAGATGCCGAGCAGCGGCGCCCGCAGCTCCGAGGTGCGCTCGACGAGGTTCACCGGCCGCTTCGGCGTGAGGTCCTCGGGCTTCGCGACCACGCCGCCGCCCCACAGGTCCACCGCCGCCGCGAGCTGGTCGGGCAACGACGTGGCGACGAGGAACGCGTGACGCCCGCCCGAGCACCCACCAATGACCCCGATCTTGCCGCTGAAGCCCTCGACGCCGCGCACGTGCGCGATCGCCCCCTGCACGTCGCCGACCACCTGCGCGTCGGCCACCCCGCCCGCCGCGCGCGCCTGCGCCCCGATCTCCTCGGCCGTCCCGTGCCCGACGCGGTGGTACAGGTTTGGACAGATGGCGATGTACCCGCGCCGCGCGAAGCGCACCGTCGCCTCGTGGTACCAGTCGCCCCACCCCGGCGCCGAGTGGATGAGCACGACGGCCGCATGCGGCCCCGGCGTCATCGGCCGCGCCACATACGCCCCGATCGGGTCACCATCGGCGCCCACGGTCATGACCGTCTCAGCCACGGTCGACTCAACGATATCGGTCCGGAGTGCCGCCATCTCTCACCACCTCGACTGTTCAGGGGGTCGGAGAGTACATCGGCAGGCGGGACCTCGCTACGAGCCGCTGTTGACCCGCGTCACCGACATTTCAGGACTAGAGGCCGTTCGCTCGACCGGGACAGCCCTCTAGCATGACCGTATTGCCGCATACGGTTCACTGGTCAGCAGCGCACCACCTCGCGGAGCATTCGGCCAGGCAATGACCGAGAGAGCGAGGCTCTGATGCGAACCGAACGACAGGACGCGCTCCGCCGCGAACATCTCGGACAAGTCTGCCGCTCACTCGAGACGTTCATCCTCGAGGGAGGCGATCTTCATCTCGAGACCACGCACGGCGAGGCGACGGACGACAACAAGGTGACCTTCACCGTGCCTGACTGGGATGGATTCGTTCTCGCCTTGAGCCCCCGCACGCCTGACGAGCGCGGGATGCCGACGGGAGATCGCTAAGGCGATGCGCAGATAGCTCGGTAAAGCGCCCGCCGTCCAGCCACATCGGTCGGCCTTGCCCCTCGACGCGAGTACGCGCTCGACGCCCCTCATCCCTCTCTGGCCCCCGCCGCACCTCGTTTGCCCCACCCTCGAGGCCCGCATACCGTACGCGGATGCTTGGGCGCCGATGAGCGCCCCGGGGCGAGAGGATCTGCCGCATGACGACCACGGCTCCCCGCCCGCGTTTCTTCTACGGATGGGTCATCGTCGCATGCGCGTGGCTCGCCAACTTCACGACCACCTCGGCGAACCCGCTGGTCTTCTCCTTCTTCCTCTTTCCCATGGCGGCGACGCTCGGCGTATCGCCCAGCGATCTCGTGTGGGGAATCACCATCCGCTCGGTCGCCGGTGGCCTGTTCGCGCCGTACTTCGGGCGGATCATTGACCGGCATGGCTCGCGGTGGCCGGGGGCGATCTCGGGCGTCATCATGGGCGCCACGCTGATCGGCTTCTCGACGATCACCAACCTGTGGGTGCTGTACGCGCTGTTCTTCGTATCCGGGCTGACGGGATTCAGCATCTTCGGCGGCAACGTGCTGACGATCGTGCCGCCGGCGAACTGGTTCGTAGCGAAGCGCGGACGGGCGATCTCGATCTCGGCCTCTGGACAGCTCGTCGGAAGCGCGGCCTCGGCGATCGCAGCGGCATTCTTCATCGACCGCTTCGGCTGGCAGACCGCGTGGGCGATCTTCGGCGTGATCGCCTTCCTCGGCGTTACACCTGCCTACGCGCTCTTCATGCGCCGCCGTCCCGAGGACATCGGGCTGCTACCCGATGGCGCCGCCACTCCGACCGCTGCCGAGGCCGCAGCCGAGGCCGCGAGGCCCGCGGCGACCGTCGAGCGAGGCAAGGAGCGCTACGAGTTCACAGTCAGCGAGGCGCTGCGCACGCCGGTGCTCTGGCTGCATGTCGCCGCCTTCACGACGATGCTGACCGTCATCTCCCCGTTCCTGCTGTTTCGGAACCACTACTGGCAGGAGCTCGGGTTCTCACCGCAGTTGATCGCGATCGGCATCGCGCTCGACCCGTTCACCGTCGCGATCATGAGCATCGGCATGGGCGTTGTCGCGGAGCGTGTGCCGATCCGCTACGTCGGCGCCTTCGGCGGCGTGTGGCGTCTGCTCGGGATGCTGCCGCTCACCCTCGGCGCGACATGGCCCGCGTCCGTGCTCGTGCACAACTTCGTCTGGGGTATCGGCAGCGGGACCACGTCGGTGTTCCAGACGCTGATGATCCCCGACTACTTCGGGCGCGCGCACCAGGGGGCGATTCGAGGCGCGGTGACGCCGTTCATGGTGATCGTCGGGTCGCTTGGCGGCCCGCTCGGCGGGTATCTCCTCGATGCCGGCATGAGCTACACGATGTTCTTCTGGGGCATCTTCGCCGCGGTCGCCCTGGCGAGCGCCTCGATCCTGCTCCAGACACCGCCGAGGCCACCCGCGCGCCTTCAGGCGGAGGCGGACGCGCACGCGGCCCGCCGGGACGACGCGGAGACGGCCGCCGCAACCGACCGGGGCCAGCAGGATCGCCGCTAGGTACCAGACGGCGCTCAGCTCGAACGCACTCGGATGCTCATCGCCGACGCCGCGGTCAGATCGAGCTCATCACGCGTCGGCACGGAGGACGCAGCAACCTACGCGAGCATCATTCGCTCTTCGAGTCGCGCGTCACGATCCTCTCGGACTCCGTCGCTCGATCGCCGCATCGACGATGGAACCGAGGGTCACCGGACCGGTCTCGGCGAACTCGTAGCGCGCGCGGACAATGCGCTGCGGGACGTGGACCAGAGCGGCGAGATCGATCGGCGTGCCCGAGACGACCGTGTCCACCGGCACGGCCGCGATGCTGCGTTCCAGCGCGGCGAGCTGCTCGACGCCGTATCCGAGCGCGGGCAGGACCGAACGGACATGGGGATACGGGGCGAGCGCGGCCACGATCGCGGGGTCGGCGTACGGAAGCGGATCAACAATCGTCGCACCGGCCGCCACCGCCGCGACGTAGCCGGCGCCGTACGGCATCCCGCCGTGCGTGAGCGTGGGCCCGTCGTCGACCACGAGCACGGCGTGCCCGCGAAGTGAATCGGGAGTGTCGAGGGTGACCGGCGAGGCGGCGCGTACCACCTGGGCACGGGGGTTCAGGCGCCGCGCCTCCCGCTCGGCCTCGGCGACCTGCTCCGCCGACGCGGCATTCGTCTTGGCGATGACGATGACATCGGCCATGCGCAAGCACGCCTCGCCCGGGTGGAACCGGTCGGCGTCAGCCGGCCGCAACGCGTCCGTCAGGACGATGTGCAGGTCAGGCCGGATGAACGGGAAGTCGTTGTTGCCGCCGTCCCACACGATGACGTCGGTGTGATCATCGAGGTGAAGCGGCTGGCGACCGCGGTCCACTACCGTCTGTCACCCCCGGAGCTCGAGCCGCTGATCGGTGCCACCGTCCTCGAGGTCGCCAAGCAAACCCCGGGACTCCGCCTCGGCTACGGCAAGAAGCTGTTCGAGCTGCTCCCGGACATCGACTGGCACAAGGGGCAGTTGGTCCGACAGCTGACCGGTGATGGCCACCGTGTCCAGCCCCTCGCCCTGCCTCGGACGGCGATCTACATCGGCGACGACGTCACCGACGAAGACGGCTTTGCCGCAGTGCAGGACGACGGCGTCGGCATCGTGGTCGGCACCCGCGGCGCGATCGCCAGCACCGCCGCGCGCTACCGCCTTGATGACGTCAACGACGTCCGACTCTGGCTGACGGAGCTCGAGGCGCTGTTGCGCGCACGGCGATCCCGGCCGGGGTCCTAGGGGGGACGTGCGGCTGTTCGTCGAGCACCTCGCGAGGCTCCGAGAGGTCGAGCAATCGAGCTAACGCCAGAGCTGCGCGGAGGCGCGCCGAGCGCCCTCGGCGGGCGCGGTGAACTTCGCCATCACGACCTCCGGGTGGACACGTGGCGTCGTCGTAGCGCTGGTGCCGAAGCCACAGTCGACGCCCGCGATGACGTTCTGCCGCCCCACGAGGTTCGCGTAACGCGTGATGCGCTGTGCGACGAGATCCGGGTGCTCGACGGTGCTTCGTCTCGTCGATGGCTCGTGCTCTCTGGCCGACGACAACGGCGTGAAATGGGCCTGACAGTGCATCGCCACTCTCGACCTCCGTTCTTGGTCTAGAATCCGGCGACATCCGCGCACACCACGCCACCTGCGAGCTGGGAGCCCCCCTTGATCCATCCCGTCCCCGCGTTCGACCGCCTCGGCACCGAGACCGCGTTCGAGGTGCTCGCGCGCGCGCAGCAGCTGGCCGCGCAGGGCCGCGACATCATCAACCTCGGCATCGGCCAGCCCGATTTCCGCACGCCGGATCACATCGTCGAGGCGGCCAAGCGGGCCCTGGACGAGGGGCGCCACGGCTACACCGCCGCCGCCGGTATCCCGGAGCTCCGCGCCGCCGTTGCCGCCGACCTCGGCAGCCGTCACGACGTGCAGGTCGACCCCGGCTCTGTGCTGATCACGCCCGGTGCCAAGCCGGTGATGTACTTCGCGATCCTGCTCCTCGGCGAGCCGGGCGCGGAG
The DNA here is from genome assembly GCA_947470025.1 of Chloroflexota bacterium. Classification (GTDB taxonomy): domain Bacteria; phylum Chloroflexota; class Dehalococcoidia; order UBA2979; family UBA2979; genus SHYQ01. The sequence continues at coordinate 22,185 of CANIRU010000020.1, forward strand.
ATCCTGTACCCGAACCCCGGCTTCCCGATCTACGAGTCGATGATCGCCTTCACCGGCGCCACCCCCGTCCCGATCGAGCTACTGGAGAGCGAGGGCTTCTCCTTCGACGCCGAGCAGGTGCTCGCGAAGGTCAACGAGCGCACCCGCCTGATCATCCTGAACAGCCCCGGCAATCCCACGGGCGGCGTCGTCCCGCAGGAGCAGATCGAGCGGCTCCTCGAGGGCCTCGAGGCGTACCCGGACGTGGTGATCCTGAGCGACGAGATCTACAGCCGCATGCTCTACGGCGAGCGCGAACACGTGAGCCTACTGCGCTACGAGCAGATCCGTGACCGCCTGATCGTGATCGACGGCTGGAGCAAGACGTATGCCATGACCGGCTGGCGCGTCGGCTACGGCATCTTCCCGCCCGCGCTGTTCGCGCACGCGGAGCGACTCGCCGTGAACTCCTACTCCTGCGTGAACGCCCCGACGCAGTGGGCCGCGCTCGCCGCCCTCGAGGGCCCGCAGGGCGACGTCGACCGCATGGTCGCGGCGTTCGATGAGCGCCGAAAGCTCATCGTGCGCGAGCTCAACGCGATCCCCGGCGTCCACTGCGCCGACCCCGGCGGAGCGTTCTACGTCTTCCCGAACATCACCGGTACCGGCATCGACTCCCGCACGCTCCAGGCGCGCCTCCTCGACGAGGCGGGCGTCGCCACGCTGTCGGGCACGAGCTTCGGCGCGCTGGGTGAGGGCCACCTGCGCCTCTCATATGCGGCCAGCACCGAGGCAATCACGAGCGCCGTCGCCCGGATGAAGGCCCTGCTCGCTGGCTAGCCTGCTGGATGCGGCGCTGCCCCCGGGGTAGCATCGCGACGACCGCCGAGGCCAGCGTGGCCGCGCGGACATCGAAGGAGCCCCGCTTGCGACTAGTGACGTACACCTCCCGCGGGACGACGCGCTCGGGCGCGATGGTGGGCGCGAACCATGTCGTCGACCTCGCTCGAGGGTTCGCGGCACGCGCCGCGACCGGCGGCACGCACGCGCTCCGCGCCCTCCCGGACGACATGCTCGGTCTGCTCGACCTCGGCGACGAGGGTCTCGACGCGGCGCACGCGGTGGTCGCGTGGGCGGAGTCGCGCCTCGAGGACACGGCGCTGCGCGACGCGGGTGTGCTCTGGCGCACCGACGAGGTCGGCTTCCGCCTCGACGCGCCGATCCCGGAGCCGCGGACGGTGTACGCGATCGGCCTGAACTACCGCCTCCACGCGCAGGAAATGGGTGCGACGCTGCCGGATCGACCGATCGTGTTCGCGAAGGTGCGCACGTGCATCATCGGCTCCGGCGATGCGATCGAGATCCCGAAGGCGAGCGAGCAGGTCGACTGGGAGGTCGAGCTGTGCTTCGTCATCGGCAAGGCGGGCCGCCACATCGCCGCGAAGGACGCGCTGGACTACGTCGCCGGGTACATGAACGGCAACGACGTCTCCGTGCGCGACTGGCAGATGCACTTCCCCACCTGGATGATGGGCAAAGGCTTCGACACCCACGGCCCCACCGGCCCCTACCTCGTCACCCGCGACGAGGTCCCCGACCCGCACGCGCTCAAGGTGCAGCTCTGGGTGAACGAGGTGCTGAAGCAGGAGTCCTCCACGGACGACCTGATCTTCAACATC
>CANIRU010000021.1 GCA_947470025.1 Chloroflexota bacterium
GACAGCTCGGCTGGACCGGCGGTCTCCTCTTCGCGTTGATCGCGTTCCGCGGGGCCACCCCGGGGGCGCCGCCCATTGGCGCGCTCAGCGACTACCTCTCCTTCTTCTGGGCAGAGCTGATCGTCGCGGCCAGCCTCGCTGCGCTCGTGTGGGCGTACCTCACGCGACCCGCGGCCTAGTCGCGAAGCGGGGGGATCGACGTGCGTCGATCCCCCCGCTCTGGTTTGTCCGCGAACTCCACACCGCTAGCGGCCTGCGTTCGCCACGCTAGTAGCCGCGGTACTTCGTCGCGAGGGGGAGGCGGCGGTCGCGGCCGAAAGCGCGGGGGGTGATCTTCACGCCGGGCGGGGACTGGCGGCGCTTGTACTCGTTGCGGTTCACCATGTCGATGACGCGCTTCACCGTCGCCTCGTCGTGGCCGAGCGCGACGATCGTCTCCAGCGACAGGTCGTCCTCGACGTACGCCTCGATGATCGGGTCGAGGATCTCGTACGCGGGGAGCGAGTCGCTGTCGAGCTGGTCGGGGCGCAGCTCCGCCGACGGGGGCTTCTCGATCGAGTTGCGCGGGATCACCTCGGACACCGTGTTGCGGTAGCGCGCGAGCTTCCACACGAGGGTCTTCGGCACGTCCTTGATCACGGCGAAGCCGCCGGCCATGTCGCCGTACAGCGTCGCGTAGCCGCAGGCGTACTCCGACTTGTTGCCGGTCGTCAGCACCATCGACCGCGGGGTGTGGTTCGAGAGCGCCATGACGAGGAGGCCGCGGATGCGTGCCTGCACGTTCTCGCCCGCGGTGCCCGCGTCGCCGCCGAACTCGTCGGCGAGCACGCCCAGCGTGGCGGCGTGGATCGGCTCGATCGGCATCGTGATCATGCGGATGCCGAGGCGCTGCGCCAGGTCGTCCGCGTCGCTCATCGAGCCTTCCGAGGAGTACCTCGACGGGAGCGAGACGCCGACGACCGACTCGGGGCCGAGCGCGTCGACGGCGATCGCGCCGACGATCGCGGAGTCGATGCCGCCCGACAGCGCGACGAACACGCGCTCGAAGCCGGTCTTGCGCACGTAGTCGCGCGTCGCCATCACCAGCGCGTTGTACGTCTCCGCCAGCGCGTCGGGCGCCTCGAGGCTGCGCGCGGGCAGCGCGGCGCGCGAGGGCGCGACCCCGCCGCCCGGCGACACGTGGATCTCATCGGCGAGGGCGAACGTGCCCTCCTCGCGCATCCGGCGCAGGCGCGAATCGTGGAGCTGGCGCTGGACGATCGGCTCGATCGGGATGTCCGCGAGCAGCAGGTCCTCCTCCATGCTCGCGCCGCGCGCCAGCACCGCGCCCGTCGCGTCGAAGACCATCGAGTTGCCATCGAAGACGAGCTCGTCCTGCCCGCCGACCTGGTTCACGTAGACGAGCGCGACGGTGTTGTCCGCCGCGCGCGTCGCCAGCATGCGTTCGCGGTCGCCCGTCTTGCCCGCGTAGAACGGCGAGGCGTTGATGTTCACGATTACGCGCGCGCCCGCGACCGCCTCGTCGCTGATCGGGCCGACGGGGTACCACGCGTCCTCGCAGACCGTCACGCCGACCTCGACGCCCGCGATCGTCACCACCAGCGGGACGTCGCCCGCGGTGAAGTAGCGGTCTTCGTCGAAGACGCCGTAGTTCGGCAGGTGCTGCTTGTGGTACATCGCCACGACCGCGCCGTCGTGGATGACGGCCGCCGAGTTGAACAGGTGCCGGTCGAACTCGACGCAGCCGACGATCAGCGCCGGCAGCCCGCGCGCCTCCTGCGCCAGCCGCTCGAGGCTCTCGCGCGCCTCCTCGATGAACGAGGAGCGCAGCAGCTGGTCCTCCGGCGGGTACCCCGTGATCGCGAGCTCGGGGAACGCCACGAGGTCGGCGCCCTGCTGCGCCGCGCGCTGCGCCGCCTCCAGGATGCGCGCCCGGTTGCCCTCGAGGTCCCCGACGGTCGTGTTGATCTGCGCGAGCGCGACGCGAAGGGTGTGCATGGCGACGGCTCCCGGCCTCAACGGCCCGCTCGGCGACTAAGCGTATGGAGTACGCAAAGTATCAGGCAGCGATGGTAGGAGCGCAGGCTTCAGGGCGTCAATCCGGAAAGCCGCCCCGCGAGCACAGTCGTTACATCGTGCGACCACGCCGATGTTAGATTGGATGCGCTCCACCTCGGACGGTAGCGCGAGAAGGCGGCTCCGTTGTCGGTGCTCCGTATCCCTCGAGGTTCCACTATCGCGATGACCGTACGTGCGCGCGGGGTGCGGCTGCCGGTGCTCGCCGGGCGCGCGCTGGTGGCGATGCTGCTGGCGATCGCGATCCTCGTCGTGGCCAGGCCGGAGGGCGCCGCCGCGCAGACGGCGACGACGCAGACGCAGGGGATGATCGCGCTGCTGCAGATCCGGCTGCCGAAGGGCGACGTCACCTGCACGGGCTTCATGGTGGGGCCGCACACCGTCGCCACCGCGGCCCACTGCCTCTACAGCAAGGAATACGGCGGCTGGGCGACCAGCGCGTTCGTGACACCCGGCATCGACGGGCTGAACGCGCCGTTCGGGACGGAGTACGCGACCGCGTTCGCGGTCAGCCCCACGTGGATCTCGACGCAGGACCTGACGGCGGACTACGCGGCGATCACGCTGTCCTCGAACACCGTGGGCAACGCGACGGGGTGGTTCGACCTCGCAGTGCCATCCGACCGGCAGCTCTCCGGCGGCACGTTCTCGACAGCCGGGTACGGGACCACGGCGCAATACGGCACGCTCTGGCAGATGCCGAAGCCACAGCCGCTGGTGGACTTCGACGCGGACTTCCTCGCCTACCAGTGGGGGACGAGCACGGGCGAGAGCGGCGCGGCGATCTTCGAGCCGGAGCCGACGAACGGGCGCTTCCGCGCGGTCGGCGTCCTCAAGGGCGCGTTCGGCCCGAGGACGGAGCGCACGGAGTTCGCGCTCCGTATGACCACGGCGATGCTGGAGTTCTACCGTGCGCAGCTCGCCAAGCCCACCGCGCCCGGCGTGGAGCAGACGATCCCCACGATGTTCACGAGCCCCGCCGGCGTGCCGGTGCGCGTGACGAGCCCGGTGACTCGCGTGAACGCCCCCTCCGCGCTGCAGAGCTCCGTCGACCAGGTGCTGTGGTCGACGATCGCGACCGAACCGACGGACGCGCGAGGTGTCGCGAGCTACAGCATCACGCCCGCCGATACGCGGTTCTATCGCGTCGTCGTGCAGGGCGTCGGCACGGGCCGGGTCGGGCGCGGCTACGTGACCAGCGATACCGCGCCCACCGCGGCGGGCCGGGGCACGTTCTCCTCGCGACCGGTGTACGCCTCGTCGCGCGTCGCGTTCGCCGTGTTCCAGGGCGGCACGCACACCGAGCTGGCGACGGCGCTCAGAGGCGCGAATGCTTCCGCCGCGTGGGTGCAGAACATGCAGGGAGAGTGGTTCCTCTACGCGGTGGACGCCGGCTTCCTGAACGACACGTTCCTCAAGGCCTTCCCGACCGGGTTCGCGAGCGCGACCTCCATGACGCTGGTCGCCGCTCAGCCCGCGTCTCCCGCTACGCCGTAGCCCGCCTCGAACAGCCCTCGTAGCCCTCGCGCCGAGGCTGCGGCACACTGTGAGTCAGGCGGCCCTTCAGCCCGATTCGACAGCCCGCCACCACCTGACGGGCGCCTGATCCGAGGACGCGCACGATGCTCAGCCTCGACCTGTTCCGCATCACCTCGGCGGTCGCCGGGCCCGCGCACGGGAGCATCCCGCCGGGGCTGCCCTGGTGGCAGGCGTGGAGCTTCGACCCGAGCCTGATCATCCCCGTCGCCCTCGTGGGGTGGTTCTACCTGCGCGGGCTGCGCCGCTGGGAGGACCGGAGCCGCCAGCACCCGTGGTGGCGCACGACGCTGTTCTACGGCGGGCTCGCGATGTACGTGCTGGCGATGGAGTCGCCGATCGACCGCATCGGCGAGCACCACTTCTCGATGCACATGATCCAGCACGAGATGGTGATGATGTACGCCGTGCCGATGATCCTCCTCGGCGCGCCGACCACGCCGCTCCTGCGCGGGCTACCAGGCTGGCTGCGCCACGGCGTGGTGCGCCCGCTGGCCGGCCGCGCAGCGACGAGGGTGGCCTACCGCGCGCTCACCCACCCCGCGACCACGATCGTGCTGCTCACCTCCGTCGTGTGGGCGTGGCACCTCGTGCCGGGGTGGTGGGAGGCGTCGCTCCAGGATCAGAAGATCCACGACCTCCAGCACGCCTCGTTCACGGCGGTGTCGATGCTGTTCTGGTGGAACGTGATCGATCCTCGACCGCTCCACTCGCGCATCCCGCACCTCGCGCGCATCCTCTACATCTTCGGCGGCAGCCTGCCGAAGCACGTGCTTGCGGCGATGCTGACGTTCGCGCCGCACCCGTTCTACCCCACCTACGAGGAGGCCCGTCGCGTCATCCCGATCGATCCCTCGACGGACCAGCAGCTGGCCGGGCTGATCATGTGGGTGCCGAGCGAGATGGTGACGCTGATCGCGATGGCGATCGTGTTCTTCATGTGGCTGCACATCTCCGAGCGTCGCCAGCAGGCAGCTGACGCGAAGCGTCTCGGCACTCCGGCCGTCTAGGCAGCCTCTCGCAACGAGACGCACCGGAGGCACATCAACGGGCTGCCCCTTCGAGCATCCACCAGAAGGCGTGCAGCGCGCGATTCCGAACCCGCTGATGCATAGCGGCGGCCCACAAACACAGCGAAGCCCGGCCGATGGCCGGGCTTCGTGGTTGTCCTGGCGAGAGCGGAGGCTAGTGCTTCGCGGGCGCCGGTGCGGCACCGCCGGGCGCGCTGGCCTCAGCCTGCGTGGAGCCGGTGTGGTACTCCGGGCCGCCGACGGCGTCCGTGCGGTCGTGCCAGAAGAGCGCAGTGAGCGCGATGATCATCGCGGTGCCGAGGATCAGGCCGAACGAGAAGAGCTTCCAGAGCAGCGAGTGCTCGAAGCGCAGGTGCATGAACATCGCGACGACGACGGCGAACTTGAACGCCGACAGCACGAACAGCACCGGGATCATCGTGCTGCCGAGGATCTGCTCGTTGTAGGAGACCCAGAGCTCCACCACGGTCACAACGAACAGCACGAAGCCGATCATCACGTATTCGCGGATCGTCGTAGGGGGGTGCTCCTCGTGCGATTCGGCGTGTGCGTCGTGGCTCATGGGTGTCTCCGATGCGTTCGCGGCGTTGGCCCGGTCTGCGGACTAGTTCGGGATCAGGTAGATGATCGTGAAGATGACAATCCACACCACATCGACGAAGTGCCAGTAGAGGCCGGCGATGTCGATGTGGAGCGCACGGTCGCGACCGAGGCCGGTGCGGCGGTTCGACGCCACCAGCAGCGAGAGCAGGTACAGCACGCCAACGGCGACGTGGGTGCCGTGGAAGCCGGTGAGCACGAAGAACGACGTGCCGAACTGGTTCGTCGTGAGGCCGAGACCCTCGTGCACGAACTCGGTGAACTCGTACGCCTGGAAGCCGAGGAAGCCGAGGCCCAGCAGGATCGTCGCGAGCAGCATGACCTTCATCATGCCTAGGCGGCCGTGCTGCGCCCCGTACACCGCGAGCACCATCGTCAGCGAGCTCATCAGCAGGACGAACGTGCTGGTCGAGGTGACCGGAATGTTCAGGATCTCCTTCGGATACGGCCCGACCAGCGAGTCGCCCTTGAAGATCAGGTACGTCGAGATCAGCGCTCCGAAGAAGAGGCACTCCGACGCCAGAAAGATCCACATCATGACCTTCCGGTTATCGATGCCGGTGGTCGTGGCGTGTTGCGTGGCGGGCTGGGTCTCGTGCGCGGCTGCTGCCATCTCTGACTCCTGAACGCTGCGAGGCGCGTATTCCTAATCGGTGGGCTCCAGCGCCCAGCCCCAGACTCCGTAGATCGCGATCACGGCGCCCAGGCCCAGCACGCTGAGGTGCGTCATCGAGCCGACCGCGATCAGCAGCGCGCCGAGCGCGACGATGAGCGGGAAGTACGAGGGCGGCGGCATGTGGATGTGGTTGTGCTCCGGCACCGCGGCGCGCGCGATCCCGTGGTCACGGTCGTACCACAGCGGGTCGCGGTCGCGTACCTCGGGGATCACGTCGAAGTCGTGCGCGGGCGGGGGCGAACTGGTCGCCCACTCGAGCGTCGCGCCACCCCACGGGTCGTCGCCGGCGTCCTTGTCCTTGCGCATCGTCTTGATGACGTTGATGACGAAGATCAGCACGCTGGTAGCGATCGTGTAGGAACCGATCGTCGCGACCATGTTCCAGGTGTCCCAGCCGAGGTCTGCGTCGTACGTGTAGATACGTCGAGGCATACCGGCGAGGCCGAGGAAGTGCATCGGGAAGAAGGTTAGGTTCATGCCCACGAACATGATCCAGAAGCCGATCTTGCCGAGCGTCTCGTCCAGCATCCTGCCGGACATCTTCGGGAACCAGTAGAACAGGCCCGCGAAGATGCCCATGATCGCGCCGCCGAAGAGCACGTAGTGCAGGTGGGCGACGACGAAGTACGAGTCCTGGTGGTGACCATCGATCGGCGGGGAGGCGTGCATGACCCCCGAGATGCCGCCGATGGTGAACAGCGCGATGAACGCGACTGAGAAATAGGTCGCCGTCACGAAGCGGATGTTGCCACCGTACATCGTGCCGAGCCAGTTGAAGATCTTGATCCCGGTCGGGATCCCGATCGCCATGGTGCTGGCGGAGAAGACGACCTGCGGGACGGGGCCGAGACCAGTGGTGAACATGTGGTGGGCCCACACGCCGAAGCCGAGGACACCGATCGCGGCGCCGGCGAAGACGATCGCCGAGTAGCCGAACAGCGGCTTCTTCGACATCACCGGAAGCACCTCGGACACGATGCCCATCGAGGGGAGGATCAGCACGTAGACCTCGGGGTGACCGAAGATCCAGAAGATGTGCTGCCAGAGGATCGGGTCGCCTCCGGTGGCGGGGCTGAAGAACGAGGTGCCCCAGACGCGGTCGAAGTAGAGCTGGAGCAGACCGACCGTCAGGACGGGCAGCGAGAGGATCAGCAGGAACGCGACGACCAGGACCATCCAGATGAAGACCGGCAGCCGCATCATCGACATGCCGGGCGCGCGCATGTTGATGATGGTAACGGCGAAGTTAAGCGACGCGATCAGCGTCGAGAGGCCCAGAGTCAGCAGGCCGACGACGTAGAACGTCATCCCAGAGGTCTTCGCGTACTCGATGCTGCTCAGGGGGGCGTACCCGAACCAGCCACCGTTCGGCGCGCCGCCGAGGAAGAAGCTGCTGTTCAGCAGCAGACCACCGCCGAGGAAGATCCACAGCGACAATGCGTTGAGCCGCGGGAACGCGACGTCGCGCGCACCGATCTGCAGCGGGATGAAGTAGTTAAAGAAGCCGGCGCCCATGGGCATGATCGCCAGGAAGATCATCGTGAGGGCGTGCATCGTGAAGAACTGGTTGTAGCGGTCGGCATCCAGCACCGTGCCGTTCGGCACCGCGAGCTGCGTGCGCACCGCGACCGCCTCGAGGCCGCCGATCATGAAGAAGATGAAGCCGGCCACTGTGTAGACCGCGCCGATGCGCTTGTGATCCACGGTCGTGAGCCACGACCAGAGACCGGTATCTTCCTCCGCGTGGGTCATCACGCCGATAGCGGTAGCCATCTAGCATCCTCCAGCCGCGAGGTACCCAAGGGCCCGCGCTTCGTACGTCGTGACGATCATCCTCGACTCAACCGTCGAGTCGACCACCGTTACTTCAACCCGTCGAGGTACGCGACCAGCTTGTCGAGCGCCTCCGGCGAGAGGTTCAGGTTCGGCATCAGCGAGCCCGGCTTCACGGCCGGCGGGTTGGAGAGCCACTTGCGGACGTTCTCCGGCGTGCGATCCAGTGTGCCCGAGGCCAGCGTGGTCCTCGACGCGAAGTGCGTGAGGTTCGGGCCGATCTTGCCGGCGGCCGTCGGGTTGCCCTGGACAGTGTGGCAGGCGATGCAGCCCGAGGTCGTGAACTGCTGCTCGCCAGCCTTCGCGAGGTCAGCCGACGGGGCGACGCGGTCCGTCTTCACGGCCTTCGCCCACGTCTCGAAGGCGGGCGTCTCGCTGACAAAGACACGGAAGCGCATGTTCGCGTGCGAGAGTCCGCAGAACTCGGCGCATTGCGCGAGGTACGGCTCAGCGCGCGCCTCGGTCGGGGTGAACCAGAGGTGATTCTCATGACCGGGGACGTTGTCTATCTTGCCCGAGAGCTGAGGGACCCAGAAGGAGTGGATGACGTCTACCGACTTGAGCGTGACGCTCACCGGACGGTTCACCGGGAGGTGCAACTCGTTCGCCGTGGTGATGCCGAGCTCCGGGTACTGGAACTCCCACCACCACTGGTGACCAATGGCGATGACCTGAAGCGCGCCCTCCGGCGCCGGCTTCGTCAGCACGGACATCGTGGAGAACGTCGGCACAGCCATCGCGACCACAAGGAGCACCGGGATCAGCGTCCAGACGACCTCGAGGCGGGAGTTGCCGTGGAACTGGCGGGCCTCCTGGCCGGGGCGCTCTCGGTACATGAGGCTGAAGGCCAGCGTGAGCGCCATGATGCCGACGAAGACGGCACCGGCGAGCCAGAAGATCAGCTTGTAGACGCCATGCACCAGCTCGGCGTTATCAGACTTCGGGACGAAGGTCGTCATCGGCTGGCGAACCGCGTCCAGCGATTCGGCGAAGGCCAGATAGATCAGGAAGGTCACCACGCCGGTCACGACGAGGGAAGCGATGATCGCAATCATGCGCCCGGGGCGAGAACCACCCAATTGCGTCCTCCGTACACCAAGGCCCGGGCCGTCGAGCCGGGCACGCGTCTACGCGTCCCCGACCGCGTCGTGGGTTTCTGCGAAACAGTGCTCTGATGAATTAGCACCACGCCGAACGTTGGGTCAAGGCGTGCGCTCAGTTGGTTGAGCAATTCCTGAGCGCTGAAATGCCTCCGAGAGCGACATGAGATCGCCCGATCGTTGATTCTGCGGGACGCTCCCGCATAGCCTCGATGGGATGAAGACACGCCGGGCTCGCCTGCTGACCGCCGGGATCGGGCTCCTCCTGGTGCTCCTGATGGGGACCATGGCCTTCGCGATGAGCCGCGGCATCGGCTCCACGACCGACGGCCGGAGCGACGGCCGAGGCCGCCAGATGCCTCCGTTCACCCTCGCACGGTTCGACGGGCAGCCATTCGAGCTGACCACGGGGGCCGCCCCGGACAGTGGACCGGTGTTCGTCTACTTCTGGGCCTCGTGGTGCATCCCCTGCCAGGCGGAGGCACCGGTCATCCAGAAGCTCTGGCCGGAGTACCAGCAGCGGGGCTACCGGTGCGTCGGAGTGAACATCTGGGACGCGGAGAGCGATGCCCGCCGTTTCATCGACCGGCAGAAGCTGACCTTCCCGGTGGTAGCGGACACTGACGGGCGTGTGTACGTAGACTATGGGGTAGCCGCCCTCCCCGACTCGTACTTCCTCGACCCTGGTCTGCGTGCACGCGCGCGGTACCAGGGCGCGCTCACGGAGGGCACGTTGCGGCAACTGCTGGACGAGCTGGCACAACCAGTAGCGGGGAAGGTGGGAGGCACCTCATGAGCGGAATGCTGACCAGCCGCCGTGCCCGCCTCGTCGCCCTGCTGCTCGTCGCGACCGCCGCCATTTCCGTGCTCGCCTTCCGCGCGGCAGGCGACTCCGTCTCCTACTACATCACGCCCGAGGAGTTCATCCGGAACACGCGTCTGCACGACCAGCGGGTCCGCGTTGCCGGCCGGGTCGTCGAGGGTTCGGTGAAGGAGCAGGCCGGCCGCCCGATCGCCTTCGCGATCCAGGGCGACGCGAACGACCGTGTCGAGGTCGACTACCCGAAGGGCGTCGTCCCGAACCTGTTCGGCCCCTACGCGATGGTCGTGGTCGAGGGCACCGGCAAGGGCGGCAGCCTCGTCAGGGCTGACTCGATCATCATCAAGCACGAGAACGAGTTCTACGCCGACAAGCCGGACGATGGCTCGATCTCGTCCCACTTCGTGAAGCCGGACGACACGAAGCCTGCGCCCGGACGTCCCTCGGCGACCGGAACGCATCCCCCGGGCATCCCCCGCTAGGGCATGGAATGAGCCGCGCGTGAACGTGATCGCGACGCTGGGAGCCTCCGCGCTCCTCACGGCGCTTGCCGCCTCGGTCGTCGCGATCGTGGCGTCGGCCGCCGGGCACCGGTTCGCGAACCGCGCCCTGTTGCTCGCCGGACGCCGCGCGATCATCGCGACGGCGCTGCTGACGACGATGGCGACGGTGACGCTCGCCTACGCGCTGATCACCAACGACTTCTCCATCGCGCACGTCGCCTCCGTCTCGTCGAGGAACATGCAGCTCGAAATGAAGTGGGCGTCGCTCTACAGCGGCCAGCCCGGCTCGCTACTGTTCTGGACGTGGTCGATGTCGCTGTTCATGGCGGCGTTCACCTCGATCACCGTGCCGAAGATCCCCTGGGGCGCGGCGCACACGGTCGCGACGATGGGCGCGATCCTCTGCGGGTTCCTCGTCGCACTGATCTTCCTCGCGTCCCCGTTCCGCGTGAGCCCGATCACCCCGGCGGACGGACAGGGGCTGAACCCGCTGCTGGTCGACCCCGGGATGCTGATCCACCCGCCGTTCCTGCTGACCGGCCTCGTCAGCACCTCGATCCCGTTCGTGCTCGGCGTGGCCGCGCTGCTCTCGGGCCGCCTCGACGCCGCGTGGGTGCGGCACGCTCGAGGCTGGGCGCTCACGTCCTTCCTGATCCTGAGCATCGGCAACATGCTCGGGGCGTGGTGGGCGTACACCGTGCTGGGCTGGGGCGGCTACTGGGGCTGGGACCCGGTCGAGAACTCCGCGATCCTCCCGCTGCTCCCGATGATCGGCTTCCTGCACACGCTGATCGTGCAGGAGCGCCGAGGCATGTTGAAGACGTGGAACCTGGTGCTGGTGCTGGCTGCGTTCGCGCTCGCGGTGTTCGGCACGTTCAACGTGCGGTCGGGTCTCGTCGCCTCGGTGCACTCGTTCGCGCAGTCGAACGTGGGGCCGTACTTCCTCGGGCTCATGGGACTGACCGTGCTCGCCTCGGTCATCCTCATCGCGTGGCGGCTGCCGAGGCTCCACGCGGAAGCCGACTTCGATGCGCTCGCGTCGCGTGAGACCGGGCTCATCCTCAATTCGTACCTGATGATCGCGATCGGACTCGTGATCCTCGGCGGGACGCTGTTCCCCGTGTTCTCCGAGCTGCTGCGCGACATCCGCGTCACTGTGGGGCCACCCTTCTACAACGACGTCACCGCGCCGCTGCTCGTGCTGCTGCTGCTGCTGATCGTCGTCGGGACAGTGCTGCCCTGGCGGGGCGGGGCGACGGGCCACCACGTGCGGCGCTTCCGCAAACCGCTCATCGTCGCCGCCGCCTCGTGGATCGTCCTCGGCGTGCTGGGGATGCACAGCCTGTACGCGCTGGCGGCGACCGGCCTGTGTGTGACGATCGGCTACGTCACGTTCCGCGAGTACTTCATCGCCGCACGCGGGCTGCGCGCCGCCCGAGGTGCCTCGTGGCCCAGCGCCGTCGCCGGCATCTTCGGGCGCGACCCGCGCCGCGCGGGCGGCTACCTGGTGCACCTCGGCGTGGCGATCATGGCGGTCGCCGTTGTGGGATCGACCGTCTACCAGCAGCAAACGCGTCACATCGTGTCGCCCGGCGAGACGTTCGAGGTCGCCGGGTACGCCTTCCACTACAACGACCTGATCGCCAAGCGCCCCGGCATCAATGGCATCGAGGTCGAGGGCCTAACCCGCCTCGAGGTCACGCGCGACGGGCGCAACGTCGCGGTGCTGGAACCGGGCCGCCGCTTCTTCACGAACTTCCCGGACCAGCCGACGGCGATCGTCGCCGTCGACTCCACGCTCGCACGCGACCTCTACGTGTTCACGCAGGGCTGGGACAAGGACCGGAAAGCCGAGATCCAGGTCTTCGTGAACCCGCTCGCGAAATGGCTGTGGATCGGCGGCGGCGTGTACACGCTCGGCGGACTGCTCGCCTTCGGCATCCTCCGGCGCGACCCGGTCCGCGCTACCTCGCCTGCCTCGGGGGCCGCACCGGCCGACGCGGAGCCTGCGTGATGCGCAAGGCCACCCGCCGGCGTCTGACGGTGATCGTCTCACTGGTGGCGATCGGTCTCGTGACCCTGGGTGCACCGCGCGAGGTACGCGCCCAGACACCGACCGGGACGCCCTCGCCCGCCGCGACACGCCCTGCACCCGCCCGCCCGACGCCGAGCGACGCACAGGTGCTGGCCGTGGAGCAACAACTGCTCTGCCCGCTCTGTGTGAACGAGCGCCTCGATGTGTGCACGCTGGCGATCTGCAACGACATGAAGCAGTTGATCCGCGAGCGCCTCGCCGCCGGATCGACGCCCGACGACATCATCCTGTTCTTCGAGACGCGCTATGGCCCGAAGGTGCGCGCTGAGCTGCCGAGGCGGGGCTTCAACCTCGTGCTGTTCGGGTGGGTCGGCGGCGCGATCGGACTGACCGCCGTCGCCGCCGGGTGCGCGCTGTACTCGATGCGGCGCGATTCCGATCGCCGTCTCGCGCGCGCCGCCTCGCATACCTCCTCGAGGCCCCCCGGGAGCGACGACCGCTGGGTCGATGCGCTGGTCGACGAGGCGCACGAGGACGACGCGCCCCGGGGCACCCGGTGATGGAGTCGCTGCTCCGACCGGAATGGGCCGTGCTTGCCGCGCTGGCCGCGATCGCCGCGATCTACATCGCCCTGCCTCGACGCGAGGACGCCGAGGCGGACGGTGCCGCAGGCGCCGACCTCGACGACCTGCGCGCGCAGCGCGACGAGCTCGTGGCGGCGCTGCGCGACCTCGACGAGGATGTCGCCGCCGGACGCATGGCCGCCGAGGATCGGCAGCGTGGCCGCGCGGAGATCGGCATGCGCCTGCGTGACGTGATCGAGCGCATCCGTGCGGGAGGTGGTGCGTGACGCGTCCCGTCTCGATCGCCGCGCTCGTCGTGACCTGCGCACTCGCCGCGTGCTGCGCGCTCCTCGGCTTCGCGCGCGACGCCGACGCGCAGGCGACCGGCATGATCAGCGGCGCGATCACCTCGGGCACGCAGGGCGTGACGATCCCTGACAGCGTCGCAGTGCGAATGATCGCCCTCGACGCATCGAAGGTCAGCGGCTCGATTCCCGCGACCGTGAGCGGCGGCCGCTACAGCGCGAGCGTGCCCGTGCAGCAGGGCCGCGTGTACATCCCGCACGTGACGTACGAGGGCGTGGACTACTTCGGCGAGGTGGTGACGTTCACCGAGACCGTGCGCGAGGTAACGCGCGACTTCCGCGTATACGCGACCACGCGCACCGCCCCGGCGCTCGCGATCGTTTCCTCGACCGTCACGGTGGTGGCGATCGACCGCGTGCAGGGACAGATCGGCCTGCTGCGCGAGGACATGATCGCGAACCCCAGCGACCGCGTGTTCATCGGCGATGACTCGGGCGTCACCCTGCGCATCCCCGCCCCCACCGGGACGACCGAGGCAACGGGCGACGAGTCGGACGGGAAGTTCACCCTCGAACGAGGCGTGCTCACCGCGACGACCCCGATCCGTCCGGGGCGGCTCACGCCCGTGGTCACGCGCTACGTGGTCGCCTTCGACCGCGAGGCGGACGAGTACGCGCTGCGCGTCACTGCCGCGCTCCCCACGGAGCGCGTCACGGTGCGTGTGCCCGTGGGTGCCGTGGCCTCGCTGACGTCGGAGACGGGTGCGCGCCGTGTCCAGGACGAGCGAACCACGCCGCAGCCGGGTCAGCCCGGAGAGGGGCAGGTGCTCCAGATCGTGCAGTCCAACGGGAGCGTGCAGCCGGGTGGCGGGATCGTCGTCCACCTCGTCGGCCTCTCGAAGGAGGTCGTGCAGACCAACCCGCTGACGGAGCCTCGGGGCGCCGCGATCGCGAGCATCCTCGCGCTGCTGATCGTCGGCGGCGGCACGATGGCGGTGTGGCGCGCACGCAGCCACCTCGGCGGGACCGCGTGACGGCGATCCTCGAGGCGCCGATCCTCCAGACGGAGGCGCTGACCAAGCGCTACGGCGGCCTCGACGTCGTACGGCAGGTCGCGATCGCGCTTCCCGCGGGGTCACGTACCGCGCTCGTCGGCGCGAACGGCGCCGGCAAGACCACGCTCCTCGCGATGCTCTCCACCCTGGTCACGCCGACCGAGGGCGACGCGACGATCGTCGGTCATTCGCTAAAGGCACGCCCTGCCGCGCTCCGCCGCGCAATCGGCGTCCTCGCGCACGCCCCGATGCTGTACGAGGAGATGACCCCGCTCGAGAACCTCGGCTTCTTCGCGCGGCTGTACGGCGTCGCGCGGCCCGAGCCGCGCATCGAGGAACTCCTGCGCGCCGTCGGCGTGTGGAACCGCCGGCACGAAGCGACCTCGGTGCTCTCGCGCGGCTACCACCAGCGGCTCGCGCTCGCCCGCGCGCTGCTCCACCGCCCCGCGATCCTGCTTGCCGACGAGCCCGAGACGGGACTCGACCCCGAGGGCATCGAGCTGCTGGACGAGTTGGCGCTGCGTGCGCCCGGCCTCACGGTCCTCGCGGCCACGCATCGCGTCGACCGCGTGGAGACGTGGGCGACTGGCCTCGTGCGCCTCGACCACGGGCGAGTCGTCGAAGACACCGCGAGCGTGATCGGGACACCCCAAGGTCAGGTGCAGGCATGAGCGACACCGTGGGGCCAGCGATGGCGGTGGTGATGAAGGACCTGCGCCTCGCGTGGCGCGACCGTGCGGGGTGGGCCTCGGCGGGCGCGTTCGCGACGATCGCGGTGCTCGTCTACTCGTTCGCCTTCGACCTGGCGACGGGCGACATCCGGCCGCTGCTGCCGGGCGTGCTGTGGACGACGTTCCTCTTCGCCGGCATCTTCGCGGGCGGCCAGTCCTTCGCCCGCGAGTCCGAGGAGGGCACGTTCGACGCCCTGCTGCTGTCGCCCGTGTCGCCGACGATGGTGTACCTCGGCAAAGCGGCGGCGAACATCATCGCGATGCTCGTGATCGAGTTCCTCCAGCTCGGGCTCGCGACTATCCTGTTCGATACGAACCTCGTTTCCCTGGAGTTGCTGGTGATCGTCTTCCTCGGAACGGTCGGCTCCGTCTCCCTCACCACGCTCCTCTCCACGATGTCCGCCTCGATGCGCGGGCGCGCGATGCTGCTCCCCGTGATGGCGCTGCCGCTGCTCGTCCCGCTGCTGATCGGCGCTGTGCGCGCCACGGGCGCGGCGCTCAACGTCGAGGTCGGCGCGGCGCCGTGGACGCTGCTGCTGGCCGTCGCTGCGCTGTGGAGCGCGGCGCTCTCGGTGCTGCTGTTCCCGATCGCGGTGGAACGATGAGCGCGCTCACCTCGACCCTGCAGCGGCTCTACGGCTTCTGGTGGATCGTGCTGCCACCGATCGTCGGCAGCGCCGTGATGGCGATGATCATCGGCTCCATCGTCGTCGCCCCACGCGAGATCATCGAGGGTGACGTGCAGCGGCTGCTGTACATCCACTTCCCGTCGATCCTGGCCGCATACGGCGCGTTCGGCGTCGTCTTCCTCGCGTCGCTCGTCGTGCTCTGGAAGCGCGACCTGCGCTGGGACGCCGTGGCCCGAGGTGCGGCGACGGTCGGCGTGCTATTCACCGGCCTGACGCTCGCCACGGGCGCGCTGTGGGGCAAGCCGATCTGGGGCGTCTACTGGACGTGGGACGCCCGCCTCACGTCGACGCTGGTGCTCTTCCTGATTTACGCGGCGTACCTGCTGGCGCGGTCGATGGCGGACGAACTGGACGAGCAGGCGGCGCGCTTTGCGGCGGTCTTCGCGGTGCTGGGCGCCCTCGACATCCCGCTGGTGATGTTCTCGGTGACGTGGTGGCGCACGCTGCACCCGCAGCCCATCGTCATGCGCGGCCTCGAACGGCCCGCGCTGCCGCCGGAGATGCTGCTGGTGCTGATGATCGCATTCCTCGGCATCGGCGCGCTCGCGCTGTGGCTGGGCATCCTGCGGACCGAGGCTGAATGGCTGGCGAAGCGCACCGCGACGCTGCGGGCGAAGATCGACCGGCACGAGGGGGCGTGATGGCACTCGAGTTCCTGTTCGCGGGCTTCGCCGTCTTCTGGGCCGGCATCTTCGTCTACCTGCTGATGCTCCAGGCGCGTCTCCGCAACCTGCAGCGCGAGGTCGACCGCCTCGAGGAGCGCCTCGCGGAGTCGGACGCCGAGCGGGGAACGAAGCGCGCATAGCAGGTGCGCGCTGGCGCGTTTCTAGGGCCCCGCGGGTACCGCCCGCTCTGCCGGTAAGCCTCACCCGGGCTAGGATGCAGAGGCCCATCGCTCCACTGGGGGACACATGCGCTGGTTCCGTACGCTTACCGTCACCACGCTGCTCGCAACGGTTCTCCTGATCGCGGTGGGTTCCACGGTCCGGAATACCGACTCCGGCCTCGGATGCCCGGACTGGCCCCTCTGCTACGGCAAGATCCTCCCACCGCTCGAGTTCACGGCGATCGTCGAGTGGGTGCACCGCGCCATGGCGTCCGTCATCAGCATCCTCGTCGGCGCGCAGGCCGTGGGTGCATTCCTCCGGCGGCGTGAAGACCCGACACTCTGGAAGCTCGCGATCGCCTCGGTGGTCGCCGTGTTTGGTCAGGCACTGCTCGGCGGGGTCACCGTGCTCACGGGCAACGCGCCATGGACCGTCGGCGTGCACCTCGCAGCGGCGCTCACGCTGCTCGCGATCGTCACGATGATGGCAGCCTGCGCGTACCTCGGCCCGGGCCGCACGAGGATCGCCACTCCCGAGCGAGCGGCCTTCGAGCACGTCGCGCGCTGGGCGATGATCGCGACGGGGATCGTGCTGCTGATCGGCGCGTACACGGTCGCCACCAATGCCGGGTTCGGCTGCACCACCTGGCCGTCCTGCAAGGAGGGACAGATCCCGTTCCTCAGTGGCGAGCGGCTCCAGCATATCCACTGGCTGCACCGCTTCACCGTGGTTGGTGGCGCGGCGATCATCGGATGGCTGTTCCTGCACGTGCGCGAGATGCGTGCGCGCGGGCCGATGCTGCGCAAGGGCGCGCACTCGCTGCTTGGCCTCTACGGCGTGCAGATCCTGGTCGGCGGACTCAACATCCTGTCCGGCTTCGAGGAATCCGTGCGCGTGTCGCACCTCGTCTTCGCGAGCGCGATCTGGGTCGTCATGATCCTCATGTGGTATGCGGGCCAGTTCAGCCCGGACGCCGAGGCGGGCACCTCGTCGGCCCGCGCTTCCGGCGCGGCCTCACGTGCCTAGTCGCGTCAGCCACGCGCGATGGAGCAGGCAAGCGTGATGTCGATGCCCGCCGACCGGGACAGCTCGCCCCGCACCTGGGGCGACGTGGGACGCGACTACCTCGTCCTCACCAAGCCGTGGATCATGCTGCTGCTCCTGATCACCACCGTCCCCGCGATGGTGCTCGCCGATCGTGGGTGGCCGGGCTGGAGCATCGTCATCGCGACGCTGATCGGTGGTGTGCTCGCCTCCGGCGGGGCCGGCGCGGTCAACATGTACATCGACCGCGACATCGACGGACTGATGGTCCGGACGAGGAAGCGCCCCATCCCGCGCGGCACCGTGTCCCCACGCGCGGCGGCGATCTTCGGCTGGGTGCTCGGGCTCGCGTCGGGGCCGTGGCTCTACCTGACCGTGAACGCGCTCACCGCGATCCTCGCGCTGACGGCGTTCTTCTTCTACATCGGCCCGTACAGCCTGTACCTGAAGCGCCGCACGGTGCACAACACGGTCCTCGGCGGCGTCGCCGGCGCCATCCCGCCACTCATCGGCTGGGTCGCGATCACGAACCGGATCGACATCGAGGGTGTGCTGCTGTTCGCCATCGTGTTCTGGTGGCAGCCGCCGCACTTCTGGGCACTCGCGCTGGACCTCGAAGAGGACTACCGCGTAGCGAACATCCCGATGATGCCCGTGGTCCTCGGCGAGCATGAGACGAAGCGGCAGACGGTCTTCTATGCCGTGATGACGTTGATGGTCACGCTGATCTTCGGTGCGGTCGCCAGGCTCGGCGCGATCTACTTCGGGTTCGCACTGGTCGGAGGCGCGGGGTTTATCTGGTGCGCGTGGCGCATCTATCGCGGACAGGGCACCGAGGGCACGCGCACGATGTTCCGCTACTCGACGCTCTACCTCGCGGCGCTCTTCGCCTCGATGGTCCTCGACGGCACGGTACTCGGCTGGCCGGTCGTCTAGTTACGCGTCGGCGTAGGAGAACGACCACCGCGCCAGCAGCAGCGTCCCCAGTACCCACGCCGTCATCACCAGCAGCGCCGGCCATTGCTGGAAGATCGACTGGTGGTCGAGCGACAGCGCGCGCATCGCGTGCAGCATGTGCGTCAGCGGCAGCAGCTCGACGACCGGGCGCACGGCAGCCGGGAGCGACGAGGTCGGGAAGAACGAGCCGCTGAGGAACATCATCGGCATCGTCACGGCGTTCGCGGCGCCCTCGACGGCCCCGCGGCCGTGAACGCGGCCCGCGATGATCACACCGATGTTGAGGAAGATCACCGTGCCGTACACCGCGATCAGGACGAACCCGATGCCGCCCGCGAACACTTTCGCGCCCAGCAGCTGCGCGACCACCGCGAGCACGATCACCTGCATCAACGACACGATGATGTGCGCGCCCAGGACAGACGAGAAGAACCGCCACGGAGGAAGCGGCGTCGCACGGATACGGCGCAGCACGCCCTCCTCGCGGTAGCGCGAGAGCGACCCGGCGAGGCTGATCGTGGCGAAGGTCATGAGCCCCATGCCGATGATGCCCGGGCCGAGGAACTGGAAGTACGTGGTCCGCTCCACGGCGGCGGAGCGCGAGGTCAGCTCGATCGCCCTCGGGACGCCGGTGAGCCGCAGGTTAGTGCCGTCCACGACGGAACGGATCGCAGCCGTGGTGACGGCGGAGTTGATCGGATCGTTGATAGCGTCGATCAGCTCAGCACGCGCCGGCTGACCCTGCGCCGCCGACGGGATGAGCAGCAGCGCGACGTCCGCGCGGTTCGTGGTGAGCTCCTCGAGCGCCTGCGCCTCGGTCAGCCCGGGCTCGACGCGAACGCGCAGGAAGCCGACGCCACCGAGGGACTCGACCAGCGCGGTGCCCGCCTGCGTCTTGGTGTCGGCGACGACCACGATGTCCGTCGTCTCGCCGCCGCCGAGGGAGAACAGCCGGAAGACGCCGAGGAAGATCATCGGGAAGGCAAGCGCCCAGAAGATCGCCTGCTTGTCACGCAGCACCATCTTCAGGCTCGCGCCGAGCAGCGAGCGGGTCATCCGTTCAGCCCCCGTCCGGTGACTGCGAGGAACACGTCCTCGAGCGTCCCCGGCTGCACCGCGAGGTCGACGATCTCGACGCGCCCGCGGGTCGCGAGGTTGGTGAGGGCCGTGGTGACGGAGGGCGCGGACTGTGCGCGGACGCGCACGACGCAGCCGTCCGCCGTCCGCTCCTGCGCGACCTCGAGAGCGCCGGGGATGGCGCGGACTTCGGCGTCGTCCAGCGGCTCGGCGGTCGTGAGGGTGATGCGGTAGGGGGCGTTCAGGCGGCGGATCAGGCCCTGCGGTGTGTCGACCGCGACCATCTGGCCCGCGTTCATGAAGGCGACGTGGTCGCAGAGCGCCTGCGCTTCCTCCATGTAATGCGTGGTCAGCACGACCGTCGCGCCAGAGGCGCGCACCTCGCGCACGATCTCCCAGAGGTCATGCCGCGCGTCCGGGTCGAGGCCTGCGGTCGGCTCGTCGAAGAACACGAGCTCCGGGTCGTTCACCAGCGCGGCGACGATGCTGAAGCGCTGCTTCATGCCACCCGACAGCGTGCGCATCCGCGAGTCCGCGCGATCCTCCAGGTGGACGCGGCGCAGCAGCTCCATCGGGTCGGCGCGACGCGGGTAGAACGATCCGAACAGATCGAGGATCTCGCGCAGCGTCAGGTACTGGTGGTACGAGGACGCCTGCAGTTGCACACCGATGCGCGTCTTCACCGCCTGCGGGTGCTCCGTGACCTCGATGCCGAGGACGGAGGCCGTGCCGGAGGTGGCGGGGGTGAGCCCTTCGAGGATCTCGACGAGCGTGGTCTTGCCAGCGCCGTTCGGGCCGAGGATGCCGAAGATCTCGCCACCTGCGACGGTAAACGAAGGCCCATCGAGCGCGGTCAGCGTCCCATAACGTTTGACGAGGCCACGAGCGTCAATGACCGCGCTGTTCGTCGCGAGCCCCCTCGTCTCGTCGGGCATCGGCTCCGCTAGCCTTGCACGTCGACGACGCGGAAGATCATCGGACCGGACGGTGCATTCACGGTCACCTCGTCGCCGATGGCGTGGTTGAGCAACGCAACACCCATCGGCGAGGCAACAGAGATCTTCCCGCTGGCCGGGTCCACCTCGGTGGGGCTGACGAGCGTGATCGTCTGCTCCTTGTTGGCCTTGAGGTTCAGCAACTTCACGACCGAGCCAACGTTCGCGCGGCCGCCCTTCGAGCTCTCGTCGATGATCACGGCGTTGCGCAGCCGCTGCTCGAGGTCGCGGATGCGGGCCTCGAGGTGCGCCTGCTCGTCGCGCGCGGCGTCGAGGGGGGCGTTCTCGCGGAAGTCCTTGTCCTGCATCGCGTCGTGGAGCTTCTGGGCGATCTCCGGGCGGCGCGACTTCTCCTCGGCGATCTGGGCCTCCAGGCGCTTCAGGCCGTCCAGAGTCACGTGGTAGGCGTTACCACCCAGCTCCGTGGCGGCATTGCGCCCGCGGGCCCCTCCGGCGTTCGGGCCGAGGTGCAGCGCCGGGACGAGGTTCTCCGCGGTGAAGGCGAGGCGCGAGGCGTACGCCAGGAACGATCGCAGCGGCTCCAGGTGCTCCGGCGTCCGGTCGAGGTGCTCCCGGGCGTACTGGACGACATCAGACGTGGCCACCGAGCCCATCTGGCGGTCGTTGCCGAGAAACGCGATGAACTTCTCGACCACCGGCACCTCGTCGCGCGCCTTCTCGGGCTCCGAGGCGAGGGAGGCCTCGAAGTGCTTCAGCGCCTCGATCGCAGTGATGCGCTCCGCCATGGGCGGCCTCCGTGGGGTCGTCTGGGAGTAGGTCGTTGGTTGAGAGTTGGACGCGGGACGCGTTGCCGCCGCTGCCACCGCGTTTCCAGCAGTCTAGAAGATGTGGGACGCTAGCTGTCAACGTGGCAGATGCACTCGACACCTCCTCGCACGATCGCGCGTCCGATTCGCTGCCCGTTCTTCGGGCCGAGGCGGAGCGTCTCGGCCTCGTGCTGCCCGGGGGTGCGATCGAGCGGTTCGAGCGCTACCTCGCGCTGCTCGAGGAGTGGAACGACCGGGCGGGACTGACAGCGATCACCGACTCCGAGACGGCGCAGCGGCGTCACTTCGGCGAGTCGATCGCCCTCCTCATCGCCCTGCGGGAGGCCGGCGCGCTGGGGGACGGCGAGGGGGCCCGCGTCGCGGACCTGGGCCCGGGCGGGGGCTTCCCCGGCATCCCGATGGCGATCGCGGAGCCATCGCTGACCCTCGTGGCGATCGAGTCTCAAGAGCGCCGCTGCGCCTTCCTGCGCGTCGTGGCGGAGGAGCTCGGGCTGACCGGCGTCTCCGTGGTACACGCCCGCGCCGAGGAGGCCGGACGGATGCCGGCGCTGCGCGAGTCCTTCGACCTCGTGGTGGCACGGGCGCTCGCGGCGATGCCGGTGCTCGTGGAGTACGCGCTCCCGCTGCTGCGCGAGGGCGGCGTCCTCGCCACGCCGAAGGGCAGCCGCGGCGACGAGGAGCTGCTCGAGGCCGCGCGTGCGATCGAGACGCTCGGTGGCGAGGCGCTGCCCCCCGCGGCATTGCCGCTGCCGGACGATGTGCCGCCACAACGCGTCTACCTCGTGCGGCGCACCGGGCCGCTGGACGACCGCTACCCGCGACGGCCGGGCGTCCCGCTCAAGCGCCCGCTGTAGCGCCCCCCGGCGAGCACCCCAGCGGGTACGATGTCGCCACTCCCCGACCGCACGACCCGCACACGCGACCCTCGTCGAGGAGACGGCATGCCCACGACCTTCCAACGGCTGCGACGCCTGTTCGCGCTCGACCTGCGTGTGCTCGACGAGGTTCGGGTCGACCCGACCGCGACGCTGCCCGCCATCCTCGTCGCCGTCGTGAGCATCGCGATGCTCGGGCTGGGCGGCTGGCTGTGGTGGGTGATGAGCGGACTCGGCGACAAGTGGGCCGTACTCTTCAAGAGCGTGGTGCTCGGCACCGCCTTCGCCACCGCCGCCTGGATCGTCTGGCTGATCGTCGCCACGCTCGTGCTGAACCGGCTGGCGAAGGTCGCCCTCGACGTGGGGGCGCTGCTGCGCGCGGCGGGGTTCGCGTGCGCGCCGCTGGTGCTGTCGCTGCTGATGGTGGCACGTCCCATTGCCTTCGGCATCGGCATGACGGCGATCGCCGCGTGGGTAGTCACCACGCACCTCGCCATCCAGCGCGCCGCCGGACGCACCGGGAGCGAGGTGCTCGTCGCGAACCTCGCCGGCTTCGGAGCGTGGGCGGTGATCATGTCGTTGCTCGCGACCGCGACGAACCAGACCGCCCCCGGTCCGTTCCTCGCCGAGTCGATCTGGGAGGCCGTGACCAGCGGCAAGGTCACGTTCATCCCGTAGCGCCGAGGTAGCCATGCCCGAGGTCGTCTCCCACCGCACGAACGCCGGCGATGCGCCGGAAAACACGCTCGCCGGCCTCGATGCCGCGGTGCGCGACGGCTGCGCGGCCGTCGAGGTGGACGTACGCGCGACGCGCGATGGCGTGCTCGTGCTGATGCACGACGAGACGCTGACGCGCATGACCGGCGACCCGCGGCGCCTCGACGTCGTGACGCTCGAGGAGCTCCGCGCGCTCCGCATCCGCGACCCGCACGGCGTCCTCGACCCGCAGCCGATCCCGACACTCGCCGAGGCACTCGCACACCTCGACGGGCGCATCGCGATCGAGATCGACCTGCCGATGCGCGGGCTAGAGGCGGCGATCGCCGCCGAGGTCAACGCTGCGCACGCGGAGGCGTGGACGTGGTTCACCGCCCACCCGCCCGAGGATGCTGCCTTCCTGCACCACGCCTGCCCCGGGTCGCGCACCTACCTCTCCGTCGCCCCGCACCCCACCTGGGTGCGCGACCTCGAGGATGCGATCGAGGTCGCGGCGCGCCTCGGCCTGCACGGCATCAACCCGAGCCTCGAGGCGGTCGCGCCCTCCACGGTGGCGGAGGCGCACGAGCGGGGGCTGGCGGTTGGCGTGTGGACCGTGAACACCCCAGCGGACATCGAGCGGGCGTTCGACCTCAGCGTCGACGCGATCACCACGGCCGTGCCCGTCCGCGTCTTCGAGGCGATCCGCCGGCGGCTCGGGGATGCGGGAGGGACATGGCTAGACCACTAGCGGCGTGGCCTCGTACACTTTCGAGGTCGGCCCAGTCCTCGGATGGGTGCCGCGCGGTGGGGCCGTAGCTCAGTTGGTAGAGCGCTACACTGGCAGTGTCGAGGTCAGGGGTTCGAATCCCCTCGGCTCCACCATTCACATTCCTTGCCCGTTCCTCCTCGACCCCGCGCGCCGGGGTCGTTTCGTGTCTGCCCCCGACGCACCGACACCGCCAGCGCCATACGCCCGATACGTCGACGCGTGCCTC
>CANIRU010000022.1 GCA_947470025.1 Chloroflexota bacterium
CAGCACCTCGAGCTGGTACACGCGGTCGTTGCGGTCATCGAAGCGCTGCCGCGTCACGATGTCGCGGAAGATGCCGTGCCGCTGCTCCGTGCCGAAGTCGTACGCGATCGTCTCCCTGAAGAGCACGCCGCCGTTCGCCTCGATCGTCGTGCATGCGCCGAAGGCGCCCACGCGCATCACCTGCTTCGCAGGCCCCGCGCGCTCAACGCTGCCGTGTGCCAGGTCCGCGAGCGCCGGGAACGACGCGACGTTCTCGACGCCGCTGCTGCGACCGAACGAGGCGTTCAGCGTCGTCGTCGCGCTCCCGAAGGGCGCGGTGCCCGGACCCACCCCGATCCTCGAGCAGCGCTGGGCGTTCAGCCGCGCGTTCATGGTCGAGCCGTGGCGCGTCGGCGCCATGCTCGTCGTGCTCGTCGGCACGGTGTTCGCCCTCGTGCGGCTCGCGTGGACGACGGGGCGCGACCGACAGGCGCGCGGCCAGGTCGTCGCCGCGATCCCGGCGCCGGAAGGCGCGATCGAGGAGCGCGTGCCGTTCATGAACGGCACAGTGACGCCCACCGAATACATCCCGCCCGAGGGGATGCGCCCCGGCTTGATTGGCACCCTCTTCGACGAGGTCGCGCACCCGCTCGACGTGAGCGCCACGATCGTGGAGCTCGCCGTGCGCGGCTACCTCAAGATCGAGGAGATCGAGGCAACCGGCTGGTTCGGCTCCAACGACTGGCAGCTGACGCGCCTCAAGCCCTCCGACGGACTCGCCACCTACGAGGCGCTGCTCCTCGACGGCCTGTTCGAGGACGGCGACACGGTGAAGTTCGGCGACCTCAAGACGACCTTCGCCACGAAGTTCTCGAACGTGCAGAACGCGCTGTACCAGGAGCTCGTGGACCGTGGCTGGTACTCCCGCAGCCCCAGCGCCACGCGCGCGATGTGGCTCGGCATCGCGATCGGGCTGCTCGTCGCCTCGGTCGGCCTCGTGGCACTGGCGGCGATGTTCACGACGTTCGGGATCATCCCGCTGCCGCTCGTGCTCGGTGCGCTCGCGTTCCTCGTGCTGCACAACCGGATGCCCGCGCGCACGGGCAAGGGCACGGCCGCCTACCGGCGCTCGGTCGGCTTCCGCCGCTTCATCGTCGAGGCGGAGACCGAGCGCGCACGCTTCGCGGAGCGCGCCGGGCTGTTCTACGAGTACCTGCCCTACGCGATCGTCTTCGGCGCGACGAAGCAGTGGGCGAAGGCGTTCGAGGGCCTCAATGTGCCCGCGCCGGACTGGTACGCCTCGTCGCATCCGTTTACGACGTTCGCGTTGATCAACGCGATGGGCAGCTTCTCGGACAACAGCGTGGCCGCGCTCACCTCGACACCCGGCGGCTCGGGCAGCAGCGGGTTCGGCGGTGGCGGCTTCTCGGGCGGCGGCGGTGGAGGTGGCGGAGGCGGCTCCTGGTAGGAGGAAGGTCAGAACGGCGCACCGTGCGATACTGCCGCGAGCAGATCCGCCCCGCCCGAATGCCCGTCCCGAAGGAGCCTCGATGAACCCCACCCGCACGATCGCCGAGTTCGTCGTCGAGGCCCGTGACCTGCCGCCGGTCGCGATCGACGAGGCGAAGCGCACGCTGGTCAATGTGCTCGCGATCTCGATCTCCGCGTCCGAGCACATCTCCTCGAAGCGGCTCACGGAGTGGGCTCGAGCCGAGGGCGCGACCGAGCGCAGCACGGTGATCGGCAGCGACCTGCGCACGAGCCCGCGTATCGCCGCCGAGGTCAACGGCTTCCTCGCCCACCTCCAGGACTACGACGACACGCACTTCCCGACGATCCTGCACCCCAGCGCGCCAGTCTGGCCCGCCGTGCTCGCGGCCGCCGAGGAGCGCGGCGCGAACGGTCGCGACACGCTGTCCGCCTTCGCGCTGGGCGAGGAGGTTGCGTGCCGCCTCGCGCTATCCGTGCATCCGTGGCACTACGACATGGGCTGGCACATCACCGGCACCACGGGCGTCGTGGGTGCGGCGGCGGGCGCTGGGCGGCTGCTGGGCCTCGACGCCGACGCGATGGTGAACGCGCTCGGCCTCGCGGGGACGCAGGCGGCGGGCGTGCGCGAGGTCTTCGGCACCGACGGCAAGCCGATGCACGCCGCGAAGGCCGCCGGCAACGGCTACCAGGCCGCCGCATTCGCCCGCGCCGGCCTCAATGCCGCGCCGGACATCATCGGCGGGCGTCGTGGCTTCTGGGCCGTGCTCTCGCCCAACGGCCACAACGAGGCAGCCCTGGCCGGCGACCTCGGCTCGCACTGGGAGCTGACCCAGAACGGACTCAAGCCCTACGCCAACGGCGTGGTGTCACACCCGATCCAGGACGCCGTGATCCGCCTCCGCAATGAGCACGGCCTGAAGCCCGACCAGGTCGCGAAAATCGAGGCGCGCGTCTGCCCGCTCGTGCTCGAGCTGATGAACCGCCCGAACCCCACGACCGGTCTCGACGCGAAGTTCTCGTTCCAGCATTGCGCCGCGGCGGCGCTCGTCGACGGTGCGGGCCACGACGCGCAGTTCAGCGACGCGCGCGTCCTCGACCCCGTGATCGCGGGCGTGCGCTCGAAGGTGTCCGCCACCGTCGACGCCGCGATCCCGGAGCACGAGGTCTACGTGACGATCACGCTCACCGACGGCCGCGAGGTGTCCACGCACGTCGAGCACGCCTCCGGCTCTCCGGAGAACCCGCTGACCGACGAAGTCCTCGACACGAAGTTCCGCGCGCTGGTCGAGCCGGTCTACGGCCCCGCCCGCGCCGCCCAGCTCCTCGACGTCGCCCGCCACCTCGAGGGTGCGGCGAACCTCGACGAGCTGCTGCGCCTCGCCGCGCGGTAGGCCGGGAGCATCACGCCCCGACCTACCTCAACCGCGGGCGAGTTACAGCCCCTCGCGCACCACGGGGTTGCGTAGCACACCGATGCCGGGGACCTCGATCTCCACGACATCGCCGTGCTTCATGTTCTCGGTCGGACCGTCCGTGCCCATCCACAGCACATCGCCTGCGTGCAGCGTCATGTACTGGCTCATGCGGCTGATGTAGTGCCGCACGCTGAAGATCGCGTCGCCGACGCCGTAGGTGAACACCTCGCGGCCGTTCAGGCGGATCGTCACCTTGAGGTCGTCCGGCTCGAGGTCGGTCTCAATCCACGGGCCCATCGGGTTGAACGTGTCCGAGTTCTTCGCCCGCCACAGCGTGCGGTCGGTGCGCTGCCATATGCGCTCGCTCACGTCGTTGCCGATGGTGTAGCCGAGGACGTAGTCGAGCGCCTCGTCCTCCGTCACGCGGTAGCAGTCCTTCGCGAAGACGACGACCAGCTCGCCCTCGTACTGCACGAGGTCGGTCGCGTCGGCGGGGATCACGATCGGGTGCCCGTCGGGCACGAGAGCGTTGTTCGCGCGGTAGCCGACATCCGCCGCGGCCGGAAACACGGGATCGACGGCACCGATCTTCGCCATCTCGGTGATGTGCTCGCGGTAATTCACGCCCGCTGCGTAGAACACAGAAGGCACGACGGGGATCAGCAGCTTCACATCCGCGAGCGCGTGCGACACCGCCGTCCGCGAATGATCGCCGAACGGCGTCCCCTGCACCTCGACGACTCGATCGCCCTCGACGATGCCGTAGGTCGGCTCGCCGTCACCGGACTGGAATCGGCACCAACGCATCGTGGACTCCTTTGATCGGTTCGCTCGCGGCAGCATTACGTCGAGGACGAATGCGTCGCGGAATAATAGCGTCCATTGACAGGCAAAGCTGCTCATCCCGCGTGCGAATCAAGCAAACGAGTCACCGACTGCGCCGTTTCGGAGCGTGGTGATAACTATGATGCTGGTGCCCCCCGAACAGCCCGAGGTACATGCCGATGTTTGAGCGCCCCGCCTCTCGACGTCAGTTCCTCTCGGGTATCGCCGGCGGCGCAGCCGCGCTGAGCCTGCGGCCCCTCGCCCGCGCGTCGAACCTCGCGCCGAGCGCACCCGAACCGGCCCCACCTGCCGTGAAGTGGGCCGGGCCGCTGCCGACGAAGCACCTCGCGTGGGTATGGCAGTTCAACCAGGACGGGGAGCCCGAGCGCATCCGCGAGACGCTGGCACAGCACGGCCTCGGCGTCGCGATGAAGACGCACGACGGCACCAACTGGATGTCGAAGTGGGACACGAGCGGCAAGGCACTCTCCGGCCCGCAGCAGATCGAGAAGATCGCGAGCTTCTTCGAGGCCGGCGGCGTGCCGTTCCACGCCTGGTGCGTGGTCAAGGGCAACGAGCCGATGCTCGAAGCCTCGATGGCCGCGTCGGTGCTGGCCTCTGGCGCGCGGAGCTTGTCGATCGACCTCGAGTCGTACCCCGGCTTCTGGGCGGGGACGCAGTACGCTGCGCTGCAGTACACCGGCCTGCTCCGCAACGCCCAGCCCGACGCGACGATCATGACGACGATCGATGCCCGCCCCTGGGAGTACGACCGCATCCCGATCAAGGAGTTCGCGGCGGCCTCGAACGCCATCGCACCGCAGGTGTACTGGAGCGACTTCGGCACTGCGTCGAACATCAACCGCTACCGCAGCATGGGCGCCGACCCGGGCGCGGCCGGCGTGACGCCCGCGTTCACGCTGGACATCGCCGCACGTCGGCTCGCCGGCCTGGGCCTGCCGATCCACCCGATCGGGCCGGGGTTGATTTCGGACCAGAGCGCGTGGGCGCAGTTCATGACCGAGTCCTACGCGCGTGACGTCGAGGCGCTGTCCGTCTGGCGCTTCGGCACCACGACGCCGCGCGTCTGGGAGATGCTGCAGGCGAACCCGCCGAGGCCACGCACCTACATTGTGCAGCCGGGCGACTCGCTCGGGCGCCTCGCAGGGCTGTGGAACACGAGCATCGATGAGATCGTGCGGCTGAACGGGCTCGCGAACCCGAATCTCGTGGTGCAGGGCCAGACGCTCGCGATTCCTCGAGGCATCGTGGCGCCGGTGATCACCCCGCCGAGCGCCGTGGTGAGCCAGCCGGTCAGCGCCCCGGTCGCTGCGCCCGTCGCCGCCCCACCGGTCGCAGCGCCCCCGCCGCCCACGACCTACGTCGTGCAGCCGGGCGACTCCGCGTGGTCCCTGGCGGGGCAATGGAACACCACGCCTCAGCGCATCGCCGAGTTCAACGGCCTCACGAACATGCACGTCATCGTGGTGGGACAGCGGCTGCGGATCCCGTAGCGCGCAGCCGGAGGTCTACCGCGGCTCGGTGACCTCGTCGCGCGGGGCGGGCGACACGCTGCGGCGGCGTCCGCGCAGCTCCGGCACCCACGGCACCCAGGCCGCACTGGCGATCGTCACCGCACCGAGCACGAGGAACGCGATCTGCAGCCCGACGACGATGTCAGCCGTCCTCGAGGCGATCAGCACCGCCACCGCCACGCCAATCGTGCCGCCGAGGTTGTTGAACATCCCGCGCAGCCCGACGATCGCGGCGATGCGGTCGGGGGCGACCTCGATCCCCGCGTTATTCAGCGACGGGTTCGCGAAACCGAAGAAGATCCCCGCCGCGCCCGTGACCATGAGCAGCCACCAGAAGTCCCCGATGCGCACGCCCACGAGTTGCATGTTGTGCAGACCGAGCCCCACGACCATCAGCGAGCCGCCGAGGCCGACGAGTCCGAACAGGATCGGTTTTCGGAATCCGGTACGGTGGACGATGAACGCCGACATTGAGGAGAAGGCCACCATCAGCACGCCTCGAGGCGCGGCGAGCGCACCGCTCTGCGACACACCGAGGCCGTAAGCGGTCTGCGCATAGAGCGGCATGATCGAGACGACGCCCATCCATCCGGCGCCGAAGAAGAACGACAACATGTTCGTCGCGATGATCGGCCGGCGCGTCAGCAGATCGAGGTCGATCACCGGCACCGGCGTCCGTCGCTCGTGGACCACCAGCCCCACCCCAGCGACGAGGAACAGCGCCAGGGCTGCCGCGACGATGCGCATGTCCGGCGGGATCGCGTGCTGACTCAGTTCGGTGAGCGAGAACACGAGCGCCGTGATCGTGACACCGATCAGCGCGATGCCCCCGAAATCGAGGCGCTGCACAGGCCGGCGCGCCCCCGGCGGCAGCACGAGGAATGCGAGGATGCACGCGAGGAAGCCGGGCCCCGCGTTCATCCCGAACGTCGTCCGCCAGCCGTACCACTCGACCACGAGCCCACCGACGGCGGGCCCGAAGACGGCCGCGAACGGCATCATCGCGGAGTAGAGGCCGATCGCCCTCGTCCGTCCCTGGCCCTCGAAGACCTCGCCGATCATGCTGATGCCCGCGGGCATCAGGCCACCACCCGCCGCGCCCTGCACCGCCCGTGCGAGGATCAGGAAGTAGATGTTCGGTGCCCACGCGCAGGCAACCGACGCAGCAGAGAAGCACGCGAAGCCCGTGACGAACATGGTCCGTGCGCCGAAGCGCTCTACGAGGCGGCCCGCGACGGGCATCGAGATCACGAGCCCCAACATGAAGATCGTGAGCACCCAGCCGCTCCACCGCAGCGGTGCGTTGAGATCTGCCGTCAGCGGCCCGAGGGCGACCGACACCATGCCGAACTGCGAGTTGAAGATGAGCATCGAGCTGGCGAGCAGCGCGAAGATCAGCTGACGCCGCGGGTTCGGTGTCACACGGCGCTCCGAGCCGTCGAGGGCGCGCGCGACCTCGGGGCTCGCTGTGTCTGACCGGCTCGTCATCGCGACCGCGTCCTGCCCACGCGCCCAAAGCGAGCGCGGATACGTCACCGGGTCGAAAGGTCGAGTACCCAGAGTGCGCCCGGAGCGGGCTACGCGCCCGTCCGGGGCACCAGGGTGGACGCTACTCGAGGACGGTCGACTGGCTACCGCCGCGCAGCACGGACAGGTGCGACATCGGCGAGCCGGTGTCGCCGGCACCGTGCCAGTGGTCGTGCCCGGCCGTGATCGTGGCGGAGTCACCCGTCCCGATGACGTGCTCGCCCACGGCGTCCCCCACCTTGCCAATGCCGCTGAGCACCAGCAGCATCTGGTCGCTCTCGTGGCGATGCATCTTGGTCCGCGCGCCGGGGTTGAACTGCACGATCGAGGCTGAGATGTCCTTCGAGTCGCCGGCGAGGTTCCTCGCACGCACCTCCCCGATAAAGATGGCGTCCCCCGTCCGGTTGACGCTCTCGCCCTCGTTGGACCGCAAGACCTCGATACCCATGGGATGTCCTCCTACCTCGATGTGTCGATGTGAGCCGGGGCAGCGCGAGGGCTGCCCGGTCACTAGTATTGCTACGCTCCTTCGCGTCGGTTAACAATGCCGACGCTCCCGGACGCCTCACGCGGCCGGGGAGCATCGCCGAGGGGAGTGGTATGGCGCGACCGATCATCTGCAGCAGCATGGCCGAGGCAGTCGCGGGCATTCCCGACGGCATCCAACTCCTCGTGCCCGGCTTCGGCCCCGGCACCCCCGCCAACCTGCTCACCGCGCTCTATGACGCAGGCGTCAAGGACATGCACGTCTACGCAAACTCCGTCGGACTGCCGCAGGGCGCCTCGGACGGTCGGAAAACGCTGAACGACCTCATCGCCGCGCGCCGCGTGCGGAAGGTCACGGCGGCGTTCACCGCCCCCACGCACCCCTCGCAGGCCTCGGTGCCAGCCGACATGATCCGCGCGGGCGCGATGGAGGCCGAGCTGGTGCCGCAGGGCACCCTCGCCGAGCGCGTACGCGCGGGCGGCGCCGGCATCCCCGCGTTCTTCACCCCCGCCGGTGTCGGCACGCTCACCGCGCAGGGCAAAGAGCATCGCGAGTTCAACGGGCGCATGTATGTGATGGAGCACGCGATCTTCGCGGACTACGCGTTCATCCGAGCGTGGAAGGCCGACACCCTCGGCAACCTCATCTACCGGCGCTCGGCGCGCAACTTCAACCCGATCTTCGCGATGGGCGCCGCCCACACGATCGTCGAGGTGGAAGAGCCGATCGTCCCGGCCGGTGAGCTCGACCCCGACCAGATCCACACCCCGGGCGTCGTCATCGAGCGCCTCGTCCAGATCCCCGCGGATGGCTACTTCCGCGAGGTCCCGCGCTAGCGCCAGCACGAGCGCACAGAAGGAGCGTCCGATGACCTCACACGAGGCCGCGCCCGGCAAAGAACGAATGAGCCGCGACTTCCTCGCCGCGGTGATCGCGCGCCGCTTCCCGAAGGGGTGGCTCGTGAACCTCGGCGTCGGGATGCCGACGATGGTCGGTGGTTATGTCCACCCGGACCAGGAGATCGTGTTCACCTCGGAGAACGGCGTGATCGGCTACGCCGGCATCGCGAGCGGCGCGGACATCGACCACGACACCGTGAACGCGGGCGTGCAGTTCGTGACGCTGCAGGCGGGCGCCGCGATCGTCCATCACGCCGACTCCTTCGCCCTGATCCGCCGAGGTATGAACGACGTCACCGTCCTGGGCTCCTACGAGGTCGCGCAGGACGGCTCGTTCGCCAACTGGCGCACGTCCAAGGGCGAGTGGGACAACCTCGGCGGCATCGGCGGCGCGATGGACCTCGCGGCCTGCGCGCAGCAGGTCTGGATCATGATGGAGCACACCACGCGCGAGAACGGCCCGAGGCTCCTCGAGCACTGCACCCTGCCCGTCACCGCGCCGGACGGCGTCACGATGGTGTTCACGGACCTCGGCGTCTTCTCCGTGAGGGACGGCCGCTTCACCCTCGAAGAGCACGCCCCCGGCTGGACCCCCGACGAGATCGCCGCCCTCACCGGCGCCCCGCTCGAGGTCTCCCCGACGGTCACCGAGGTGCAGTTCCCGACGTAGCCTCGGCCGGAGGCGTCTCGCGCTAGTCCGTGATCAGGTCCTCGCGCCCCAGCAGGCGGGCGGTGTTGTCGCGGAAGATCTTGCGCTGCACCGCTGGATCGAACTCGTAGGCCGCGAAGTCGCGCAGCCACCGCTCCGGCGTCACCACTGGCCAGTCGGAGCCGAACAGGATCTTGTCCTGCGCGATCGTCCGCGCGTACTGGACGACGAGCGGATCGAAGTACGTTGGTGACCAGCCGCTGAGGTCCATGTACACGTTCGGCTTGTGCCGGATCACCGCCAGCCCGTCCTTGTCCCACGGGAATGAGGGGTGCGCGAGGATGATCTTCAGATCCGGAAAGTCCGCCGCGATGTCATCGACGTAGGGGATCGGCTTCAGGTACTCGAGCTTGATGCCGCCGCCGCCCGGCTCACCCGCGCCGACACCCGTCGTCCCGGAGTGGAACAGGCAGACCAGCCCCAGCTCCTGCGCCCGCTCCCACAGCGGATAGAACGCGCGGTCGTTCGCCGCGAAGTGCTGCGAACCGCCGTGGAACTTCAACCCGATCAGCCCGAGGTCGACGACCTGGTCGAGCTGCTCGACTGCCGCGCGGCCCTTGTGCGGGTCGACGCCGCCGAAGCCCATGAACGCGTCCGGATGCTTCTTCACGGCGTCCGCGACGAAGGAGAGCGGGATCGGCGGGATGCCGGTCACCGTCTCGGCGTCGATCATCAGCAGCACGGCCATCGCGTCCATCTCGCGGTAATGGTCTGCGAGTTGGTCGACATCCATCGAGTTGGGCGACCACGCGCGAGCACCGAAGTACTGCTGCATAGCGGTACGCCGTGCGAGCTCGCGCGGGTGCTGCATGGAGTCCGGGACGGGGATGTGGACGTGGACATCGATCGCGGTGACCAAGTGGACCTCCTCGGAAACGAGTCGGGCCCGGCGCACCGCATCGCGATGGCCGGGCCCGGTGCTGCTGGCCTCGTGCGCTACTTGCCGTCGCGGGCGAGCAACTCCTCGAGGATGACCTTCGGCGAGGCGGGCAGGTGCCGGACGCGGATGCCGATGGCGTCGTAGATCGCGTTCGCGACCGCCGCGAGCGGCGGGACGATCGGCACCTCGCCGACGCCGCGGACGCCGTACGGGTGACCGGGGTTCGGCGACTCGACGAGGATCGTCTCGATCTCCGGCAGGTCGTTCGCGACCGGCATGCGGTAGTCGAGGAACGACGCGTTCAGCATGTTGCCGTCGCGGTTGTAGACGTACTCCTCGTGCAGCGCCTGGCCGATGCCCTGCACCGCGCCGCCCTGGATCTGACCCTCGGCGTACGAGGGGTGGATCGCCGTGCCGACGTCCTGCACCGCCGTGTAGCGGAGGATCGTCACCTTGCCCGTGTCCGGATCCACCTCGACGTCGCAGATGTGCGTCGACAGCGCGGCGCCCACGCCACCCGGCTTCACCGCCGCGCGGCCTTGCACCTGCGCGCCGGCACTGCCGAGTTGCTTCGCCATTTCCTTGAACGTCAGCGCCTTGCCCTCGGGCCCGCGGACGACGCCGTCAGCGTCGTATGTCACCGAGAAGGGGTCGACGGACCACATCGTCGCGGCGCGCTGGATGAACTGGCGCTTGATGTCCTGACCCGCCTCGATCACCGCCAGCCCAGTCGCGAACGTGGTGCGGCTGCCGCCCGTGTTCGCGGTGAAGCCAATGGAGTCGGTGTTACCGACCAGCGAGTTGATGTCCTCGTAGTTGATGCCCATCGTCTCCGCGAACTGCATCGCGAGGCTCGCGCGCTGCCCGCCGATGTCGACCGAGCCGGTGATCAACGTCACCGTGCCGTCATCGTTCACCGTGGCGTAAGCGGCGGAGTCGTTGCCACCGTTGAACCAGTACCCGGACGCGACGCCACGACCGACGTTCGGGCCGTGCAGTTCCGAGCGGTAGTGTGGGCTGTTCTGCGCGGCCTTCAGCACTTCCTCGGTCGCGATATTGCCGTGCGGGACGCCCTCGGAGCGGCGCGTGCCCTGCTTCGACGCGTTCTTGACGCGGATGTCGATCGGGTCCATGCCGAGCTGCTCGGCGATCTCGTCGAGGACAGACTCCACGGCGAAGGCAGCCTGCGGCGCGCCGGGGGCGCGGTAGGCGGCGACCTTCGGCTTGTTCACCACGACCTCGTAGCCCTCGATGTAGTGGTTCGGCAGGTCGTAGGGGGCGAGCGCTGTGCGCGCGCCACCGGGGACCGGGGCGCCGGGGAACGCGCCCGACTCGTACGCGAGGTGCACCTCGGCCGCGACGAGCGTGCCGTCGCGCTTCGCGCCGATCTTCACGCGCGTGTTCGAGGCGGACGTGGGGCCGCTGGCCTCGAACACCTCGGTCCGGGACATGCTGCTGTGGACCGGGCGGCCGGTCTTCTTCGAGAGCAGTGCGACGATCGGCTCCAGGTAGATGACCAGCTTGCCGCCGAAGCCGCCGCCAATCTCCATTGGCACGACCTTCACCTTCGAGGTGGGCAGACCGAGGAGCGGCGCGACCGCCTCGCGAACGCCGAAGGCGCCCTGCGTGCTCGTCCAGATCGTGACGTGGCCGTCCTCGTTCCACAGCGCCGTCGCCGTGTGCGGCTCGATGTAGCCCTGGTGCGCGCTCGCTGTCGAGAACTCGCGCTCGATGACCACGTCAGACTCGGCGAAGCCTTGCTCGACGTCGCCGAGCTTCATCTCCAGATGACGCGCACGGTTGGTCTGGCGGCCGTCGACCGGCTCGAAGAGCCCGGGGACATCGGCGGTGAACGCCGGGTCGTGGAGCAGCGGGGCCTCAGGGGAGAGCGCGTACTCGATGCTCATGACCGCCGGCAGCACCTCGTACTCGATCTCGATCGCCTCCATCGCGTCCTCGGCGAGGTGCGGGTCGTTGGCGGCAACGGCTGCGATCGGCTGGCCTCTATAAAGCACCTTGTCGGTGGCGATGATCGCCTCACGCGTCCACTCGATCGGGATCGGGCCGCGGATCGTCGGGATGACCCGGTGCTCCATCTGGGGGAAGTCGGCAGCGGTGAGCACCGCGTGCACGCCCGGCATCGCGAGCGCCTTCGAGGTGTCGATGCTCTTGATCCGCGCGTGCGCGTGCGGGCTGCGCTTCACACGGGCGTACAGCGTGCCGACCGGGCGGGCATCGACGCCGTACTCGGCACGTCCCGTCACCTTGTCCACGCCATCCGGTCGCACCGGGCGGGTGCCCACGATGCGGTAGCCGGTTGCCGGAGCGTCCTGAGTGGTCGTCATAAATCGAACCCTTCCGTTGCCATTCGAGCGGCACGTCGCGCGGGCACATGGTACTCCGCGCACCCGCAACGGGACGACCCTCTGCGCCGCCTAGGACGGCTCCGCGAGCCCAAGCAGTCGCCGCACGCGCGGCAGGTCGAGGTGCTCCCGCACGACCTCGGCAAGACGGTCGAAGCCCGCCTCGCGGCGGGCCGCCGAGGGATTCAGGTCGCCTGCGTCACGCCAGCCGAGCGCGCGCAGCAGCGTGCGCCGCGCTACGTCGTTCGCAAAGAAGCCGTGGAGGTACGTCCCGGCCACGCGCCCATCGAGCGACACCGCGCCGTCGGAGTGGCCGTCCAGCGTGAGCAGCGGGTCGATCGCGGTGGTCGTCGGCGTGGTGCGGCCCATGTGGATCTCGTAGCCCTCGACAAGTGCGCCACGCAGACCTGCCCACCGGCCACGCCCGGCGGCCACATGGCCTCGCACGCGCCTCGTCGTCTTGTCGCCGGAGAACGTCGTCTCGAGGGCCAGCAGCCCGAGGCCGACCGCCTCGCTGCCGCGCTCGGCCTCGACGCCGTCGGGGTCGCTCAACCGCTCGCCCAGCATCTGCATCCCGCCGCAGATGCCGAGCACTGCCCCGCCCCCCTCGACGTGCGCGCTGACGGCGGCGTCGAGGCCGAGCCGGCGCATCCACTCGAGGTCAGCCAGCGTTGCCTTCGTCCCCGGCAGCACGATGAGCGCGGGCCGCCCGAGGTCCTCGACACGCCCGACGTAGCGCACCCGGACGCCGGGCTCTGCGGCCAACGGGTCGAAGTCGTCGAAGTTGGCGATGCGCGGGAAGCGGATCACCGCGACATCGAACAGCCCGTCGACGAGGCCCAGCGCCCGATCGCTTCGCTCCAGCGCCACGGCGTCCTCCTCCGCAACGCCGATCTCGTGGATCCACGGGATGACGCCCAGCACCGGCACGCCCGTCCGCTCCTCGACATCCCGGATGGCGGGTTCGAGGAGCGCGGGGTCGCCGCGGAATCGGTTGATCACCAGCCCGCGCACCAGTGCACGATCCTCGGGCGGCAGCAGCGCCAGCGTCCCGACGAAGTGCGCGAACACGCCACCTCGATCGATGTCGCCGACGAGGATCGTCGGTGCCTGCGCGTAGCGCGCGACGGCCATGTTCACGATGTCGCGCGCGTACAGGTTCGGCTCGGCGGGGCTCCCCGCGCCCTCGACGACCACGAGGTCGTACTCGGCGCGCAGCGTGTCGAGGGCGGCGGTCACGTGCGGCCACAGCTCCGCGCGGCGGTCGAAGTTCGCGCTGCTCAACAGCCCTGCCGGTCGCCCATTCAGCACGATCTGCGACGTGCGGTCGCCCTGCGGCTTCAGCAGCACCGGGTTCATCTCGACGCGTGGGGTCAGGCCGGCGGCCGCCGCCTGCTCCGACTGCGCGCGCCCGATCTCGAGGCCGTCCGGGGTGACGTCGGCGTTGTTCGACATGTTCTGCGCTTTGAACGGCGCGACCCGCACGCCGTCCTGCCGGAAGATCCGGCAGAGCGCTGTGACGATCACCGACTTCCCGACCGAGGACGCCGTCCCCACGACCATCAGTACTGGTGCGCTCACACCGACGCTCCAAGCGCCGCCGCGATGAGGTTCCTTGCCAGGTCTGGGCGCGCCGCGAGATGCGTGTGCAGATACGTCCCGGTGACGCTGCCGGAGCGCACGCCCTCAATACGATCAGGGTCGAGGAGGCGGTACGCGGCGCTGGCGACCTCGGGCGGGGCGACCAGCGTCGAGTAGTGGAACTCGTGGCCGCGCACGCGCTCGCCGCGCGGCAGCAGCGGCGTGCCGAGAGACTCCGCCTCGCGGTACCCGAGGGTGAGGCGCGCGCCCTCCATCGTCGATTCGCACGGCAGCAGGCCGGCCATCGCGTGACGCGTGCCCTCGGCGTCCGTGAGCGCACGGCCGAGGTACATCAGGCCGCCGCACTCGCCGTAGATCGGCACACCGCGCGCCGCGGCGGCGCGCAGCGCGCCATGCATCCCCTCGTTCGTGGCGAGCTCGCGCACGAACACCTCGGGGAACCCGCCGCCGAGGAGCACGGCCCGTGCGCTCTGCGGCAGCGCGCCATCCTCGAGCGGACTGAACGGCAGCAGGTCCGCGCCCCAGGCGTCGAGGAGGTCAAGCGAGTCGGGGTAGGTGAAGTGGAACGCGCGGTCGCGCGCGA
This sequence comes from Chloroflexota bacterium, assembly GCA_947470025.1. Classification (GTDB taxonomy): domain Bacteria; phylum Chloroflexota; class Dehalococcoidia; order UBA2979; family UBA2979; genus SHYQ01. Next base: position 14,296 of record CANIRU010000022.1, read on the forward strand.
TCGCGATCGGCACCCGATCTGCGACGGGCCTCAACGGGAACAGGTCGGTCGCGGGAGCCTCGACCGTGGGCTCGGCGAGACGCAGCACGAGGTCGAGATCGAGGTGCGTCTCCGCGAACGCGGCGAGGCGGGTACGGACGCCCTCGTCCTCCACCTCCGCGGCGGGGACGAGGCCGAGGTGGCGCTCCGGCCAGGACACACCAGGATCACGCGGCAGCGCACCGACGACCGGCAGGCCCGTCGTCACCTCGATCGCCTCGCGGCACATCGCGGCGTGGCGAGTGCTGCCGACGCGGTTCAGGACGACGCCGACGACGCGCACGCTCGGGTCGAACGTCTGGAAGCCATGCACGGTCGCTGCGATCGAGCGCGCCACCGCCGAGGCATCGACGACGAGCAGCACGGGCAGCCCGAGGAGCCTCGACAGGTCGGCGGCAGAACCCTCGTCCTCCGTACCGCTTCTCCCGTCGAAGAGGCCCATCACGCCCTCGACCAGCGCGAGGTCGGCGTCGCGCGCGGCGCGGCCGAACAGCTCAGCGACGACCGCGCGCGGCAGCATCCACGTGTCGAGGTTGCGCGCCTCGCGTCCCGCCGCACGCCCGAGGTGCCCCGGATCGATGTAGTCCGGCCCGGCCTTGTACGGCTGCACGCGGAGCCCTCGCGCGGCCATCGCCGCCGCGAGCGCGGAGGTCACCGTGGTCTTGCCCACCCCGGAGTGCGTGCCCGCGACGATCAGACCGCGCCCGGCGTCGCGCTGCCTCACCGGAAGCGATCCGGGTAGAGCAGCCGGGCCATCTGCTCCATGCCTTCGACCACCCGGGGTCCCGGGCGGTTCATCACGTCAGGGTCGACCGGGTGGAGGCGGTCGTGCTTCACGGCCGGGATCACAGCCCAGCCCGGCCGCGCCCTTACCTGCTCCGGCGCACCGCCGAATTTGGCATCCGCCAGCAGGATCACCTCGGGACCCGCAGCGATCACCGCCTCCGCCGTAAGCTGAGGAAACGGCGAGGTCGCCCCCTGTGCGATGTTGCGCGCCTTGAGCGCAGACAGCATCCCGCCAATGAACGTGTTCGGCGCCGCGCTGTACAGCGTGTCGCTCAGCTCGTAGAACACCGTCGGCCCCTGTTGCACGTCGCCGACTTTCGAGGTCACCGCAGCAATGCGGGCCTGCATCTGCGTCGCCAGAGCGTCCGCCTCGGCGGTGCGGCCGGCGAGCCGCCCGAGCAGTCGCACGTTCCCGAGCACACCGTCCAGGCTGTCCGGCTCCTGGTTGAACAGGACCGGGAGGCCGAGCTTCCGGAACGCGTCGACCATACCCTTCTGGTTGGTGGCGAGGATGACGAGGTCCGGCTGGAGCGCGACCTCCGCCTCCGGGTTCGGGTCGCTGTACTTCACCTTCTTCAACGCCTTCGCGGCGGTCGGGAAGTCGGAGAACTCGTCCGCGGCGATCACCTGCGATCCGGCTCCGATCGCGAACAGGATCTCGGTCGCGCCCGGCGAGTGCGAGACGATCGCCCTGGCGGCCACGTTCAGCGTGACCGCCGTCCCGCTGGAATCCGTGACCGTCAGCGGGAACGTCGACGCGAGCGGTGCGGTCGCGCTCGACGCGGCACTCGCGCCACGGGCGTCGGGTGTCAGGAGCGTCGTCGGCCTCGGCGCGGCGCCGGAGCATGCCGTCAGCGCGAGCAGTGCGATGCACGAAAGCACGACCATGGCGGCGACCGACCGGGCGAGATGCATGGGGCTACCTCCGACGCGAGGAGGCACGAAACGCCCCCTGAGGCGCGAGGGTGCAGGAGTGAAGGCGGGGTGCACGGCGGGCGCGCAGCCTGCCGTCGCCTGTCCTCGCAGGTCCGACAAGATCACGCGGGCCGGTACTCTGGCTCCCCGCCCAGCACGAGGCTCAGCGAGTCACAGTTGCGGGACAGCGCCGGTTTCGCACCGGTCTTCCCCGGACACCACGTCGAATAGGCCTGAGCATAGCACCGCGTCCCGCCCCGAACGAGGCGGTGCAGCGCGGCCCGGCGAGCTAGCCCTTCGGCAGCGGGAACTGCTCCAGGTACTGCATGTACTCCGGCTCCACGTCGATTTCCATCGTCAGCAGGTAGCGCACCACCGTGTTGTAGAACCCGATCGTGACGATGAGTTCCGTGACCTGCGCCTCTCCGAGCTCGGCGAGGATCACGTCGAAGGCTTCGCGTGAGCCGGCAAGATCGGTCGTCATCTCTCGGGCCAGGCGGAGCACTGCCTTGTCGAGCACGGGCAAGTCTGTCGGGCGCCCCTCGGACTCGTCGATCAGTGCCCGGATGTCGGCCTCGGACACACCGAAGTCCTTCATGCCGAGCTGGACGTGGTGCGACCACTCGTAGTCAGAGCGCGTGGTGTAGCCCACCTGCATGATCGCCATCTCGCGCAGGCGGCGGTCCACGGTGGCGTCGAAGCGGATCCAGTTCGCGAGGTCCCAGAAGTGCCGCGAGGTCGGGATGCTGTGCACCAGCTGCCGGTTGAGGTTGATCGGCCGCGCGAGCTGGTCACGGTCCTCCTCGCGCAGGTCGCTGGCATCGAGGTACGGCAGTCGCGCCATTGCAGGCTCCTTCGGTGTCGTCGAGGTTGTCGCGAGCATCGCGGGCCGCGGGCCGTTCGTCCAGCGAAAGCCGTAGACGTAATCCAGCCTTATCATGGATTAGGCAGGAGAGGCTTCGCGCATGACCGCCCCCGCCGCCCCCTCGTTCGCGACGCGTGAGGATCGCGCTGCCGCGCTGGCCCAGGCCATGCGCGATCGCATCCTCGTGCTCGACGGCTCTTGGGGCGTGCTGATCCAGGGCTACGGGCTGAACGAGGCCGACTACCGGGGCCAGCGCTTCAAGGACTGGCCGCAGGATCTCAAGGGGAACAACGACCTCCTGATCCTGACTCGTCCGGACATCGTCAGCGGCATCCACCGCGCGTACCTCGAGGCCGGCGCGGACATCACGTCCACCAACACCTTCTCGTCCACCACCATCGCCCAGGCCGACTACGGCATGGAGTCGCTTGCCTACGAGTTGAACCGTGAAGGCGCCCGCCTCGGCCGCGAGGTCGCCGACGAGTTCACGGCGCGCGAGCCCTCGAAGCCGCGCTGGGTTGCCGGCGCCATCGGGCCGACGAACCGCACCGCCTCGATCTCCCCGGATGCGAACGACCCCGGCGCGCGCGGCGTGACGTTCGACGAGCTGCGCGCCGCCTACGCCGAGGCGGCCCGCGGCCTCATCGACGGCGGCGCGGACATCCTGCTCGTCGAGACGATCTTCGACACGCTGAACGCGAAGGCCGCCGTGTTCGCCATCGACGAGGTGTTCGAGGAGCGCGGGGTCACGCTGCCGATCATCATCTCCGGCTCGGTGGTCGACCTCTCCGGCCGCAACCTCTCTGGACAGACCGTCGAGGCGTTCTGGAACTCGATGAATCACGCGAAGCCGCTGGCCATCGGGCTGAACTGCTCCCTCGGCCCCTCGCAGATGCGCGAGTACGTCGCTGAGCTGTCGCGCGTGGCCGACGTCGGCGTATCCGCCTACCCGAACGCGGGCCTGCCAAACGAGTTCGGCGGCTACGACGAGACGCCCGAGGACATGGCGAACCATCTCGGCGAATGGGCACGCGCGGGCTTGCTGAACATCGTCGGCGGCTGCTGCGGCACGAAGCCGCCGCACATCGCCGCGATCGCGGAGGCCGTACGCGGCCTGCCGCCACGCGTCCCCCCGCACCACGAGCCGCGCCTCCGCCTCGCCGGCCTCGAACCGTTCGAGGTCGCCCGATGACGTCCGAGGATCGCGACGACGCGCTCGACGGAGCGCAGCCGACCGCGGTCTTCGTCAACATCGGTGAGCGCACCAACGTCGCGGGCTCCGCGCGCTTCCGCCGCCTGATTCTCGCCGGCGACTACGACGCCGCGCTGGAGGTCGCACGCCAGCAGGTCGAGGCCGGCGCGCAGATCATCGACATCAACATGGACGAGGGCATGCTCGACGCGGAAGCGGCGATGGTGCGCTACCTCAACCTGATAGCCGCCGAGCCGGACATCAGCCGCGTCCCCATCATGATCGACTCCTCGAAATGGTCAGTGATCGAGGCCGGCCTGAAGTGCGTGCAGGGCAAGGCGATCGTCAACTCGATCTCCCTCAAGGAGGGCGAGGAGGAGTTCCTGCACCGCGCGCGCCTCGTGCGGCGCTACGGTGCGGCGGTCGTCGTCATGGCGTTCGACGAGGACGGCCAGGCGGAGACGGCACAGCGGAAGTTCGATATCTGCGAGCGCTCGTACCGTCTGCTGGTGGACCGCATCGGCTTCCCGCCCGAGGACATCATCTTCGACCCGAACATCTTCGCGGTGGCGACGGGCATCGAGGAGCACAACGACTACGCCGTGGCGTTCATGGACGCCGCGCGGCTAATCAAGGCGCGCCTGCCGTACACGCACATCTCCGGCGGCGTCTCCAACGTCTCCTTCTCCTTCCGCGGCAACGATGCCGTGCGCGAGGCGATGCACGCGGTGTTCCTCTACTACGCGATCCAGGCCGGCATGGACATGGGTATCGTCAACGCCGGCCAGCTGCCGGTGTACGCCGAGATCCCCGAGGACCTGCGCGCGCGCTGCGAGGACGTGATCCTCAACCGTCGTCCCGATGCCACCGAGCGGCTCCTCGAGATCGCCGAGCAGTACCGGGGCGGCGGGCAGCAGGCCGCGGCGCCCGACCTCAAATGGCGCGAGGGCACGCCCGCCGAGCGCATCACGCACGGCCTCGTCAACGGCATCGACGAGTTCATCGTCGACGACACCGAGGAGATCCGGCACCTCGTCGCGCACCCCCTCGACGTCATCGAGGGGCCGCTGATGGACGGCATGAGCGTCGTCGGCGACCTGTTCGGCGCGGGAAAGATGTTCCTGCCGCAGGTCGTGAAGAGCGCGCGGGTGATGAAGAAGGCCGTCGCCCACCTCCTGCCGTTCATCGAGGCGCTGAAGGCCGAAGGCGCGTCAAGGTCAAACGGCAAGATCGTGCTCGCCACGGTGAAGGGCGACGTCCACGACATCGGCAAGAACATCGTTGGCGTCGTGCTGCAGTGCAACAACTACGAGGTGATCGACCTCGGTGTGATGGTGCCCGCCGCGCGGATCATCGCGACCGCCCTCGAAGAGCACGCGGACGTCATCGGCCTGTCGGGCCTGATCACGCCGAGCCTCGAGGAGATGGCGTACTTCGCGTCGGAGATCGAGCGGCAGGGATTCACGACGCCGCTGCTGATCGGCGGCGCGACCACCAGCCGCGCGCACACCGCCGTGAAGATCGCACCGAACTACAGCGGTCCGGTCGTCTATGTGCAGGACGCCTCGCGCGCCGTGGGCGTCGTGTCGCAGCTGCTGTCCGAGACGCAGCACGACGGCTTCGTGGACGAGACGCGTGCCGAGTACGACAAGATCCGCACTGCGTACCAGGACCGCAACGACGCCGCCGACCGCTACCCGATCGTCGAGGCACGCGCCCACCCCGCCCCGATCGTCTGGACCGAGGGCTACGAGCCGCCTCGACCGATCGCGCCCGGGATCACCGTATTCGAGGACTACCCGCTCGAGGAGCTCGTCGAGTACGTGGACTGGACGCCGTTCTTCCAGACGTGGGAACTGCAGGGGACGTACCCGAAGATCCTCAGCGACCCCATCGTGGGCGCGTCCGCGCGCGGGGTGTTCGAGGATGCCCAGAAGATGTTGCGCAAGATGATCGACGAGCGCTGGGTGCGCGCACGCGGCGTCATCGGCCTGTGGCCCGCGAACACCGTTGGCGACGACATCGAGGTCTACGCCGACGACGACCGGCACGAGGTGCGCGCGGTGGTGCACACGCTGCGCCAGCAGACTGGGCGCAGCCGCGGCCGCGCGGAGAACTACGCGCTGTCGGACTACATCGCCCCACGCGACAGCGGCGTGCAGGATTGGATCGGCGGCTTCGCCGTCACCTCGGGCATCGGCGTCGAGGAGCGCGTCGCCGCATTCGAGGCCGACCACGACGACTACTCGTCGATCATGGTGAAGTCGCTCGCCGACCGCCTCGCGGAGGCGTTCGCGGAGCGCATCCACCAGCGCGTACGCCGCGAGTTCTGGGGCTACGCACCCGATGAGGCGCTGGAGAACGACGCGCTGATCGCAGAGCGATACCGCGGCATCCGCCCCGCCCCCGGCTACCCCGCCTGTCCCGACCACACCGAGAAGCGAACGCTCTTCGACCTCCTCGACGCGGAGGCGGACGCGGGGATCGAGCTGACCGAGTCGTTCGCCATGACGCCCGGCGCCGCCGTCAGCGGCTACTATTTCAGCCACCCGCAGGCGCGCTACTTCGGCGTCGGTCGCATCGAGCGCGACCAGGTCGAGGACTACGCCGCGCGCAAGGGCTGGACGATCGAGGAGGCCGAGCGTTGGCTCGCGCCGAACCTCAACTATGACCGCGCCAAGGCTGCTCCCGCGCCACCGCAGGCGCCCTAAGCCTCGACGCGGCCCAGCGCAGCCTCGAGGTTGCGCGCGATCGTCCGCGCCGGCTCCGAGAAGTTCAGCGTGTAGATGTGTACGCCGGGCGCGCCCGCGGCCAGCAACTCCTCGCACAGCCGCGTGGCGACGTCCGTTGCCACCTCGCGTCGCGCCGCTGCGTCGTCACCGCAGGCTTCGAGACGCGCGCGCAGGTCGGCGGGGAACTCCGTGTTGTTCATCGCGGACATCCGCGCGAGGCCCTCGACGTTCGTCGGCGGCATGACGCCGGGGATCACGGGCGTGGTCACGCTGCGCGCCGCCATCTCCTCGACGAAGCGCTCGTAGTACTCGGCGCGGAAGAGAAACTGCGTCATCGCGAAGTCCGCCGCGCGCAGCTTCTCCGCGTGGTGCTCGAGGTCGTCGGCGCGGTTCGTGGCCCGGGGGTGCCCCTCGGGATGCGCGGCCACGCCGATCGCGAACGGCGCGCGCTCGCGGATGAACGCGACGAGGTCGATGGCGCGCGTGAAGTCGCCCGTCGGATAGTCCGGCCCGTCGAGGGGCACGTCGCCGTGCAGCGCGAGGATGTTCTGCGTCCCCAGCGCGCGGTAGCGCGCCACGATGCCCTCGATCTCGTCGCGCGTGTGCGCGACGCACGTGAGGTGCGGCATCGTCGTCACGCCGAGGTCGACCTGGATGTGCTGCACCACGTCGTGCGTCGGCCCGCGCGTCGACCCGCCCGCGCCGTACGTCACCGACATGAACGAGGGCCGCAGCTCCGACAGCCGCGTCAGCGTCCGGTCGAGACGCTGCGCCCCGTCCTCGTCGCGCGGCGCGGAGAACTCGAAGGAGAGCGTGCGCCCCTGCGCGAGGAGGTCGGTGATCGAGGCCATGCGCTGATCGTTGCCTGATATCGTCGCGGCGTAAAGCGCAGAAGCAGCAGGCCCTCACCCTGCCCTCTCCCCAAACGGGGAGAGGGTTCTGATCCGGCCCCCTCTCCCCGTTTGGGGAGAGGGTTGGGGTGAGGGTCTCCGGATCCGGCGGGAGCACACCATCCAGACCGCAACCCCCTCCCGCTTCCGCCTCCTGCCCGCAAGCGCCACGGCGGACGCGCGGCGCCTCGTCACCGCCCGGGCGCTGCGAGGCTTCGGCGACGGGTTCGTCTCGGTGATGCTCGCCAGCTACCTGCACGGCCGGGGCTATACGCCCTTCGAGATCAGCGCGATCGTCACCGGAACGCTCCTGGGATCGGCGCTGCTGACGCTCCTCGTCGGGCTCGCCGGCCACCGCATCGGTCGCCGGCGCCTCCTCTTCGCCTCCGCGGCGCTGATGCTCGCGACCGGCCTCGGGTTCGCGCTCGCGACGAACTTCTGGATGCTCCTGGTGGTCGCGGTCGTCGGCACGATGAACCCGACCGCCGGGGACGTCAGCGTGTTCCTCCCCACCGAGCAATCCCTGCTGAGCGAGGGCACAGACGCCCGGGACCGCACGTCGCTCTTCGCGCGCTACAACCTCGGCGGGCTGTTCGCGGCTGCGCTCGGCTCGCTGGGCGTCGGCATCCCGGTCGCCCTCGCGCGCGCCGCCGGCTGGCCGCTGGTGGAGGTGCAGCGCGCGTCGTTCCTGATCTACGCCATCATCGCGGCGCTCCTCGCCGTCGTGTACGCCGGGACGCAGCCGGACGGCGACGCCGCCACCGGGAGCGAGCCGCCTCGACCGGCCGCCCCGCTGCGGGAGTCGCGCGGGATCGTGCTGCGGCTGTCGGCACTGTTCAGCCTCGATGCGTTCGGGGGCGGGTTCGTGGTGCAGACGCTGATCACGCTCTGGCTGTTCGAGCGCTTCGATATGTCGGTGGCGACCGCGGGCGCGATCTTCTTCGTGTCGGGGCTGTTGGCCGCGCTGTCGCAGCTCGCCTCGCCGTGGCTCGCGAGCCGCATCGGGCTGATCAACACGATGGTCTACACGCATCTCCCGGCGAACGCGTTCCTGATCCTCGCCGCGCTCATGCCCACCGCGCCGCTCGCCATCGCGTTCCTGCTGGCCCGCATGCTGCTCTCCGCGATGGACGTCCCCGCCCGTCAGTCCTACACGATGGCCGTCGTCCCGCCCGAGGAGCGCGCGGCCGCTGCGAGCATGACCAACGTCCCGCGCAGCCTCGCCTCGGCGTTCGCGCCGCTCGCCGCCGGGTACATGCTGACCTTCGGCGCCTCCGGTGGCCCGCTGATCGTGGGCGGCGCGATCAAGATCGTCTACGACCTGCTGCTGCTCTGGCAGTTCCGCGCCCACCCGCCTCCGGAGGAGCGTCCGGCGGCCGCCTCGTAGCCCCGTCGAGGCCCCTCTGCTAGGCTGACCTCGACGCCCCACGAGCCGCCGAGGAGGACGCGATGTCCGGTTGCCCCGTCCACATCTGGGCCCCAATGATGGCCGCCGCGCTCCCCTTCAGCCGCGTCGTCCGCGACCGCGTCCGCTCCGCCCTCACCCGCCCCCCGCGCACCTCGACGCCCCCG
>CANIRU010000023.1 GCA_947470025.1 Chloroflexota bacterium
GATCGCGCCAACCACGCCCCACCATCGGCGCGACGCGCCAGATGCCGGCACGCGGTCCTCGAACACGCGCGCGAGGCGGCCGATCCAGCCGACGGGGTGTACCACGGTCGGGGGATCGCCGAGCGCCGCGTCGAGCGCGAGCGCGACGAGGAACGTGCGAAACCGGGGAGATGCGATCGACAACACATGTCCGTTCGGGTGCCTCGGTGCTGCCTCAAATGGGGGCGGGTGCCCGAGGATAGCGCGCCCGCCCGCTATCCTGCTCGGCACGAGCAATGAACGCGAGGCAGTGATGACCCCGGATGCGACCAATGACGAGGCCGACGACGCGGTCGAGGCGATCCTCGACGACCCGGACGAGGCCGAGGCGTACCGGAAGTCCGTGCGCGCGCTGAAGAAGCGCAAAGGGCTCGTGATCGTGAACACGGGCACGGGCAAGGGGAAGACGACCGCCGCGTTCGGCGTCGCGTTCCGCGCGCGCGGTCGAGGGATGCGCGTCGCGATCCTCCAGTTCATCAAGCCCGGTACTGGCAACTTCGGCGAGATCCGCGCGGCGCGCGACCTCGGCATTCTCGTCGAGGGGGCGGGCGACGGGTGGACGTGGAAGAGCAAGGACCTCGAGCAGTCGGCGGAGCTGGCGCGCCACGGCTGGGCACGCGCGCAGGCGCTGATCGAGGCCGAGGAGCTGGACGTGCTGGTGCTCGATGAGTTCACGTACCCGATGCACTACGGCTGGCTCGACACCGTCGAGGTCTGCGACTGGCTGCGCGCGCACAAGCCGGAGATGCTGCACCTCGTCATCACGGGGCGCTATGCGCCCGACGCGCTGGTGGAGTTCGCCGACCTGGTGACCGAGATGCGGCTGGTCAAGCACCCCTTCCGCGAGCAGGGCATCCGCGCCCAGCCGGGCATCGAGTTCTAGTCGCGTCGACAGCCCGTTCGAGGTTTGACGAGCCTCCGGGGCGCTCCTAGACTCGGCCTGTTCGTGATCCTTCGAGGAAGCCGGTGAAGCCGGCGCGGTCGCGCCACTGTGTCCGTCCCAGCGATGGGGCGGGAGTCAGACCCTCGGATCACCTGCTGCATGGGACGCGACATCCCGAGGAGTTCCCGATGGCTTTCAGCCCCGCACTGCCTGCTTCCGAAACGACCGGTCCCGCCGTCACCCCGCTCCCCGTGCGCGATATCGCCCCGTGGGCTTTGCTCGCTGCCTCGATCGCGCTGGTGCTCGTGTACTTCGTGGGGTTCGAGGAGGGCGCGCTGAACCTCCTGTCCTCCAACGTGGTGCACGAGTTCGTCCACGACGCGCGGCACCTCGCCGGGCTGCCCTGCCACTAGCGGCAGCGGCGACACCCGGCCACCCGTCTCGAATCCGAACAGGACACCGACATGAACATGCGCGACCTCCTGGTCCGCGGCATGCTCGCGGGCATCATCGCGAGCGTCCTGGCCACCGCCTTCGCCTTCACGGTCGGCGAGCCCGCGATCGAGCGCGCGATCGCCATCGAGGAGCAGAACGCCGCCGCCGGGATGCCTGCGGGCCACGACCACGGCGTCATGGCCGCCACCGCCACCGCCACCGCCGCCGAGGCCGAGGAAGCGAGCCCCGTCAGCCGCGAGTTGCAGCGCACCGTGGGCCTCGTCGCCGGGACGCTCGCGCTGGGCGTGGCGTTCGGCGGCGTGTTTGCGATCGTGTTCGCGTTCGCACGGGGCCGCCTCGGCATCACGAGCGACCGAGGCACGGCGCTCACCGTCGCGGTGCTCACGTTCGTCGCGTTCTACCTTGTGCCGTTCCTGAAGTACCCGGCGAATCCGCCCGCGGTCGGTCACGGCGAGACGATCGAGGCGCGCACCGCGGCGTACGTCGGCATGTTGCTCGCCTCGGTGCTGCTGATGATCGCCGCGGTGATCCTCCAGCGCTGGCTCGCCGAGGTGCGGTCGCGCTGGGACGCGAGCATCCTCGCCGGCATCGTGTTCGGTGCGCTCGTCGTCGCGGTGAGCCTGCTCATGCCGGGCTTCTCCGAGGTACCCGAGGGCTTCCCCGCCGACGTGCTGTGGCACTTCCGGCTCGCCTCGCTCGGCACGCAGCTAACGATGTGGCTCGGCATCGGCCTCGCGTTCGGCGTGCTGATGGATCGCGCCGCGCGACCCGTCGCACAAGCGGCGCAGCGCTAGCCACCTCGATGCTTGACGACAGTACCCCGGGGGAGCTACCGGCGCCGTTGCGCGCCGCACCCCGCGCCGAATCGCGTGTCCGAACGACGAGGAACATCGTCACGCGTTCGGACGGGAAACTCGTCAACGTCGCGCGGCACCTCGGTCAGCTGTTCGTGTGCGCCAACGGGTGCTGCTGTGGAGACACCCAGTTCGGCGCTGCGCCCGCCCGCACGGAGCTGCATCACGCGGAGTGGAACCGCCGCAAGATGCGCAACCGCGTCCACCTCAACGAGGCGGGGTGCCTCGGCCCGTGCCCGCTGGCGAACGTGACGATGCTGCTGCTCGACGGGCGCACGACGTTCTTCCACTCGATGGACCACGAGTGGCAGGTGACGGCGCTGTGGGACTACATCGAGCAGCAGGTCGATGCTGGGCGCTACCTGCCGCCGCCCGCGAACCTCGCGCCGTACGCGTTCACCGCGTTCTCGTGGGAGGGCGGCGCCGCGCACGACATGTCGAGGCCGATCGAGTTGCACGTCGGCAGGGACGAGGCCACGACCGCGCGCAGCGGCTTCGTGTTCCTGACGCAGGCGGACACGGACCTCCTCGCGCTGTCGCGCGCCGTGCCGCTGATGGACGCTGACTTCCCCCCCGTGCGCGCGCACACCGTGAACCACCTCCAGTCCGAGGCGGATGCGGTCGCGTTCTTCGACCACGTGGTGTCGGACGCGGAGGTCGTGGTGGTGCGGCTGCACGGCGGGCGCGCGAGCCTGCCGGGCTTCGACTACCTGATGCGGCTCGTCGAGCAGAACGAGCAATGGCTGATCGCGATGCCGGGCACCGAAGACCTCGACCCGGAGCTCACCGCGTGCTCGAACGTGGGCGTACCCGTGGCGCACGAGGTGAAGGCGTACCTGCAGTACAGCGGTGTCGACAACTACCAGCAGGTGCTCTACTTCCTGTCTGACCACCTGCTCACGACGGGCTACGGCTACCTCCCACCGATCGAGCAGCCTCGGACGGGCGTCTATCACCCGAGCGCGCCCGCGCACGACCTCGACGCATGGCTCGCGGCCGCGCAGCCCGAGCGCGCGACGTTCGGCGTGCTGTTCTACCGCTCGTACCTGCTCACCGGGAACACCGAGTTCATCGACGCCATCATCGAGCAGGGCGAGGCGGCGGGTGCCAACATCCTGCCGATCTTCGCGTACTCGCTGAAGGACGAGGCGCTGGCGACCGAAGGCATGCCCGAGGCACTCCGCTACTTCCTCGATGATGCGGGGGCGCCGCGCGTGGACGCCGTGATCAACACGATGGCGTTCGCGATGGGGTCGGCCGGCGACCCCGCCGTCGATGCGGGTGACCATTGGTCGGTCGCGGCGCTGCAGCGCCTCGGCGTACCGCAGATTCAGGCGGCAGCAGCGTCGATGAGCGCGGAGCGCTGGCGAGCGTCCGAGGCAGGACTCACGCCCCTCGACGTCGCGATGAACGTGGCGATCCCGGAGCTCGACGGGCGCATCATCACCGTCCCGATCGCGTTCAAGCAGACGGCTGCGCCTCCGGCGCAGGGCGTGCGTGCGCTGGCGGGGGCCGAGGTCGTCCATCACGCGCCGCTGCGCGACCGCATCGACCGCGTCCTGGGCATCGCGATGCGCCTTGCGGCGCTGCGGCGCAAGACGAACGCCGAGAAGCGCGTCGCCATCGTGCTGACCAACCACAACGCGAAGGCATCGAGGATCGCGAACGCGGTCGGCCTCGACTCCCCCGCATCGCTGCTGGCCTTGCTCCACCGGCTGCGCGACGAGGGCTACGACGTGCAGGGCATCCCGCCCGACTCCGACGCGCTGATGCACCTGCTGATCGAGCGCGGCCATTACGACCGCGACCTGCTGACGCTCGACCAGATGCGCGGCAGCCTCGCGCGCGTGGCCCCGGACGTCTATCGCGCATGGTTCGCCGAGGTGCGCTCGACGCGCCGGGCGCAGCTCGAGGCGCAGTGGGGCGCGGCGCCGGGCACGTACTACGTGGACGACACGGGGACGCTGGCGCTCGCGGGCCTCGAGTTCGGGAACGTGTTCGTCGCGGTGCAACCGCCCCGCGGGTACGGCATGGACAAGACCGCGATCATGCACCGCCCCGACCTGCCTCCCCCGCACCCGTACCTCGCGATGTACCAGTGGCTCGCGCACACGCCTGCCGAGGGCGGCTGGGGCGCGGACGCCCTCGTCCACATGGGGAAGCACGGCTCGCTCGAATGGCTGCCCGGCAAGGGCGTCGGGCTGTCCGAGGACTGCTTCCCGGACATGCTCCTCGGCGACCTGCCGCTGATCTACCCGTTCATCGTGGACGACCCCGGCGAGGGCGCGGCCGCCAAGCGGCGCTCGCATGCGGTGATCGTCGACCACCTGCCGCCACCGATGACGACTGCGGGCGCGTACGGTCCGCTCGCGCAGATCGACCGGCTTGTGGACGAGTACTACCTCCTCGAACGCACCGACCCGGCGAAGCTGCCGTTTCTCCAGCAGGAGATCTGGGCCGTCATCAAGGACGCGAACCTCGATGCCGACCTGTCGCTGCTGCTGAACGCCGACGGCGCGATGGCGAACCACATTCACATCTGGGACCCTGCCACGCACGAGGACGGCGTGCCATTCTCGCTCTCCGACCTGACGGCGTCCGACTTCCGTCACCTCGTCGAGGCGATCCACGCGTACACGCACGAGCTCACGACCGCGCCGATCCGCGACGGCCTGCACGTCCTCGGCCGCGTGCCAGCTGGCGCGGCGCTTGTCGAGATGCTCGCGATGCTGACGCGCCTCCCCAACGGCACGGTCCCTTCGCTGCGCTCCGGCGTCGCGCGCGCGCTCGGCCTCGACCTCGACGCGCTGCTCGACGCTCCCGGCGAGCCGATCGAGGCGGCTGCCCCCCAGATGGCCGCACTCCGGGCGCTGACGAGCGGTGCGATCAACGACGGCACGGACGCCCTCGATGCGATCGACAGCGCGGTGCGCGCGATGTTCGAGGCGCTCGCGACGCGCGACTTCGCGCCGGACGCCGTGCGCGCGACGATCCTCGGGGTGCTCGGGACGAGCAGCGCAGATGTCGAAGCAACGCTGGCGTTCGTTGTCACCTCGATCGTGCCGGGGCTGCGACGGACGGGCGAGGAGATGGACCACCTCGTCGATGCGCTCGCGGGACGCTACGTGCCGCCGGGGCCGAGCGGTGCGCCGACGCGCGGCATGGCGCACGTGCTGCCAACGGGGCGCAACTTCTACTCGATCGACCCGCGCGTGGTACCGAGCCCCACGGCGTGGAAGACCGGCCAGCTGCTCGCGCAGGGTGTCGTCGACCGCTACTTGCGCGACGAGGGCACCTACCCGGAGTCCATCGGCCTGTCGATCTGGGGCACGAGCGCGATGCGCACGCAGGGCGACGATATCGCACAGGTGCTGGCGCTGATGGGCGTGCGCCCGCGCTGGCAGGCGGAGAGCCGCCGCGTCGTCGGCCTCGAGGTCATCCCGCTCGAGGAGCTCGGCCGCCCGCGCATCGACGTGGTGTGCCGCATCTCGGGCTTCTTCCGCGACGCCTTCCCCCACGCGATCGCGCTGCTCGATGAGGCGGTCGAGCTGGTGTCCAACCTCGACGAATTGCCGGAGGACAACGTCGTCCGGCGCAACCGCCTGCGCGACCAGCAGCGCATCGTCGCGGGCGGGGCGACCGAGGAGCAGGCGTGGCGCGAGGCGGGCTACCGCGTCTTCGGCAGCCCGCCGGGCACGTATGGCGCCGGCATCCTGCCGCTGATCGACGATCGCCAGTGGCGAACGGACGCCGACTTCGCGGAGACGTACGTGAACTGGGGCGGCTACGCGTACACCTCGGACGCCTTCGGCGTGGACGCGCGGTCGAGGTTCCGCGAGGCGTTGGCAGGCGTGCAGGTCGCGGCGAAGAATCAGGACAACCGCGAGCACGACATCTTCGACTCGGACGACTACCTGCAGTTCCACGGGGGCATGATCGCGACCATCCGGTCGCTGACCGGCGCGAATCCTCGACGGTACTTCGGCGACTCGCAGGATCCGACGCGCCCGCGCGTTCACGATCTGCGCGAGGAGACGCTGCGCGTGTTCCGCTCGCGCGTCACCAACCCGCGCTGGCTCGACAGCATCCGGCAGCACGGCTACAAGGGCGGCCTCGAGGTGGCAGCGACCGTTGACTACCTGTTCGGCTACGACGCCACGGCGCAGGTCCTCGACGACTGGATGTACGACGCGATCGCGCGGTCGTACGCACTCGATACGACGATGCAGGCGTTCCTGCGCGTCAGCAACCCGTGGGCGGCGACCGACATCGCCGCGAAGCTCCTCGAGGCGATGGACCGCGGCATGTGGAAGCAGCCCACCGCTGAGATGCGCGCGGCGCTCGAGGATCAGCTGCTCTCCGCGGAGAGCGACGTTGAGGGCATCACCTCGTCGAACGGGGCGCTCGATGAGTGAGCGCGTGCCGCCGTTCCCATTCACGGCGATCGTCGGCGGTGACGACCTGAAGCAAGCGCTGCTGCTGAACCTCGTCGACCCACGCGTCGGCGGCGTGCTCATCCGCGGCGACCGAGGCACGGCGAAGAGCACGGTGGTGCGCGCCCTTGCGACGCTGCTGCCGCCGATCCGGACGCGCGAGGGCTGCCCGGTGCAGTGCGACCCGGACGACGGCCCGTGTGCGATCTGCGGCGATGCCGGCGCGATCGTCGAGCGCGCCCCGCGCGTCGTCGACCTTCCGCTCGGCGCGACCGAGGACCGCGTGGTGGGCACCATCGACCTCGGCCACGCGCTGTCCTCGGGTGAGCGGCGGTTCGAGGCGGGCCTCGTGGGCGTGGCGCACCGCGGCGCGCTGTACGTGGACGAGGTGAACCTGCTGCCCGACCATCTCGTCGACCTGTTGCTGGACGTCGCCGCGTCCGGCGTGAACGTCGTCGAGCGCGACGGCACGTCCGCGTCGCATCCCGCGCGCTTCATCCTCGTCGGCACGATGAACCCCGAGGAGGGCGAACTGCGTCCGCAGCTCCTCGACCGGTTCGGCCTCGTCGTGGACGTGCGCACGCCCGTGGACGCCGAGGTTCGCGCCGAGGTGGTCCGCCGCCGCATCGCGTTCGACACTGAGCCCCGTGCGTTCCTCGCACGGTTCGCTGTGCAGGAGGACGCGCTGCGCACCTCGATCGCCGCCGCGCGCGCTGCCGCGCCGAACGTCGGCATGCCCCACGCGATGCTTCAGCTCATCGTCGACCTGTGCATCGAGGCACGCGTGGACGGACTGCGCGCCGATATCACGCTACACCGCGCCTCGACCGCGCTGGCGGCGCTCGCCGGCCGCGTCGAGGTGACGGAGGCCGAGGTACTCGACGCCGCGCTCCTCGTGCTGCCGCACCGCCAACATGCCCCGCGGCCCGGCACCCCGCCGCCGCCCGACGTCCCCTCGATGATCGAGGCACGCCGGTCGTCCTCGGACGATGACACCACCGATGGCCGCCAGGAGGGGGGCGGCACGGGTGCGAAGCCCCCACCATCCTCGAACCCCGGCGAGCCCGGCGCTGACGCACCGGATCTCCGAGGTGACGAGAACGGGGTGCTCGAGCAGTTGCGCACCCCGAGCATGGACGAGCGACTCAGCGTGCCGTTGCCAGACGCCGCGCCCGCGCGCCGTCCTGGTGCCCGCGCGGGCCTCGGCGAGGCGTTACGAGGACGGCGGGTCGGCGTCCAGCGATGGGATGGCCGCTCGCGCGACCTGGCGCTCGTGCCGAGCCTCGTCGAGGCAACGCGGCGCGGCACTTATCCCGTGCGCATCGACGGGGACAGCGTCCGGATGCACCGGCGGCGGGCGGCGTCGAGTCGGCTTGTGCTGCTCGTGGTGGATGGCAGCGCGTCGATGGGGGCGTACGAGCGGATGGCGCGCACAAAGGCCGGGCTGCGGTCGATCCTCGAGCGCGTGTGCGTGACGCGCGACCGCGTCGCGGTGCAGGTGTTCCGCGGCGGACGCGTCGAGCTCCTCGTGCCGCCCGGCCGCAACATCGCTTCCGCGCGGGCGGCGATCGAGGAGCTCCCGACCGGCGGAGGCACCCCGCTCGCCGCCGCGTTGCACGGTGCAGCGACGCTGCTGCGCCACGCGCGGCTCGAACGGCCCAGCGAGTCGAGCCTGCTCGTCCTCGTGACTGACGGGCGCACCCGCGAGTCGGCCCGTACGGCGGCGTGCGATGTAGGCACCGTGGCGACCACCTCGATGGTGCTCGACACGGAGGTCGGGCCGACGCGCCATGGGCGCGCGCGGCAGATCGCATTGTGGCTCGGCGCGTCGTACGAGGTGTTGCCCTGATCCGCCGATTGTCGATGTGCGCGTTGCTGGTGTTGGCCATCGCCATCCTTGTGGGATGCGACCAGCGGTCGCGCCCCGCGACGACCGGCACACCCTCCGTCAACGTCACGCCGGCGCCCGCGCCGGCCGTCTATCCGCGCACCGTCACCGATGCGTCGAAGCAGGCGCTGACGCTCGAGGCGCAGCCGAAGCGCATCGTCTCCATGTCGCCCGGCGCGACGGAGACGCTATTCGCGATCGGTGCCGGGCCGCGCGTCATCGCTGTCGACCAGTTCTCCGACTTCCCGGTGGAGGGCACCCGTGCGCTCACACGCGTGGACTACTCACGGCCCAGCCCGGAACAGGTGATCGCGCTGCGTCCCGACCTGGTGCTCATGTCGGGTCGGCAGCGCGACCAGGTGCAGCGCTTCCGTGACCTGGGCGTGCCCGTGATGTACCTCGGCGAACCGGCGACCCTCGACGGGGTATTCGAGCACGTGCTGCTCATCGCTTCCGCGACCGGCGACGATGACCGCGCTGTCACGGTCGTGCGAGCATTGCGCGAGCGCGTCGAGGCAGTCAGAACCCGCATCGCCGATGTGACCACCGGGCCACGGGTGTTCTACGAACTGTCGCCGTCGTTGTTTACGGCCGGCCCCAACTCGTTCATCGGCTCGGTGATCACCACCCTCAAGGGGCAGAACGTCGCCACAACAACAACGCCGTTCCCGCAGCTCTCGAACGAAGCCCTGATCGCCGCCGACCCGGAGGTTATCCTGCTCGCGGATGCCGGCGCGGCGAAAGTCGAATCTTCGGCGGTTGGCGCGCGTCCCGGGTGGGCCGGCATTTCCGCTGTCCGCAACGGCCGTGTGTACCCCCTCGATGACAACATCGCCAGCCGTCCAGGACCGCGCATCGTCGATGCGCTCGAGGCCATCGCGCGCGTCCTCTACCCGGATCGGTTCCGCTAGCGCCCCCTTCGGCCGGACTGCTACGGGCGTGCAACGAAACGCGCGCGATCCTGCGATGAAATGTGCCTCCTCTCAGGACCATGCTGGTGCTGTTGAAGGAGGACACCATGCCAGCACTCGGAACCAGCCTTTTCTTGATCGCGGTCGGCGCGATCCTCATGTTTGCGGTCAACGCGTCTGTGTCGGGGATCAGCCTCTACACCGTCGGTCTGATCCTGCTGATCGTCGGCATCGTCGGCACTGTGCTGTCGATGCTGTTCTGGACGAGCTTCGCGCCGTTCGCGTTCGGGCGGCACGTGGACGAGCACATCGATATCCGGTAGCCCCCAGAGCAGCGCCGCAGGCGCACAGCCCCAGCCCAAACGGGGACTCGCGAGAGTCCCCGTTTGCATGTTGCCGGCTGCGTACGGAGAGCGCTGACCGATGAGCATTGCCGCAGTACCGTGGGATCGAGGACTGATCGAGAGCGAGCGCGCGGCGACGCGCGCCGCTGGACGGGGAGGATCGTGGGTGACCGCACTGCGACGCGTCCTCACATTGGTTGCGCAGCACCGCATGTTCTCGATCGTGACCGGTCTGGTCATCCTCGGCGGGGCGGTCGTCAGCGCCAACTTCGTCGCCGCCGGCGAGCTCAGCGGTCGCACGGTGGTTCTCGATCCGGGTCATGCCGGCGATGAGCCGGGCGCGTCCGCCTACGGCGTGATCGAGCGCGAATCCAACCTCGACATCGCCCAGCGCGTGCGCACGATCCTCGAGGCGCGCGGCGCGCACGTCGTGCTCACGCGCAACTCCGAGGCACGCCCGCGCGATGTCCCGCCCGAGGCGACGGGCGTGACGGCCACCTTCATCGACCTGCAATCCCGTGTGGCCATCGCCAACGCCGCGCGAGCGGATGTCTTCGTCTCGATCCATTCGAACTCGTATCCCGACAGCAGCGTGCGAGGTGGCGACGCCTGGTACACGAGCCTCCGGCCGTTCGCCGCGGACAGCAAACGGCTCGCCGCGCTGTGTATCGAAGGTGTGAACACTGCGCTGCAGGAGAAGGGATACCCGATCCGCGCCCGCGAGGCTATGGATGACGCGCAGTTCGTGGACGCCGCCGGACGCGGGACGCCGATGTTCGTGCTTGGCCCCGAGCGAGACGTGTCCCGCGCGGAGCTCGTTGAACGCGGCGTGAATCCCGCGGTGGTAGGTATACACCCGGATGCGCCCTCGTGGCGGACGAGCGCCACGCAGATGCCGGGCACGCTGCTCGAGCTGCTTTACATCAGCAACCCGGACGATGCCGCGCTGCTCAAGGACGAGCCGACGCGCTACGCGATCGCCCGCGGTATCGCGGACGGGATCGCGCGCTTCCTCGGCGCGCCCGCGAGCTAGATCACGCGCTGCGTGGCGGCAGGATCGGCGCGCCCGGCTCGGGGTGATAGTCAGTGGTGATCAGCGCGCAGCCGCTGGTCATCACATGCCCGAAGACCGACACGATCTCCATCAGCCCGCGCTCACCGAACTCGGCGCGCACCGCCTCGAACAATTCGTCAGGGACGTGGTGTTCGCGGATCACGGCGTGGGCGAGGCGCGGGATCAGCGTGTGCCGCGTCGAGGTCGACGGGATCGGCTGGAGCTTGCCGATCGCATCGATCACCGCGCGGTCGACGCCCTTCGTCACCGCCAGCTCCACGTGCTGGCCCCAGATGTAGGGGATGTCGAACTCGCGTCCGGTGCAGAGGATCGCCAGCTCCACGTCACCCTCAGTCAGCGTCTTCGCGCCGAAGCGCACCGCGTCGCTCATCGCCGTTGAGATCGCGGACACCTCTGGCACGTACATCAGCATCGAGGCCGGCGCGTTCACGCGCCCCCTCGACGCGATGACGCGGTCGAACGCCTCCTCGCCGCCGGCCTCGACCTGCTCGCGGGTGGTGATGGGGGTCAATCGGGGCATGTCAGTCCTCCTGGGACGGCGGCGGCGGTGTGGCGCGGACACTCTACAATGCGCCCCACCAGACGACACCAGACAGATGCGTGATAGATGAGGAGCGACCGTGAAGGTTGCAGTGATCGACGACTACCAGAACACGTTCCCGGAGATGGCGGCCTTCCCGCTGCTCAAGGATCACGAGGTCACGGTCTTCCCTGAGCCCGAACGCGACACCGAGCGACTGGTCGCCAAGCTCCAGGGATTCGACGCGGTGGTGCTCACCCAGCAGCGCACGTTCTTCCCGCGATCGCTCATCGAGCAGCTGCCCGACCTCAAGTTGATCGCGCAGACCACCGGCACCGCGCACATCGACCTCGAGGCCTGCACGGAGCACGGGGTCGTCGTCAGCGCCGGGAGCAACCACCGGGGACTGCCGAACGACACGGCGGAGCTGACGTGGGCGCTGATCCTCGCGTCCCTGCGGCACATCCCGTTCGAGGTCGACGCGCTCAAGCAGGGCAGGTGGCAGACGACGAACGGCATCAGTCTCTACGGCCGCACGCTGGGCATCTACGCGCTCGGCAACATCGGCAGCGTGGTCGCCGCCGCCGGCAAGGCGTTCGGCATGCGCGTCCTCTGCTGGGGCCGCGACGCCTCGCTCCGCCACGCCGAGGAGCTGGGCTACGAGGTCGCGAAGAGCCGCGAGGCGTTCTTCGCGGAGTCCGACATCATCTCGATCCACCTGCCGTTGAACGCCTCGACGCGCGGCATCGTCACCGCCGAGGACCTCGGCCGGATGAAGCCAGACGCGCTGATCGTGAACACGAGTCGTGCCGGCCTGATCGCCGAAGGCGCGCTCGTCGCATCGCTGAAGGCCGGGCGTCCGGGCTTCGCCGCCGTCGACGTGTTCGAGGAGGAGCCGGTGATCAACGCCGACCACCCCCTGCTGCATATGGATAACGTCGTCGCCACGCCGCACCTCGGCTACGTCACCCGCGACCGCTACGAGACCATGTACGCGGGCTGCGTCGATCACATCGTCGCCTTCGCGAAGGGCGAGCCGATCTTCGTGCAGAACCCCGACGTGCTCAAGAAGTAGGGTCATCTCGGCGTGACACGCAGAAGGGGCGGCCATCAGGCCGCCCCTTCTCGTTCTCATCTTCAGCCGCGTCCGGCTAGCCCCGCGGCAGCCCCAGGCCGCGCGTCGCGATGATGCCACGCTGGATTTCGGACGAACCGGCTGCGATCGTCCGCGGGATCGAGTTCACGTACGAGTACACGTGCTCCGCGTTCAGCGGGGCACGCGGGTGCTCCGAGTCCCAGATCTGGCCGTACAGGCCGAAGGCGCGGACGCCAGTGTTCGCGAGGCTCTGCGTCAGCTCGGAGCCGAAGAGCTTGCTCACGGAGGCTTCGTAGTTCGGGATCAGTCCGCGCACCTGCATGCTGATGATGCGCAGGGAGAAGTTGAACATGACCTCCGCCTCGATGAAGCGGTCGGCGATGGCCGTGCGGATCGAGGACAGGCGGTCGATCCTTGACTGCTCTTTGCCCTTGCCGTTCGCGTAGTCGATCAAACGGTTGATCGTCCGCTTCGTCTGCACGGCCGTCGTGACGTTCGAGCGCTCGTGATCGAGCAGCGTCATCGCGACGTACCAGCCGCGGTTCTCCTCGCCCACGCGGTTGCGAACCGGGACGCGCACGTCCTCGAAGAACGTCTCGTTCAGGTGGTGCTCGAAGGCGGCGTTGACCAGCGGGCGCACGGACAGGCCGGGCGTGGTCATCGGCATGAGGAGGAACGAGATCCCGCGGTGCTTCACCGCGTCGGGGTCGGTGCGTACGAGGACGAACAGCCAGTCCGCGACGTGCGCGTAGGACGTCCAGATCTTCTGTCCGTTGACCACGTACTCGTCGCCGTCGCGGGTCGCGCGGGTGCTCAACGACGCGAGGTCGGAGCCCGCGCCCGGCTCGGAGTAGCCCTGCGCCCAGACCACCTCGCCGCTCAGGATCTTCGGCAGGTGTTCCTGCCGCTGCTCCTCGGTGCCGTGCACCATCAGCGTCGGGCCGAGCATGCCGACGGCCATCGGCAGGCCGGAGGGGACCTCTGCCTCGGTCATCTCAAGCTTGAAGAGGAACTGCTCCATCGGGGTGAGCCCGGCGCCGCCGTACTCTTTCGGCCATGCGGGGGCGATCCAGTGGCGTTCGCGGAGCGCCGCGACCCATTCGGCCGAGGCGCGCTTCTCTTCGTCCGTGCCGAGAGCGCGATCCTCTTCCCACGTGCCCTTCGCGGGCACGCCGTCCTGGTTCGGACGGTAGCGGTTGGGGAGGCGCCGCTGGATGAACTCGCGCACCTCCTCGCGGAAGGCGGTCTGCGTTGGGGTGTCGTTCCAGTCCATCGGCGTCCTCCTCGACGTACGGACCGCGTGCGGCGATGCTCGCAGTTCCGGCGCTTGGCGTCATACTGAAACACGACCCGCGGCGAGCGCAATCAGCATCCGAATGCGCCTCGACAGCGCCGCCGCACGAGGAGGACACCATGCCCGACTACATCCCGAGCACCGCCGAGTGGGTGCGTACCCAGGTCGAGCTGTACGAGCGCACGAGCGGCGCCGAGGGCAACACGCTTCGCGACACCGGCATGCCCGTGATCATCGTGACGAACACCGGCATCAAGACCGGTGGTGTTCGCAAGACCCCCCTGATGCGCGTCAAGGATGGCGACAGCTACGTCCTTGTCGGCTCCAAGGGCGGCGCGCCCGAGAACCCCGGCTGGGTGTACAACCTGCGCGCGCAGCCGGACGTCGAGCTGCGCGACCTCGCCGAGGTCACGCCGATGCGCGTCCGTGAGGTCTCTGACGCGGCAGAGCGCGCCCGCCTCTGGGACCTCGCGGTCCAGGCCTACCCCCCGTACGCCGAGTACCAGACGCGTACCAGCCGCCAGATCCCCGTCTTCATCGCCGAGCCGCGCAGGTAGCCTCGACGATCCGTCTGCCTCGGTGCCCCCGGGGCGTCGAGGTAGGTGGTGCGCCGTTCCCCCGCCCCCCGCTGCGCAGGGAGGGTCAGAGCGTGCCCGCGTGACGATCGCGAAGCGCCTGCGGCAACGCCGACGCGCACGGGGTGATGTGTTCGACAATCGCAACCCCTGTGTGACACGTGTGGGTAGCGAGGCGTTGCGTCGGCATGTACGCTCGATGCAGCACAACATTGATCGAACCACCCCGGCGAGCGCCCGACGCTGGCCCTTCGTGCTCGCGCATCTCGCGCGAACCGCGTCACGAGGATCACCCCATGACGAACGAACACGCCGTACATGCGCGCGGTCTCGTGAAGCGCTTCGGTGAGAAGGTCGCGCTCGCGGGCGTGGACTTCGAGGTGAAGACCGGCACGGTGACCGCCATCCTCGGACCGAACGGCGCGGGGAAGACCACCGCCGTGCGCATCCTCGCCACGCTGTCCGAAGCGACCGAGGGCGAGGCGACCGTCGCCGGTTTCGACGTGCGCACACAGGGCCACGAGGTGCGCCGCCGCATCGGCCTCGCCGCACAGGACGCGACGGTGGATCCGCTGCTCACCGGCCGCGAGAACCTGATCATGCTCGGCGAGCTGCATCAGATGTCCCGCGCGGAGGCGTCCGCGCGCGCCGAGGAGCTCCTCGGCGAGTTCTCGCTGCTCGACGCGGCGGACCGGCGCGTGTCCACGTACTCCGGCGGCATGCGCCGTCGCCTGGACCTGGGCGCCACGATGGTCGCGCACCCATCCGTGCTGTTCCTGGACGAGCCGACGACCGGCCTCGACCCGCGTGCGCGCAACGAGCTGTGGGGCGTGCTCGACACGCTCGTGGAGCGCGGCACGACCGTCCTGCTGACCACGCAGTACCTCGACGAGGCGGAGCGGCTGGCGGACGACATCATCGTGATCGACCACGGCCGCATCATCGCGCGCGGCGACGCGCGGACGCTGAAGCGCGAGCTCGGCGGCGACCACGTGCAGATCGTCCTCGTGGAGGTCGACCGCCTGCCGGACGCCGCGCGGCTGCTGGAGCAGGTGACCGGCGCGAAGGTCGCGATCGACGCCGGCATCCGCAGCGTCGTCGCCGCCGCGCCGAACGGCGTCGACACCCTTGTGGAGGTCGCGCGCTCGCTCGCCTCGGCGGGCATCGCCGTCGAGGACCTGAGCATCCGCCAGCCGACGCTGGACGAGGTGTTCATCGCACTCACCGACTCTCCTGCCTACGACGACGATTCGGTCGAGGCCGCCCAGTCTGGAGCTCGCCCATGACCGCACGCCCGATCCTCGACCACACGGCGGAGCCTCGAGGCTCGCGCGGATTGCTGCACGACACCTGGGTGATTGCCAAGCGCGGGTTGGTGCACATGCGCCGGCAGCCGGAGCAGCTCACGGACGCCACGGTCCAGCCGGTGATGTTCGTCCTGCTGTTCGCCTATGTCTTCGGCGG
This sequence comes from Chloroflexota bacterium, assembly GCA_947470025.1. Lineage (GTDB taxonomy): Bacteria > Chloroflexota > Dehalococcoidia > UBA2979 > UBA2979 > SHYQ01. The sequence continues at coordinate 15,833 of CANIRU010000023.1, forward strand.
CGCGATCGCCGTGCCCGGCGGCGGCGAGTACCGCGAGTTCCTGATGGGCGGCATCTTCGCGCAGACCGTCGTGTTCACCGCGTTCGGCGTGGCAGTGGGCCTCGCGAACGACCGCAAGAACCAGGCGATCGACCGCTTCCGTTCGCTACCGATCGCGCGCGGCGCCGTCCTCAGCGGGCACGCGCTGACGAACCTGCTGAAGGCGATGCTGCCGATCGTGCTGATGTCGCTGTGCGGCCTGATCATCGGGTGGCGCATCCGCTCTGGCATCGGCGACGCGGTGCTGGGCTATGGGCTGCTGCTGGGGTTCTCGTTCGCGATGATCTGGGTCGGCATCCTGCTCGGCAGCGTCGTCCCCTCGCCTGAGGGCGTGACTGGCATCGGCTTCACGGTGCTGTTCCCGCTGACGTTCATGGCGAGCACGTTCGTCCCGACGAGCACGATGCCGGGCATCCTCCGTGTGGTCGCGGAGTGGAACCCGGTGACGACGCTGTCCGACGCGGCGCGCATCCTGTTCGGCAACCCGAACACCCCACCGATGCCGAGCGATCCCTGGTCGATCGCGCACCCGATCGCGTACACGGTGATCTGGATCGTCGGGATCATCGTCGTCTGCGCCCCGCTCGCCGTCCGCTCCTACGAGAAGTCGCTCGAGAAGTAACGCCCGAGGCGCGGGGGCCCCTGCGGCTCACGCGACCTAGATCGCGCACTCCGCCGCGAGGGTGCCGATCGTGCGGGTGCGCACGGATATGCGCTCGTTCGGCGAGAAGCCGTTCGTGACGAAGCCGACCGACAGGCCCGTCGAAGGATCGCCCCACGCGATCTGGCCGCCCGCACCCGCGTGCCCGAATGCTCGAGGTGACGCGTGCTCGCCGAAGCCGAGTTCCACGCCGTGGTCGCCAGCGATCGACACGCTCAGACCTCGATTCGCGGGGATGCCCCGCTCGGTCACGTGGTGCGGGAGCGTGTGCACGTGCGTCGCCATCGCGATCGTGTCGGGGCGGATCACGGCGTACGTCCCGGACTCCGCCGGGCTGACGAGCCGCTGGTAGAACAGCGCGAGCTCGCCCGCGCCGCCCCAGCCGCCGGACCCCGGCGAGCCTGCTCGACGCTGCTCCGGGCGGTTTGAGCCGAGGCGCGTCTCCACACTGCCGCCCGCGCCACCTGCCGCATCCGGTGCGTCGACGTATCCCGCATACTCCACGTCCGCTGCGCGCGCGTGGAACGCCTCGGGCATTCCGACGAACAGTTCCGGCACGCCCATCGGGCGCGTCACGCGTTGCGGGATGTACTCGCGGAAGTCGACGCCCGTCTTGCGCTCGATGATCTCGACGAGCACCCAGTGCGCTGTGGTCGGGTGGTACTCGTACTTCGAGCCGGGCTCCCAGTTGAGCCACCACCCCGCCATTCGTGCGACGCGTCCGGCGCGGTCCTCCCACAGTCGAGGGTGCAGTGGCGCCAGCGGGAAGCCGCCGGTGAACGTCAGCACTTGCAGCACGGTGATCTCATCTTTGCCGTGCCCGACGAACTCCGGGATGATCTCGCTCACCCGCTCGTCGAGGCGGAGCAGGCCGTCCTCGATCAGCGCCCACATCGCCACGCCGACCACGCCCTTCGTCGCGGAGAAGAGGCAGTACAGGTGCTCATCGGTCGCGGGGACGCGCTTGCCGTCCGCCGTCACCTCGCCCCACGTGCGGAGGCTGGCGACGCGGCCGCGGCGACCGATCGCGAGCTGCGCGCTCGGGAGCCCGTCCGCGATCTCCCCTTCGATGTATTCGTGCAGGCGTCGCAGGCGTCCTTCGTCGATGCCGACCTCGGCGGGCGATGAGGCGATGAACTGCCGGTCAATCATCACGGGCTCCCTCCGCCGGCCGGCGGCGCTGGCCGATCGACGCGCGCACGGTACCCCCTGCCGCCCCGCGTGACCATCGAGGCCTGCGGTCGCATCGGGTGCATCCGGATGCCGCGACCCGGGCGGCCGCGACGTTTGTCCCCATCGATCGTCCGGATGAGCGCGGTACGATGGGGTACGGCGGTCGAGTGTCGAAGGGCAGAACTCGTGACGACAGGATTCATCGGGATCAGATCGCTCGCGGCGGCGGCGATCGTGATGGCGCTTGCCGCCATGCAGCTCGTCATGCAGTCGCCGCATCGTGTCGAGGCAGCTGATCCGACGCTCAACGCGTTCGTCCGCACCTATGGCGACCCGCTGCAAGCGACCGAGGGTCGGATGCGTATCCCGAGTATCGACGTCGACGCGCCGATCGCGCCGCGCACCGTCGATGCGAATGGCGACTCGCCCATGCCGCTCGGGCCGTCCGACGTGGGCTGGTACGACTTCGGGCCGTTCTCCGGTCTCGGCGGGGTGCCGGGGCGCGGTACCAACGCCGTGTACTCCGGACACGTCGACTACGTAGCGCGCGTGCCCTGGGCCGGCGTCCGCTACTCCGGCCCCGCCGTCTTTGCGCGTCTGCGCGACGTGCGAGTGGGCGACACGGTCGACATCGTGCGCAACGGGGAGACGCTCACGTACACCGTGGCGTGGACGCTCCGAGTGGACGCCGAGCAGGCGCGCTGGGGCGAGTACTGGAACGCCTCCGTGCTCGTCGACTCGATCACGCTGTACACGTGTGCCGGGGACTTCGACGCGTCGTCGATCTCTTACTCGGAGCGCATCGTGGTCCGCGCCGAGCGCGTGATCGGGACGCCGCGCGTGCTGCCGCAGACGTTCGGCGACTACACCGCCGGCATCTCCGGGACGAATGCCCCGGGCCTGCTCGCTTCGGTGCAGCCGTTCAGGGTGCACTCGATCTGGAAACTCGACCCGAGCACCGGGAAGTACCTGTTCTGGGCGCCGGGCGCACCCCCGTTCCTGAATACGCTGAACGGCCGTCTGTCGCCCGACGATTTCGTGATCATGAAGATCCGCTAGGAGCATCGATGCGCGTTCTGGTTACCGGCACCTCCGGGTTTATCGCGGGTCACCTCGCCCGTCGTCTGGTCGCCGCGGGGCACGAGGTCACCGGCGTGGACATCGCCGAGCCGCGGCGCAGCGTCGAGGGCTGGCGTGACGTGCGCCTCGACCTGCGCGACGACGCGGGCGTGGCACGCGTGGTCGCGGAAGCGAAGCCGGAGGTCGTCTACCACCTGGCCGCGCAGGCGTCCGTGTCCATCTCGATGCGCGAGCCGCGCCTCGACATCGAGACGAACGTGATCGCCTCGCTGAACCTCGCGCGCGCGGCGGCGGAGGCAGGCGCGCGGCGGTTCGTGTTCACCTCGTCCGGCGGCGCGATGTTCGGCGCACCGGAGATCGTCCCGGCGGGCGACGACACGCCGGTCGAGCCGCGCTCGTATTACGGCGCGTCGAAGGCGTCCGCGGAGAAGTACCTGCAGATCGTGGAGTGGGAGACCGGCATGACCGTCGCCAGCGTGCGTCCGGCGAACGTGTACGGCCCGTACCAGGACCCGCACGGCGAGGCAGGTGTGGTCGCGATCTTCGCGCAGCGCATGCTGCGCGGCGAGCCGGTCACGATCTTCGGCACAGGCGAGGACACGCGCGACTACGTGTACGTGGACGACGTGGTGGAGGCGCAGGTGCGCGCCGCCGAGGCGCCAACCGGGGAGATGTGCGTGATCGGCACCGGCGTCGAGACCAGCACGCGCCGCATCTTCGACCTGCTCGCTCAGAATTGCGCGTACGAGCGCGCTCCGGTCATGGGGCCGGAGCGCGCCGGTGACATTCGCCGCATCGCCCTCGACAGCGCGAAGGCGCGTGAGGTGTGGGGATGGACGCCGCAGGTGTCGCTGGAAGACGGCATCGCGCGCACTGTCGAGGTGTTCCGCGCCGCATCGACGTAGCGCGAGAGGGCAGGGGAGTCCAATGTCTGCCACCTCGGTCGCGATCATCGGCGTCGGCGCAGTGGGCCGCGCGATGCATACGCTGTTCCCGGACGCCGTCCTGTACGACGAACCGCTCGGTCTCGGCACGCGCGACGAGGTGAACGCCTGCCGCTTCGCGTTCGTGTGCGTCCCCACGCCGAGCGCGCCGGACGGGCGCTGCGACACTTCGATTGTCGAGGAGGTCGTCGGCTGGGTCGCCTGCGAGACGATTGTCCTGCGATCGACCGTGCCGCCGGGTACCTCGGACCGCCTCGCGGCGGCGACTGGCAAGCGCATCGTGTTCCAGCCGGAGTACGGGCCGGGCGAGACGCCGGACCATCCCTACGCCGACGTGCACGACATCCGCTGGGCGATCCTCGGCGGGCCGCGCGCGTGGACCGTGCCAGTGCACGACCTCTACAAGCGCGCGCTCAGCTCGGACACCGTGATCCAGCAGACCGATGCGAAGACGGCCGAGCTCGCGAAGTACATGGAGAACGCCTTCCTCGCGACGAAAGTGATGTTCTGCAACGAGTTCTACGACATCGCTCAGGGCCTCGACGTGGACTTCAACGAGCTGCGTGAGCTGTGGCTGCTCGACCCGCGCATGGGCCGCTTCCACACGTGGGTGCACCCGGACGACCGAGGCTTCGGTGGCAAGTGCCTGCCGAAGGACCTCGACGCGCTGCTCCGCGCCGCCGAGGACCTCGGCCTGACGCCCGGCATGCTGGCCGCCGTCGCCGAGGAGAACCGGCGGCTGCGCGGCACCGCGGGCTAGCGGACGACGAGGATGGATCGGCAGACCGGTGTGTTGGTGATCGGGATCGGTGTGTCGGTCGTCGTCGTCGGGCTGCTGATCAGCACCGGCGCGCTCGGATGGTTCGGACGGCTGCCCGGCGACATCCGCATCGAGCGGGAGAGCGTCCGCGTCTACATTCCGATCACATCGATGTTGATCGCGTCCGTCGTCGTCAGCGCGCTGCTCGCACTGTTGCGCCGGCTGTTCTAGCGTCGCATCGACTGCCTACCCGTCGCGCTTCACGCGGTAGCGTAGGTACACCTCGTTCGTCTCGCCGTTCGGTACGGCCGACATCAGCTCGAGGTGTGTGAGCGCCGCGATCGAGGGCTGCCGTTCGCTCTTCACGGGCGGCTCGAGGTGGTTGCCGTTCACGATCACGCCGCCGAGGGTCAGGAAGAACTCGTCCACGCAGCCGAGGTCGAACAACTGACCGTTGATCGTCGGGCCACCCTCGACGAGCAGTAGCTGCGCGTCGAGCTCGTTCCGCATGTGCCGCAGCATGCCACGCATCTCGTCGTCCGCGGGCACGCGCACGACGCGCCGTCCGGTGTCCTCGATCGCCTGCGCGCGGTCGGCGGGGGCGGCGTCGGAGAGGTAGACGATCGCCTCGAAGTCGCGCGCCGTGAAGAAGGCGCGATCGAGCGGCAGGTCGCCGGTGCGACTGAGCACGGTCGCGATCGGCGTGCGCGGCTTGCCGCGAGCGATACGTAGCTCCTCGAGTGCCGGGTCGCCGAGGCGGGACGAGGTGCCGCTGGCGCGGAGCGTCCCCGCGCCGTTGAGCGCGATGTCCGCATGGACGCGCAGTTCGCGCATCAGGCGCTGGTCGCTCCGCGAGCCGAGCCCGCGCTCTGTCCCCTCGACGGTCACGCGCCCATCGACGCTGCTGACCATGTTCACGATCACGTACGGACGGTTGGCGGGCGGGGTGGGGAAGGTGAGGAAGCGGTAGTCGGGAACGTTGGAGTCCATGGATCGAGGATAGCCCTCGCGCTACTCAGCGAGCCGTCGCGGCCAGGTGATTCGCGCTCACTCGTACAGGTCCGATGAGGCGAAGGCGCAGCGCGGACACTCGATGCCGCCCTCGCCGCGGCAGGGGAGGCAGATCATGGCGCCTCGACCGTTGCAAGTGCGGCAGCGCTCGCCGTCCTCGTCCACGCCGTGCCCGGCGCAGGTGACGCAGAGGAAGCCGCCGAAGCCGTGGCATGCCGCGCACTCGATGAGGCGCAGGTCGCCGCACATCGCGCAGGCGGGCGGCACACCCGCCGCCGGCACGAGGTCAGTCCGCGGCGACGGCGTCCGTGCGCGCGTGGCGGCCGCGCGGAGCGTCCTCGATGCGCGCGGAGAGCAGCTCGCGTAGCTCGCGCGTCTCCGGGAACCGCCCCGCGGTCTTGTTCGAGAAGATCAGCTCGTCGCCGTAGCGGACGTCAAACTGCCCGCCTCGGCCAGGGACGAGCGTCACACCAGAGACATAATCCTCAAACGTGTGCAGCAACTCCTGCGCGACCCACGAGGCTCGCAGGAGGAAGTTGCACTCTCGGCAGTAGGTGATGGAGATGCCGGGCCGGCTGAGGTTCGTGTCGTCCATGGCGCTGCTCCGGGCTGTTCAAGGTTTCTTGCACCCCAGTGTGCCACGCGCGCCGCGTCGAGTGATCCGGCTGACGGTCTCGTGCGAGTTAGGCGAAACGGACCGGTCCACCCCGACAGGCGCGCCCCCCGCGCATCGACGGGTGGCCAAGGTGGCCTCCAGAGGGCTTGATAGGAACAGCAGCATGGGCGGACGGATGAGCGGCTTCGGCCGGGCGGCAGCGGCGGTGTTGGTCGCCGGTGTCCTCACGATGATTCCGGCGATCGCGACGGCCCAGACGGCGGGCTCGACGATCCTCGTGGAGCAGGTCGACTTCGGGCTCAAGCCGGGCGGGCAGACGGTCACGCCGGGCGACGTTACGTTCGCGGTGAAGAACTCCGGTACGCGCCCGCACGAGCTCATCGTCGTGAAGACAGACCTCGAGCCGCGCGCGCTTCCGCTGAAGGATGGTCGGGTTGACGAGGCCGCCGTCCAGATCATCGGCCGCATGCCACGCATCCAGCCCCCCGGCGCCACCGCGGGCTTCTTGAACGTGAACCTGCCGCAGGGCCGCTACATCGCCTTCTGCAACATCGGCACGCACTACTCGCAGGGCATGACGTTCTCGCTGGTGTCCGGTAACGCCGGCGCCC
>CANIRU010000024.1 GCA_947470025.1 Chloroflexota bacterium
CGTTGATCTGGGCGACCGCGAGGTACGCGGGGGGTGTCGGGGGTGGGGCCAGCGCTGCGCCAACGATCACGGCCACGAACGCGACGGTGGCCGCGAAGCCAACGGTCCAGCGCGTGTCCCGCCGCAGCGCCCCGAACTCCTCGAACGCCCGTCTCACGGCGCCCGTGCGGATCGGTGTCTCGACCCAGCGGTACGAGATATCGGCGACCAGCACGGTCGCGGCGGCGGCGAGACCGACCACGACGGGCGCAGGCAACGTCAGCCGAGCCGCGGCAAGCAGCGCGAGCAACGGCGGGTGCCACAGGTAGATGCTGTACGAGCGCTCGCCGATCCAGCGCAGCGGAGGGCTGCCGAAGACCGTCGCGAACGGTCCCGGTACCGTCGCCGCGACGATGAGTACGAGGCTCACGATCGCCGTGACGGCGAAGCCGCCCTGGTACAGGAACGGCCGCCATTCCGCGAGCCACACGAGCAGGAACGCCGTGACGAGGAGCGATGCCATGCCGCCCAGCTGGACCGCACCGCGCATCAGCCGACCTTCGCTGGCGCGCCAAGCGGGCTCCATGAAGGCGAGCGCCGCACCGAACAGCAGGCCGACCGCGTGCGTGTCCGTGCCGTAGTACAGACGCGAGACGTCTGTGCCGCCTCGATACATCACGTGCATCAGCACGGCCGAGCCGGCACCGAGGAGCAGGGTCGCCACGAACGCGCCACGGCGCCCGGCGAGACGCACCGCGAGGAGCAAGAGCGGCGGCCACACGAGGTAGAACTGCTCCTCCACCGCGAGCGACCAGAGGTGCTGCAACAGCTGCGGCCGCCCGACCGTCTCGAAATACGGCAGGTTGCTGTAGATGAGGAACCAGTTCGTCCCGTACAGCACGGCCGAGAAGGCGACACCGCGGAGGGCACGAACGTCGCCGGGGAAGAACGCCTGCGCGGCGGCGATGAGCACGAACACGAAGACCAGCGCCGCGGGCAGCAGACGCCGCGCGCGGCGGATCCAGAACTGGCGGAGGTCAACGCGACCGGTCAGCCCGTGCTCCCTGAGGAGCCCGCGCGTGATCAGGAAGCCGCTGATGGCGAAGAAGATGTCGACGCCGAGGAAGCCGCCGGGCAGCCAGCTCGTGTTCGCGTGGTACACGAACACGGCCACGATCGCCAGAGCGCGGAGGCCGTCGATCGCAGGGATGTAGGCGGTGGCTCGCCGCAATAGAGCTCCCGATCAAACCCCGCCTAGCCGCTTAGACACCCTAACCGAATGTAATGCACCGCGCGAGATACAAGACGACGAAAAACCGCCCGATCTGGCCCTCTTCGGCAAGAAATCTTTCGCGGCGGCGAAGCCTCGACGCGACGACCGACGCGCGGTGATCGTCGGAACGTATCGCGCTAGATGACACGCTCCGCGACCAGGCGCGCGATCTCGGCATCCGGGAGGTGGAGCCATGATCGCAGGACGTCCTGCGTGTCCGCGCCGATCGCGGGCGATGGGCGTGGCGGGACGCGCGGCGAGTTGCTGAAGGCGAGCGGAGCGCCCGCGCGGGCGTACCGGCCGAGGCCCGGCTGGTCGACGTCCGCGAACATCGGGTTGGCCGGGGAACATCGAGGGTCGTTGGCGACCAGCTCGACGAAGCTCTGATACGGACCCCACAGCACCTCGTGCCGATTGAACGCGTCGCGCACCTCGTCGAGCGTATGCGCGGCGATCCACGGGCCGACAAGGTCACCGATCTCGCGGCGCAGCTCGTAGCGCACGCCTTCGTCGTGGAGGTCGACGCCCCGTGCGGCCTCGAGGGCACGGACGCCCTCGGCGATCCCCGTTGCTTCGATCAGGCTCGCCCACTGGCGGCCGGTGAGCGCGACCGCGATGACGTAGCGGCGGTCGCTCGTGCGGAAGTCGCTCGAATACGTGCCGAAGAGGTCGTTGCCGATGCGCTGTCGCGGCTCGTCCGGCCGCAGCGCCGCCTCGCCGATGAAGCCGAGGTTGCCCGCGATGGAGAGCGCGACGTCCGTCAGGCTGAGGTTGATCAACTGTCCCTCGCCCGTTCGGACGCGGTGCAGCTCGGCGGCGAGCAGCCCGGTCGCGAGCATGTACCCCGCGAGGCCGTCCCACGCCGGCAGGACGTGATTCACCGGCCCCTCATGCCCCGCCGGGCCGGTCACGAAGGGGAAGCCGACCGCGGCGTTCACCGTGTAGTCGACGGCGGTGGAGCCGTCCGGGTTCCCGGTGAGCACGGCCATGATCAGGTCGGGACGGCGCGCGCAGAGTCGCTCGTACTCGTTCCAGCCGTGGACGCGCAGGTTCGTCAGGACGATGCCCGCCTCCGCGATCAGCGAGGTGGCGAGTTCCTGCCCGGCCTCCGAGCGCATATCGATCGTGAGCGACTTCTTCCCGGCGTTGAGGCCCGACCAGTAGATGCTCTGGTCGTTGTGAAGGGGCCAGCGCTTCGCATCGATGCCGCCTCCCGGCGGGTCGATTCGGATCACCTCGGCGCCGAGGGAGGCAAGCGTAGCCCCGCCGAGGGGAGCGGCGACGAACGCCGAGAGTTCCACCACCTTCAGTCCGCCGAGGATCGGTGTCGTCGCCATGCGTCATGTCTCCTCGCTCGGTCGCGGTAATTGACACCCTCGGACGGGCCGCTGAATCATCGCGCCGCAGGCAACAGTAACGAAAGTGAGGTCATATGGCATTCGCGCTGTCGGACATGCAACTGACCAGCACGGCCTTCGGGGGCGGCGGACGCATCCCGAAAAAGCACACGGGCGAAGACATCGACGTTTCGCCTGCGCTTGCGTGGAGCGGGGCGCCCGAGGGCACCCGGTCGTTCGCCATCATCTGCCACGATCCTGACGCACCGCTGGTCGCGGAGGGTACGTATGGCTACACGCACTGGGTGCTCTACAACATCCCGGCGACCATCACGAACCTGACGGAGGGCGACCCGCGCTTCATGCAGGGCAATCGCGGCAACGGCCAGCCCGGCTACATGGGGCCGATGCCCCCGCCGGGCCACGGCCCGCACCACTACTACTTCTGGGTGCTCGCGATGAGCAGCGAGCCGAACCTCCCGGAGGGCCTCACGATCTCCGGTCTCCTCGAGGAGGTCGAGCCGACGCTGCTGGGCATGAACCGCCTCATTGGGGAGTACAGCCGAGGCTAGGTCATCCACCCGAACGTCCCGGAAACGCAGAAGGGGCCGCTAACGCAGCCCCTTCTGCGTTCTGCGGATGGGCTACTTCGCCGGGGGGAAGGGATGGTGGTGGATGTCGTGGCCGCGGAGGAACTCCCAGAGGCGATCCTCGAGCACGTGGAGGAAGTCGAAGCCGGCGTCCTTCGCCATCCATGCGTCGACATCCGTGTCACCGATGTGGACGTAGTACTCGGCCTGGAACTGTGCCTTGACCAGCGGGAGCTGCTGCTTGAGCACCGTGAACTGCATCGGGACCTGGTGCTTGTCCCACATCAGCTTCTGTGTGGAGACGGTTCGATCCGAGCAGGAACCGACGACGAACCCGAGCTCGAAGGCACGGTGGACGGCGGCCAGCGGGATCTCGCCGGGCGGGTCGCCGACCTCAAGGGTGCCGTCGATGTCGAAAGAGATGAGGCGCAGCCCCGGCGGCAGCTCAATGCCCTTGGGCGCGTCAAGATCCGTCACGGGTGACTCCTCGAATCCGGCGCGCGTGCGCGCGGGCCAGTGAGCGCTTCCAGGCCGATCGTTCGGCGAAGTCGCTCCTGCTTTGTACTCTACTCCTCCTGTACGAGGGGGGAGCGTCCCGCGGGAATCTCCGGCGGGGGTGTGCCCTGATCGCGCGCCCGTCGCATAATGGCGGGATACCGGGTACGTGGAGGGGATGAGATATGGAAGCACCGCTCGCTGGGATTCGAGTGCTGGACTTTGGCATGGCGGCGGTGGGGCCGATCTCCGCTGAGTATCTCGCCTGGCTCGGCGCGGACGTCATCAAGATCGAGTCGCCGTCCGGCGACATGGTGCGCCGAGGCAAGGGCGGCCCGGACTGGATGGGCCACACCTTCAACGGCAACAACATCGGCAAGCGCGGGATCATCCTCGACCTGAAGAACCCCGAGGACAACGCGACGGCGCTGAAGCTGGCCGAGAGCGCCGACGTGCTGCTGGAGAACTTCCGCTCCCCGGCGATCCTCAACCGGCTCGGCCTGGGCTGGGACACGCTCCACAAGATCAACCCGCGCCTGATCTACCTCCAGAGCAGCGCGTTCGGGCCGGTCGGCCCGCTGGATGGCAAGCCCAGCGTCGAGTGGGTGACGCAGGCCTATGGCGGCACGACCAGCCTGATGGGCCCCAAGGGCGGCCCGCCCGAGTTCTCTCGCGGCACGTCCTCCCTCGACTGGAACGGCGCGATGGTGAACACGGAGGCGATGCTCATCGCGCTGTACATTCGCGCGCGCACCGGCCAGGGCATGCGTGTCCAGACGTCGCAGTTCCAGAGCACGCTGATCGCCGGCACCACGCGCATCGCTGAGTACCTCACGACCGGAACGGTCCCGGAGCGCCTCGGCAGCGCGCGCGCGAACATCGTGCCCGACCAGGCGTTCCAGACCTCGGACGGCTGGATCACCGTGAGCGCACCGCACGACGGCTTCTTCAAGAAGCTGTGTGCCGCTATCGACCGCCACGACCTCGCCTCGAACGCGGACTACGCGACGATGGCCGGCCGCGTCGACCACCGCGACGTCCTCGTCCCGACCCTCGAGGAGACGTTCCGCTCGAAGACCTCGGACGAGTGGGTGCGGCGCCTGCGCACCGCGCAGGTGCCCGTGGGTGAGTTCCAGAAGCTGCCGACGCTGGCCGACTCCCTCCTCGACCACCCGCAGGTGCAGGCCGAGAAGATGGTCGACATCCTCAAGATGGAGGCTGGCGAGTTCGTCAGTGCCCTGCCCCACTGGCACTTCGACAAGACCATCACCAGCTGGCAGCGCCCGGCGCCGGCCTTCGGCGAGCACCAGGACGAGGTCATGGCGGAGCTCAAGGCGTTCAAGCCCGCTCCAGCCCAGCCGACCACCGAGCTCAACGGCCTCGCGCTCACCGGGCTCAAGGTCGTCGACTTCTCGCAGGGCATCGCGGGACCGCTGGCGGGCATGCAGTTCGGTGACCTCGGCGCGGACGTGATCAAGATCGAGCCGCCGACCGGCGACTGGCTGCGCCAGATCCCGCCGTTCGTCGGTGGTGAGAGCGGGCTGTTCCTCCAGCTGAACCGCAACAAGCGCGGCGCGGCGGTCGACCTCAAGACACCTGAGGGCGTCGCGCTCGCGAAGAAGCTCGTCGCAGACGCGGACATCGTGGTCGAGGGCTACCGGCCCGGCGTGATGGCGCGCCTCGGGCTGGACTACGCGACGCTGTCGAAGGACAACCCGCGGCTCATCTACTGCTCGATCAGCGGTCACGGCACCACCGGCCCGCTGGCGGACCAGCCGGCGACTGAGCTCGACGTGCAAGCGACGGTCGGCGCGAACCGCCACCTCGGCGTGCCGGGTGAGCCGCCGCTGCGCTTCGGCTACGACCAGGCCAGCATCTCCGGCGGGATGTCGGGCGTGCAGGGCGTCCTCGCCGCGCTGATCTGGCGTGAGAAGTCCGGCCTCGGCCAGCACGTCGAGGTCTCGATGCTCGGCTCTGAGGTCGGCGTGATGCAGTGGTCGTTCACGGCCGAGCGTCACCCGAACGACCGTGTGTCGAACGCGTTCACCGGCCTGATGGCGGCCCCGGACCACGGCTACCAGACCGCGGACGGCCCGGTCTTCATCAACAACTTCCGCGAGTACGAGAACGGCTGGGTGCCCTTCCTCAAGGGCATCGGTCGCGAGGACCTGCTCGAAGACCCGCGCTTCGGCAGCCGGGAGGCGATCCTCGCCTACCTCGACGACCTGCGCGTGGAGATCGACAACACGATCCGCGACTGGCCGTGGGAGAAGATCGCGCACGTCGTGGAGGACGAGGTCGGCGGCATGTTTGCACGGATGCTCAACCTCGAGCAGGTCGTAGACCACCCCCAGACGCAGGCGCTCGGCGCCGTCCAGGCGATGCACCACCCGGTGGCCGGCGACATCCGCGTGCTCAACTTCCCGTGGGCCTTCGACGTCCCGGTCGCGTCGCTCCGCACCGCGTCCCCGGTCCTTGGCCAGCACACGGCCGAGATCGCGCGCGAGGCGGGCCTGAGTGACGCCGAGGTGACCGCGCTCACCTCGAAGGGCACGCTGGTCGCCAGCGCATTCCCGACGGGCGCGCGCGCGTAGCCTCAACCGAGGTCAAACAAGCACGGGGCGGCGCTGGTGCGCCGCCCCGTTTCGTTGTGTGCACGAGGGGGCGAGCAGAGACCCTCACCCCAACCCTCTCCCGCTTCGCAGGAGACGGAGCCAGAGCTACTTCGCGGAGAGCGGCACTTCCTCGAAGAAGTCGGAGACGCGCACGATGAACTCGTCGAACTTGTCGTGGTGGACCCAGTGCTGCGCGCCCTCGATGAGCGCGAGGCGCGCGTCCGGGAACACGCCGAGCACGGGGGCTCCAGGGTCGATGCGCAGGTGGGACTCGCCACCTGAGACGAGCAGCGTCGGGCACTCGACGGCCGCCCAGAATCGAGGCAGCTCGTCGCGGCGGATCTCCATCGACGAGCGGTTGAGCACCCAGCCGTCGAACTTCCAGACGAAGCCGCCCTCGACGGGCTTCACGGCGTAGCCCGCGATGATGTCGATGAGATCGGCGGGGAGGCGCGGGTTCTGCTCGAGCAGGCGCTCCGCAGCCTCCTGCACGGTCTTGTAGACACGCATCTTCGGGATCTCGGACTCGCGCGCGTTGTCCATCCACTCGCGGATCCACTCGGGGTTCATCTCGACGCGCTTGATCACGCCGGAGGAGACGCCCTCGATCGCCACGAGGCGCGAGAACAGTTGGGGGAACGTGGCGGCTGCGACGGTGGTCGCCTGCGCGCCGTACGAGTGGCAGATCACCGTGGCCGGCGCGCCGATGGTCTCGATCATCCGCACGACGTCGATCGCCATGTCGGGAAGGCCGTACTGCGAGCCGATCGCCCAGTCGGAGTCGCCGTGGCCGCGCATGTCCATCGCGACGACGTGAAAGCGGTCGCTGAACGCCCGCGCGACCTTGTCCCACTGGCGCGAGTGGTCGCGTCCGCCATGCACGAGGACCAGCGGCGGGGCGTCCTCGTTACCCCAGTCCCAGTAGGCGATCTTCAGGCGCTGTGACTCGAAGAAGCGCTCGGTCGGCTCGGTGGCGGGCGTGGACATGGATCGACCTTCCTCGACGCTCCGCTCCGGAGCCCACGCAGAGTAGCGTGCGGATCAATCCCAGACACCCTTGGTCGGGCGAAGCATGGGATACCCACGCCGCCCGATCCCGACCTCCGGGCACCGAGCATCCGCGCTATGCTGCCGTCGTCGCGACGCGTCCCTGACGTCGCTAGAGAGACCGCGAGGTTCGCCATGCAGATCAGCCCGTCCGTCCGCGCCGCCATGGTGCCGGACGAAAACCCGATGCACCCCGGCTTCACCTCGATCTACCTCGTGGGGCCGAAGGGTGGACAGTCGCTCACGATCGACTCGGGGGAGGCGTTCGAGCGCTACCAGTGGTTCCTGCGCGGCTACCTCGCCGCCGTGGAGCAGACTGAGATCAGCATCGCGACAATCACGCACCATCACCAGGACCACTCCGGCAACCTCAAGTGGGCGAACGAGATGCTCGGCGCGCGGATCGACATCACCCAGGGTGGCCGCCCGCTGCTCAAGGGCAAGATCCCGACCGAGGTGAACCAGCTCTCCGACGGCGACACGATCGACCTCGGCAGCGGCGTGCGCGTGCAGGTGCTGCACACGCCCGGCCACAGCGTCGACTCGATGTCGTACTACCTCGAGGATGAGGGTGTGCTGTTCACGGGCGACACGCTGCTCGGGTCGTCGACGACGACCGTGCGCGACCTCGGGCCGTACCGGAGGAGCCTCGAGCGGCTGGCGGCTCTGCCGAACATCAAGGTGATCTGCCCCGGCCACGGCGCGATCGTGAACGACCCGCGCGAGCGGCTGCAGATGTACATCAACCACCGCGCCCAGCGCGAGCAGCAGGTGATCAAGGCCCTGGAGGGCGGCAAGCAGCTCACCTCGTGGGAGATCATGCTGCAGGTCTATCCCGACCTGGACCCCCGGCTGCATCGAGGTGCGGACGGCAACGTGCGCAGCCACCTCACGCAGTTGCAGGAGGAAGGGCGCATCAAGGGCTACGCGGGCGTCCCGCGCAAGCCGAACAAGAAGAAGATCGAGCGCGACATCGAGCACGCGAAGGTCGAGGACAAAGTCCTGAAGCAGGCCAAGAAGATCGAGAAGGCCCGCAGCACCGCGTCCCTCCGCGCGCAGGAGAACCCGAGCGCCCTCGAGTGGAAACAGGCGCCGCGCTTCGAGCTCGCCTAAGCGAGCCTCGCACGGATCGAAACGGCCCCGCTTGCGCGGGGCCGTTCGTTTGCCTTCGACGGGTGGAGAAGCGTCCGCGTTACTTCGCGATGCGGACGAGGACCACGCCACCGAACACCGCCAGCACACCGACGACGCGCAGCAGGTTGAGCGGTGAGGGCGTCGCACCGAACGCGCCGACCTGATCGAAGATCACCGCGCCGAGGAGTGAGCCGGCTGTGGTCGCGCCGAAGAAGAGCGCCACGCCAAGCGTCGGGACGAGCGCCGCAGTGCCGAGCAGGAACACGGTCGCAAACAGGCCGGTCACGGCGTAGCCGTAGTGCACGCCCTTCATCGACAGCACGAGCAGCACCGCCGCGAGGATCGCGATCACGATGAACGAGATGCCCTTGTCGAGCGGGGCGAAGTACTGGAGCGGGTCGCCGCGGAACGCGCGCACCGCGAGCACGAGCGCGATGCCCGCGAGCGTCGCCATCATCGAGGTGAATGTCGATTCGGGCGCGCTGCGAACGCGCGCCATGCCGCCGATGAGCGCGATCTGCGCCGAGGATCCGAGGCCAACGAGCACCGCCACGAACAACGGGATGAACGTGTCCATCAGACGCTCCCTACTGAACAACTGGGGCACTGACGGTCCCTTCCTGAGCGCGTTCGAGTGCCGAGTGTAGCCGTGGAGGTCGCTAGGCTCCCGTCGCGCGTTGATCGCCCCGGGCACGCAACGGCCCCGCCGTTGCCCGCGGGGCCGCGCGTCGTCGGACGGAAGTGTCGCGCTACTTCACAACGTGCGCGTTGATCGGCGAGCCCGCCGCGCCGGGGATGTAGAGCGGCGACGAGGCGAAGAAGAACTCGTACACGCCGTCACGCGCGCAGTCCTCCGCGAGCTCCTCGAAGTCCCAGAACTCACCGATCGGCATACCGAACATCGGCAGGATCCGGCGGTGCTGGAACTCGCGGTTCGTCACCGGGAGCGCCTCGAGCGCTGGGTTGTCGCCGCAGAGCGCCGCGGGGTGGTGGTTCCAGATCCACTCGGCGGTCGCCTTCGAGGCGTCGATGCCGGCGCACTTGTGGTGGTCCGGCTCCTCCTCGCCCTTGATCGCGCCGACCATCGCCTCGCGGCCCGCCTGGTCGAGGCTCGCGTACTTCGCGGCCCAGCCCGTGCGGATCAGCACGATGTCGCCCGTCTGGAACTCGATGTGCTCGGCCTTCGCGATCTTCTCGAACATCGGACCATCGAGGGCCACGCGGGAGAACGCGTCGAAGCCGCCGTCCACGCCGTAGCGCGCCATGTCGATCAGGATGCCGCGGCCGAAGATACCCTTCTTCGCCCAGTGCTCCATGCCGATGCGGCCGGGACCTCGCACCGCGTCGTCCTGCACGCCCTGGTAGAAGCCGCGGTCGCGGAAGCGCACGTGGCGCAGGCCGTCCCACTGGCTGGAGCCCTGGAGCTGAAAGCCGTCGATGCTGTCGTCGCCGCCGCCGCGCGTCACCTCGCGGTGGTGGGTGTAGCCCGGGCGGCTCGGGAACATGCCGGGGGACGGCTGGTCGAGCGGGAGGCTGAGGTTGATCACCGCGCCGCGCTTGATCAGCTTCGATGCGGCGAGGATGCGTTCCGGCGTCAGCAGGTTGATCGTGCCGAGGTCGTCGTTCGGGCCGAACACCTCCCACGCGTGGCGCTCACCGAGCCCCTCGAACTCCGGCAGCTCGTTGTAGTCCGGCAGTCGTTCCGGCACGGCCATGGCACCCTCCCGCACGCATGTGAACACAGGTCTCGCAGCCCTCGGTCGGGCCGCCGGTATTGTAGCGGCACGCTCTCCGCGCGCTATCACCGTCATTACGGACGGGCCGTATGATGCGCCGAGGCATCCGCCCCGCTTCGATGGCCACGCGAAAGGTGACCACGTGACCCAGACCATCGTCGAGGAGACCGCGACCGCATCCCCCTACCGGTTCGTCGTGGAGGGCTCGATCCTCCTGCTCCAGTTCTCGATGGGGCTGAGCTTCCTCGCGGTCGCACCGCTGTTCCCGCTGATCATCAAGGCGTTTGGCGTCGACAACGCGACCGTCAGCCTCCTCGTCGGGGTGTCGTCGCTGGCGGTGGCGCTCGCGCTCGTGCCGGCGAGCATCCTCGCCGCGCGGCTCGGGTCGAGGGCGGCGCTGATCCTCGGCGGTGTGCTGATGGGGCTCACCGCCCTGTCGATGTTCGCCGACTCGTTCCCACTGCTGCTGGGCACGCGCATCTCATTCGCCATCGGCGCGGCGATCATCCTCAGCGCGACGCCGGCGGTGCTGCTGCGCTGGTTCTCGACGAAGGAGCTCGCCGTGGTGAACGGCGCGAACGTGATCGCACAGAGCCTCGGCGTCACCGCCTCGATGCTGCTAGCGCCGAGGTTGGCCGGGCCGCTCGGCTGGGACGGTGCGCTGTCGTTCTTCGGCGCGATCGCGCTGGCCGCGACGGCGCTCTGGCTCGTGCTCGGCCGGGACACCAGCGCCGCCGCGAGCACCAGTGGCTTCTCGATGGACGACGTGCCGGCGGTCCTCGGCAACCGCGTCGTCGTGCTGCTGGCGATCGGACTTGCGGGCGCCCTCGGTGCGTTCATCTCGCTGCAGTCGTGGCTGCCGACGTTCTACAACCAGCAGTGGGGCTACACGCTGGAGGAGGCCGGAGCGGTCAGCGGGCTGCTCTCCCTCTTCGGCATCCTCGGTGCGCTGCTCGGGTCGAGCCTGCCCGTGCGGTTCCCGCAGCGACGTCCGTTCCTCGTGGTGGGCGGCCTCGGCATCCCGCTCTTCGCGGTCGGCGCGATCGCGATGGACACACCGTTCCTGCTGTACCCGAGCATCTTCCTGCTGGGCATCGCGGGATGGATCTTCATGCCCGTCGTGTTCACGATCCCGATGGAGATCCCGGGCATCAACGCCTCACGTGTCGGCATGGCGGTCGCCGTGGTACTCGGCGCGGGCAACGCCGCCGGGTTCGTGGTGCCGCTGATGGTCGGCTACCTGCGCGACGTGACCGGCTCGTTCATCCTCGGCCTCGCGATCGCGCTGGCGATGGCCCCCGCGCTCGCGATCTGCGCGTGGCTGATGCCGGAGACCGGACCGGTCCGAGGAGCCTCGACGCGTCGCGGTGCGACGGCGGTCGTAGATCAGCGGGGCGCGTAGCGACCGACAGGGTGCCCCCACCCCACCACCCCTCCCCCCGCGAGGGGGAGGGGGTCGGAGGCAGAGGCCGCACACCAAGAAGGGAGCCTCACGGCTCCCTTCTGTTCATCAGCGGCGGGGCCGGCTACGAGGCGGGCTTGAACTTCACCAGCGTGACCTCGTCGGTCACGTCGTCGAACACGACCTCGAGCGGCATGCCGTAGGTCAGCGAGTACGGGTCGGTCTGAACGACATTCGTCGTCAAGCGCGGGCCCTCCTCGAGGTCCACGAGCGCGACGACGTAGGGGATGTCCTCCGACCACGCCGGGTTGCCGGTCGCGGCCTCGACGACGATCCAGGAGCGCAGCGTGCCCTTGCCACTGAGCAGCTCCCACTCGACTGCCTCGGACAGGCACTTCCAGCACACCGGTGAGACCGGGTAGCGGAGGGTCTTGCAGTCCGTGCAGCGCTGGAGCCGCAGCTCGTGCTTCTTCGTCGCCGCCCAGTACGGCGCGTTGTCGGGGTGAATGACGGGGAGCGGCTTCTTGTAGGAGCCGGTGCGCGAGGCAACCATGACTACTGTCCCTTCGTCAGGATCATCGAGTCCCCGAACGGGGTGATCCACTGGAGTGCCTCGGCGTTGGGCACCTGGCGCTCGCCACACTCACCGCGCAGCTGGCGCGTCATTTCCACGAAGTGGTTGTAGCCGGAGAAGTGGCCCTCCGACATCAGCCCGCCGTTCGAGTTGATCGGCAACTCGCCGCCCAGCTCGATGCGGCCATTCTGCGTGAAGTTGTGCGCCTCCCCGGCCGGGCAGAACCCGAACCGCTCGAGGGCCGTCCACGTGTTCGTGCTGAACGCGTCGTACACGTACAGGGCGTCGATGTCCTTCTGGTCGACCTGCGCCATCTCGTAGACCCGCTGCGGCGGAGCGACGTAGTCGAACTCCTCCTGCATCCCGACGCCGAGGCCGGGGCGCGCGAAGAAGACGAAGTCGTTGCGGCCGTTGTGGATGCCCTGGAAGCCGCTGATGAACACCGGCTTCTTCTTCAGCGCGAGCGCGCGCTCGACCGTGGTGACGATGATCGAGACGGAACCCTCGTTGGTAAGGCAGTAGTCGAAGAGGCGGAACGGCGGCGAGATGAAGCGCGAGGACATGTAGTCCTCGATGGTCATCGGCTTGCCGTACATGATCGCGTTCGGGTTGAGCTGGGCGTTCTTGCGGAACGCAACGGCGATCGAGCCGAGCTCCTCGTCGGTCGCGCCGTAGCGCGTCATGTAGTTGCGCGCGACGAGCGAGGTGGCCGCGCCGGGCGTGTCGAGGCCGTGGTAGTCGAGCTGGCCCTGTCCGCCGCCCGCGTCACGCAGGCCCTCGGACCAGCGTCCACCGCTGAACTGGCTGAACGCCTTGCCATAGCCGCGCGGCACGGTGTTCGTGTTCGCGATCAGCACGTAGTTGGCGACGCCGGAGGTCACGGCCGTGGCCGCGGCGATGATGCTGGTGGTGCCCCACCGGCCGTGGTCCCAGTACTGGTTCGTCCACTTGATATTGATCCCGGCGTGCGCGGTGAACTCGTCAAAGTCCACGCCGCGAGGCGACCCGAACGCTGTGATGAAGCCGTCGACCTCGTTCTTGTCGAGGCCGCAGTCATCTAGCGCGTTGCGGAACGCCTGAACCTGGAGGCGCACCGGGCTCTTGTCCAGGATGCGTCCGAACTCTGTTGTACCCACGCCCACGATGCAGGCCTGGTTCCTCAAATCGAGCGGTGCCATTCGACCTCCGGCATCCGCGGCGGTCGCGATCCTCGAGAGGTACGCGCCGTCGCTGTGCTTGTGACCGTCGTTACTCTACTGCCCCCAGCCGCCGCGCTAGAACCCGATGAACGGGAGCACGACGTCGAGGAATCCCTGCGTGTTCTGCGAGTGCACATTGTGCCCGCACTTCGGCACGGTGACCGTGCGGCCCTGCGGGAGCGCCTCGGCGAACTTCACCGCGCCCTCCGCCGTCAGGACGTTGCTTTCGCCGCCGCGCACGACGAGCGCCGGGCAGCCGATGCGCACGACCTCCTCGTAGCTCGGTCGCACAGCAGTGCGCGGCGACTCCCCGCTGCGGCTGGCGTGCTTCGTCGCGAACTTGCCATCTGAGCGCTGGAGCAGGTTGTACTTCGCGGTGCGGCGGATGTGCTCCTCGGAACGGAACGGGTCGTAGGCGCGGACGTTCTGAATGAACTGCTCCATGCTGTCGAACTCCTTGTTCGCGGCAACGAACTCGCGGATGGCCGCGCTGCCCGCGCCCATCTCCGGCCCGATGTCTACGAACACGACGCGCTCGACCAGGTTCGGGTTCCTCGTCAACAGGTACATGGACATGATGCCGCCCATCGAGTGCCCCATGAGGATCGGGCGGTGGATGTCCCAGGCGCGGAACAGCTCCCGCATGTCCTCTGCCATCTGCGACGAGCTCATCTCACCGTCGCGCGGCCACTCGGAGTCGCCGTGCCCGCGCTGGTCCGGCGCGAACACGTGGTACTTCTGCGCGAGCACCAGGCTGACGAGGTCCCAGGAGTGAGACGTCTGGTTGCCGCCGTGCGCGACGACCAGCGGCGGGTTCGCCGGGTCGCCCCACTCGAGGTAGTGGAACCGCATCCCGTTGACGACGGTCTGCTTGGAGAAACACTGGACAGGGAGTTTGTATTCGATGCCAAGGTCGCCAGCGCTCTGGAGGAGGCTGGAGAACTCCTCCGTCTTGGTCATGTCGAGCGGCGCGAGCGTGTTCGCGAAGGCGTTCATGTACATGGGCGGGACCTCGACTTCAGGGAGTGCAAGTCGGCGCGGAACAGCCGTTCCTCGCCGGGCGGGAACGTAGGCCTGCCCTGTCACGCTGTCAATGAACGCCGTATACCGCCCCGGCCCGAGACACGCCCGACCCAGGCGGATGTCGTCATCTGGCGCAGTACTTTTCGCTCGCCACCCGGGACTGTTCGTGGAGGAATCACGTGCTATAACCGCGACGTTGCGCGGCCACACCGGGGCCGACGTGCGGAAGGCGATGCACCTATGGGTTACGACCTCGCCCGATTGCGCCAGATCAGCGACCAGGTCGCTGTGGTCGGCGTCGGCGACACCGACTACGCGAAGGACTACGAGTCCGCCCGCCTTGCCCGGCAAGCAGGCCAGGACGAGACAGGCGCGCTCGACTCGTACGGGCTCGCGGCGCTCGCCTTCCGGCGTGCGTTGCAGGACAGCGGGCTGAAGAAGGAGGACATCGACGGCATCGCCGTCGGTGGACCGGTCGTCCACCAGCGCGTCTGTGAGATCCTCGGCATCAACCCCGTCTGGGGCCTCGAGGGTGCGCAGGCTGACGTGCTGCTGCCGCAGGCCGTGCAGGCCATCGCGTCCGGCGCGTGCACGACGGTCGCTCTCATCTACGGCAACGCGCAGCGCTCGATGGGCACCAGGTACGGCGGTGGGCACGTCGGTCCGGATCAGCCGACCTCGTACTACTACTACCACCCCTGGGGCTGGTCCTCGCAGGGCGCGCACTACGCCATGATGTTCAAGGCGCACCAGCTCATGTACGGGAGCACCGAGGAGCAGCTCGGCACCGTCTCGCGCACGATCCGCAAGCACGCGATGTTGAACGACAACGCCGTGATGAAGACGCCGATCAGCGAGGACGACTACAACAACGCGCGCTACATCGCGCGGCCCTTGAAGATCTACGACTACTGCCTCGTGAACGACGGCGGTGTGGCGATCATCCTGACGACGAAGGAGCGCGCGGCTGCGTGCGCGAAACCGCCCGTCCTGGTCAGCGGCTTCGGCCGCGCCACCGCTGAGGTCGGCGCCACGCAGTTGCGCGATCGCATGTTCGACCTGTACCACGCGGTGCTGAAGGCCTCCGGCGACGAGTGCTTCGCGATGGCGGGCATGACGACGAAGGACGTAACGCACTTCCAGACGTACGACGCCTTCAGCGTCCATCTGCCGATCAACCTCGAAGGCTTCGGCTTCTGCAAGCCGGGCGAGGGACTGGAGTACATCCAGAACGGCCGCATCGAGATCGGTGGCGAACTGCCCTGCAACACCAGCGGCGGGATGCTGTCCGAGTCCTACATGCAGTCGTGGAACCACCAGGTAGAGGCGGTGCGCCAGCTCCGCCATGAGGCCGGCCGCCGACAGGTCGAGGGCGCTGAGACCTCGATGTTCTGCCACCACGGCAGCGGCGGCGCCTTCTCGATCATGTACCGACGGGGGGTCTAGCGATGACCGAACGACGCCCGAACCGCACCCTGGGGCCGGACCACGACACGTTCTGGTCCTACTGCAACCTCGGGGAGTTCCGCCTCCAGAAGTGCAACACCTGCGCGAAGGTCCAGTGGCCGCCGACGCCGATGTGCAACGAGTGCCTGAGCGACCAGTTCACGTGGACGCCGATGTCCGGCCGCGCCACGATTAACACCTACTGCACCTTCGAGCGCCCGTACTACAAGGAGTGCCCCCCGCCGTGGGAGGCCGTCCTCGTGGAGCTCGAGGAGGGGCCGCTCTTCATGTCGAACCCGAAGGGGTTCTCCGTCGAAGGCAGGCCGCGTGGCACGCCGGTGAAGCTCGCGTTCCTCGACTGCGAGGACGACGCCGGGCCGTTCAAGCTCCCGGTGTTCGAACTGGCATAGCGGGCGGCGAGCAGAGGCTCCGGCGACGCATCTGAATCGCGTCCGGGAGCGTATTCACGTGCAGCAACAGTTGTGCGGCGACGACGCTGAGCGCGCCGCCCGAGGGGGTTCGACATGACCGAGTCCAACTACTGGTCCAGGTTCGGCGGTACGGTATCGCGCCGCACCATCCTTCGCGGTGGCGCGGTCGGCGTGGCTGGCCTCGCGGGCGCCGCGCTCATCGGCTGCGGCGACACGAAGAAGGACGCCGCCCCGGCCGGCACGGCCGCCGCCGGTACTCCGACGGCCGTCGCGAGCAACCAGACCGCGAAAAAGGGCGGCACGCTCCGCATCTCCGGTCAGCTCACCGGCGACGTCCCCAGCCTGGACTACGACCGGAGCAACAGTTCCGCGCTCGGCTCCATCACCAACCTCACCGGCGTGAAGCTCACCCAGTGGGACGAACGCCCCGACAGCCCCGGCCCCGTCGAGAACGTCATCCCCGACCTCGCAGAGTCGTGGGAGAGCCCGGACCAGGGCACCACGTGGACCTTCAAGCTCAAGAAGGGCGTGAAGACCTCCGACGGGCTCGAGGTGAAGGCCGAAGACGTCGTCTGGAGCCTCAACCGCCAGGCGCAGGGCATCCGCTCCCCGCAAGGCCTTGTTCAGTCCAACATGCCGGACATCTACTCCGCGCGCACCGGCAAGGCCGACATCAACGCGAAGGCGATCGACGAGTACACGCTCCAGTTCAAGCTCGCCAAGCCAGACGCCGACTTCCTCTCGATGATGGGCGGCCACTGGTGGAGCGTTGAGCACAAGGACGTCATCACCAAGAAGGGCACCGACCAGGGCAAGACCGCGCCGGGCTGGGGCGACATCATCGGCGTTGACCAGATCCGCGGCGGGGGTCCCTACTACCCCTCCGAATACGTCCCGGCCTCCGGCTTCAAGATGAAGCGGAACCCGAACTTCTACGACAGCAACCTCGCGTACCTCGACGGCATCGACCACCCGTTCATCCTCGATCCCGCGGCGGCCGCCGCGGCGTTGCAGGCTGGGCAGCTCGATGCATTCGGACCGCTGACGCAGTTCACGGTGAACCAGGGCCTCGACCTCTCGAAGGCCGCCAACCTGCAGGTGGACTGGCAGCCCTGCATGGTCTGGAACCCGTGGGTCTTCGACATGCGGAACAAGCCGTTTAACGATGTCCGCGTGCGCCGCGCGCTCTCCCACGCGATCGACCGGCAATCGTGGATCAAGAACCTGCTGCAGGGCCGAGGCCGTAACGGCACCATGGTGCTGCCATGGCTGACTTACTGGGCGATGGATCCGGCGAAGATGGGCGAGGACGGCAAGTACATCAACACGTACGACCCGGCGGAGTCGAAGAAGCTCCTGACCGCCGCTGGTGCCGAGAAGTTCAAGTTCACGCTCCAGACCTCGAACATCGGCGCGTACACCGTGACCTACCCGTTCGCGGACCTGATGACCTCGATGCTGGCGAACGTGGGGATCACGCAGGAGACGAAGATCGTCGACTACGCGGCTCACATCGGCGGGAAGACCTTCCCGGACAACGGCATCTACCAGTCGTTCATCGTGCGGCCGGACATCCAGTCGTACGCGTACGCGCAGGTGGGCCTGGGCGGCGGCCTCGTCGGCGGCGCTGATGTCTACGGCGAGCTGGCGAAGAACGAGCCCGAGTACGTCGCGTTCCGTGAGCTCGCCGAGAAGCAGCGCCTGACGCAGGACCGCAACGCCCGCAAGGAGCTGGTCAACGACATGCAGAAGCGCTGGGCGAAGAACGTCTGGAACTTCTACTGGCCGTCCCCGGACTCCCCGGTCGTGTCCAACAAGAAGGTCCACAACTTCCGCCCGCCTCCGGGCTGGAACTGGAACATCATGAAGTACGTCTGGAAGGACGCGTAGCCAACCGACGGCTTGTAACGTAAATTGACGCGGGTCGTCGGAATGATCCCGGCGACCCGCGACCATTATGTCTCCTTCGAGAGAGTGCGATGTCCAAGTACCTGATCCAGCGACTCCTGCTCGTCATCCCGACGTTCTTCCTCGCGGGGTCGCTGATCTTCAGCGCCACGCGGTTCCTGCCCGGTGACGCGGCGGCGCTGATGCTGGGCGCGAACCAGGAGCCGTTCAGCGAGGAGAACCTCCAGAAGCTGCGGGAGCGCCTCGGCCTCGCCGACCCGCTCCCGGTGCAGTTCGTGAAGTTCTGGGGGAACACCGTTCGCGGCGACCTGGGCACGTCCATCTGGACGAAGAAGCCGGTGACCGAGGAGATCCAGCGCCGTCTGCCGACGACGCTCGAGACGCTCGCGATCTCCGTCGCGCTCGGGTGGGCGTGGGGCGTCCTCGTCGGCGTCGTCGCGGCACGGAAGCCCGAAGGATGGATGGACCAGATTGCGCGCTCAATCGCGATCCTGGGCCTCTCGCTGCCCGTGTTCTGGGTCGGCATGATGTCGATCGTGCTGCCAGCGAAGTTCTTCGGGTGGACGCCACTCAGGGACTACAAATATATCTGGGTCGACCCCGTCCAGAACCTCCAGCTGCTCATCTTCCCGAGCGTGATCCTCGCGATGTTCCTCGGCGCGCCGGTCATGCGTCTGATGCGCACGACCATGCTCGAGGTGCTGCGCCAGGACTACATCCGCACGGCGTACTCGAAGGGCCTGACGGAGCGCGTGGTGCTGTGGCGCCACGTGTTCAAGAACGCCCTGATGCCGGTGATCACGCTGATGGGCTTGCAGGTCGTCGCAGGAATCGGCGGCATCGTGGTCCTGGAAACGTTGTTCGCGATCCCGGGGATGGGGCAACTGTTGGTCGCGCAGGCGCTGCCCAAGCGCGACTACCCGTTGATCCAGGGCATCGTGCTCGTCATGGCGCTGATCACCGCCACCGTCAACCTCTGCGTCGACCTCACCTACGGGTTCCTTGACCCGCGGGTCCGGTTCTAAGGGGCCCGCAATGAGCAACGCTCCCGCCACGACCATCTACCCCACCGACGACGGGTTCGGCGATGTCAAGCTTCGCGCCCAGGGCAATCCGATCCTCCGCTTCATGCGGCGCAAGCCGCTGGCGGCGTTCGGGGCGATCGTCCTGATCGTCGCGGCGCTGACGGCACTGTTCGCCCCGTTCATCGCGCCGTACGGGTTCAACATCACGTCACTGGGTGACCGCCTCGTCGGCCCGTCGCCGGGGCACTGGCTCGGCACCGACGAGCTTGGCCGCGACCTGCTGAGCCGCATCATCTATGGGGCGCAGGTCTCGATCACGATTTCGCTGGGGGCCGTGGTGATCGCCAGCGTGCTGTCCTTGCTCATCGGCGGGACGACTGGCTACTTCGGCGGCACGTACGACACGCTGTTCCAGCGAGTGGTGGACGCCTGGCTCGCGCTCCCGGGCCTCGTCGTGGCGATCATCCTCGTGGGCCTGTTCAGCCAAAGCGTCCTCTCACTCTTGATCGTGATCGGCGTCGGCGGCGGCGTGCAGCAGAGCCGCGTCGTCCGCTCGGCCGTGCTCGACGTGAAACACCGCCCGTACGTGGAAGCCGCGCGCTCACTGGGCGCGACGGAGATTCGCCTGATGCTCCGGCACATCCTGCCGAACATCATGCCCATCTTGATCGTGCTGTCATCGACAGGGCTGGGCGGCTACATCCTCGCCGAGGCCGGCCTGTCGTTCCTCGGCTATGGCGTCCCGCCCCCCACCCCGACCTGGGGCGGCATGCTCGCCGGCAGCGCCGTGCAGTACATGGTGAGCAACCCGTCGATGGTCATCTTCCCGGGCCTCGTGCTGGCACTGACCGTATACAGCGCCAACATGTTCGGCGACGGCCTGCGCGACGTCCTCGACCCGCGCCTGCGAGGCACCCGCTAGCCTCGACGTCCGTTCGAGTTTCTCGAGGCCCGGGTGAGTATTCTCACCCGGGCCTCTCGCTATCTCGCTCCTCGCCGCGCATCGCCTCGTCGCCCCCGTGCACACCGCGGCATCGCGCCCGAGCACGGCGGCGACGGGACGCGGCGATGGTGCTATCTTCCCGACGCAATCCATCAGCGGAGAGGGGGCTACATGGCCAACAGAGTGGTGGAGCACGACAGACTCAAGAAGCTCAAGGACACGGTCGCGGTCGTCGGCGTCGGCGAGAGCGACTACGTCGGGGACTACCGTTCCGGCGCGAAGGGCAACGCCGCTGAGAAGGGGTCGGGCGCGCTCAACTCCTACCAGCTCGCCGCGATCGCGCTCAAGCGCGCGCTCGACGACGCCGGCCTGACGAAGGACGACATCGACGGCCTCGTCGTCGGTGGCCCGATGTCGACCGAGCGCACCTGCGAGGTGCTCGGCATCAACGCGTCGTGGTGCGTCTCCGGTGACGCCCCACGCGGCATCATCGCCGCGACGCAGGCGATCAACGCCGGCCTCTGCCACACCGTGGCGCTGGTCTACGGCAACGCCCAGCGATCGATGAACACCCAGTACGGCGGCCCGCAGGCCATGGGCGGCGACGGCATCCTGTCGTACGTCTACTACGCGCCGTGGGGCATGACCTCGCAGGGTGGCCTGTACTCGATGATGTTCCGCCGCCACCAGCTGGTGTACGGCACCACCGAGGAGCAGTTGGGCGCGGTCTCCGTTGCCTTCCGCAAGCACGCCTCGATGAACCCGAACGCGATCATGAAGGAACGCTTCACGATCGAGGACTACATGAACAGCCGCTACATCAGCGAGCCGTTCCACCTCTTCGACTACTGCCTCATCAACGACGGCGGTGTCGCGTTCATCATCCAGCGCCGTGACATGGCGAACGGCAAGCAGATCCCGATCAATGTGTCGGGCATCGGCTGGTCCGAGATGGACATCGACTCCACGCAGTTGCGCCCGCGCCTGAAGGACTTCTACCTCCCCGCCCACCACGCGGTGCGCGAGCAGGTCTACCCGATGTCCGGCATGACGCCGAAGGACATCGACGTGTACGCGACGTACGACTCCTTCAGCACGCACCTGCTGTTCAGCCTCGAGGGCTTCGGGTTCTGTGAGCCCGGCGAAGGAGGTGCGTACATCCAGGATGGACGCATTGAGATCGGCGGTGAGATCCCGTGCAATACCTCGGGCGGCATGCTGTCCGAGTCGTACATGCAGTCGTGGAACCACCAGCCTGAGCTGGTGCGTCAGCTGCGACGACAATACGAGGGCACCGAGCGCCAGGTGGCCGGCGCAGAGGTCGGCCAGTACGTCCACGACGTCGCGGGCAAGTGCCTGAGCGTCGTGTACACGAGGGGGAACTAAGCGATGGCGACGACCCGTCCCGTTCGA
>CANIRU010000025.1 GCA_947470025.1 Chloroflexota bacterium
CACCGGGGCCACCACGCCGTTCACGATCGCCGCGACGAAGAGCGCCTGGATTTCGGTGATCGGACTGAAGACGATCGCGATCCCACCGAGCGTGGCGAGGGCAATCACGCCGTAGAACTGAGGCGCGCGCTGGAACGTGTTGTTCAGGCCTTCCCGCCAGCCGAACAACTCCGCACTCGCGTAGGCAACGGAGCCCGCCAGCACGGGCACGGCGAGCAGACCGGTGCCGATGATCCCGATCGCGAAGAGCAGCGCAGCAGCGTTGCCCGCGAGGGGGCGCAGGGCTTCCGCCGCCTGGGCCGCCGTCTGTACCTCGGTGTGGCCGCTGGCATAAAGCGTCGCCGCCGAGGTCAGCACGACAAAGTAGAAGCCAATGTTCGCCATCACCATGCCGAGCCCCACGTCGAGATCGGCCGCGCGCAACAACCGTCGTAACTGCGTCCGGGGCACGTTGTCAGCCACGATCCCCTGCAGTTGCTCCTCTTCGACTTCCTGAGAGGTCTGCCAGAAGAACAGGTACGGGGAGATCGTCGTTCCGAGGATGGCGACGACGGTCATGATCGTCCCGCGATCCCACGAGATCCGCGGTGTGAAGGTGCCCGTGATCGCCGCGCTCCAGTCCGGATGCGCCACGAATGCGCCGATGACGTACGCGAAGATGACGAAGGTGAGGAGCTTCAGGTAGCGGGCGAACTGCTCGTAGGGCACGAGGACTTCCGTCACGGCAATCCCCACCCCGATGGGGACGACGAGCCACGCTGCGGGAATCGGCACAAGCAAGGCGATCGCCGCCGCGATGGCGCCGAGGTCGGCCGCGATGTTCGTCACGTTGGCGATGAACAAGAGGCCGACGATGACGCGCAGCCATCGCTGCCCATAGTGACGAGAGATATTGCTCGCGAGGCCCCGCCCGGTCACCACTCCGATGTGGGCGCAGATCGCCTGGACGGCGAAGTTCATCGGCAACGTGATCAGGCTGGTCCACAGGAGCCCGTAACCGTACGTCGCCCCCGCGACGGTGTATGTCGAAATGCCCGACGGATCGTCGTCGGCCACCCCGGTGACCAGCCCGGGCCCGAGTCCATGCCATCCCTGCCGGGCACGGCGGGACGCGCGTAGCAGTTCGAAGTCGAGGCGCGGCCACCCGGTTCGCATGGCGCGACGATACAAGGATCGCTGGGTGTAGTCCGAAGCTGGCTGGCCGATGGGCGCTGGCTCCGGCACCGCGCTTCCCGCTAGCGGGTGGCTGGCGACGGGGCTACGAGGTGAGGAGGATCCGCCCGCTGGCGATCTCGCCGTCGACGGTCGCGAGGTGCAGCGAGAACGCGGAGAGCATGGCCCCGCCCGCCGTCCGGCGGCTCACCAGCGCGAACCGCACGAGGATCTCGGCGGGCGCCTCGACGGCGCGCGTCCACTCGAGCTCCTGGCCGACGTGGACACAGGTCGCGGGAAGCGGCATTCGCTCCGTGATCGCGGCCAGCGTGATCGCTAGCAGGTGCATCGTGGCGATCGACGAGCGCGGCTCAGGGGTGCCGACCGACTGGCGGTAGTCCTCGACGTCCCCCGGGGTGACGACGAAGGAGATCAGCGGCAGGGGCTCGCCGACGCGGACGCTGTCGTAGTCGATGCGGGTCGTGTCCCCGAGCAACTCGTGGGGCAGGGCGGTCGTCACGTACGAGGAACTCCTCTGCGCCCGGGCGCGTCTATCGGCGGTACCTCAGGATACCGGGCGGCGGAGTTGCGTGGGCGCCGCTAACTCAGGTGCGCGACGTCGAGGTCTTCCAGCACGTCGATGACGCCGGGGACGCGCGCCGCGACCTCCTGCGCGCTGTCGGCGTCTTCCAGGTCGTCCACGTGGCCGCTGAGGCGCACCACGCCCTCGCGGACCGTCACCTCGATTGTCAGGCCGGTCGTGGCGGAATCCTCGAGCAACTCCCGGAGCACCGCGTCTCGGATCGCCTCGTCGCCGAAGGTGCCGTCGCTCGACTGCTCGACCTCCGCCGAGTCCATCGAGGATGTCTGGAAGCCGCCGATCACCGCGCGGTTAGTGCCGACCGGGTCGATCGGCGGGACATAAACGATATCGCCGTCCTCGCCCGACTCGCTTCCGTCGCTGGCGGAGTCGCTCAACGCCGCGGCCTGCACGACGCTCGCCGCGCCGCTCATCCGCTGGTCGGTGAAGTCGCCCGGCATCAGGCTCTCGAAGTCCTCGAGGCCCGGCTCGGCGCCGTCGAAGCCGGCGATTTCGGACTCGCTGAGGGTGCCGATCGAGGTCTCCTCGGGCAGCGCGCCGGCGACTTCGACGTTGTCGCTCACCTCGCGGGTCGCGCCAGCGCCCTTCCGGACGATATCGAGCACGGCCTGGCGCTCTTCCTCGCTGTCCACGATCCCGGTGACGACCAGCTCATCGGCGGTGTCCTCCACCACGACGGCGAGTCCGGCGTCCTCCAACTCTCGCTCGATGCGCTTCGCCAGCGAGGATCGCTTGTTCATCTCAGCCTCCCGCGTGAATCCGGTGTAGCCACATGATCCACCCATGGTGGTGGCCCGCGCATCCCCGGCCCGAGACAAGCATGGCAAAGGTGGGGCAACGTCGTATTTCCCCGGCGCTGCTCGGGCGCACATCACAGCTGTATCCCCCGGGGTTGCATTCGGGGCTATCATCCGCACGCCTGAGACGTGGACTGGTCGAGGAGGGGTGCGACGAAACTCGCGCAACCTCGACATTGCGGGGGCTCGGGAGAGCCCCGAATAGTCTGGAGGGGAGAGTTTCGTGGCTGCTGAACAAAAAGCGATTCCGGTTCCTGACGAGCAGAACCAGCCCTACTGGGACGGTGCCAAGGAGCACAAGCTGGTGCTCCAGCACTGCTCCGGCTGCGGCCTGGTCAGCGCGCGTCCGCGCGTGATCTGCCCGCGCTGCCACAAAGAAGAGTTCGAGTGGAAACAGGTCAGCGGCAAGGGAACCATCCACTCCTACACCATCGTCCACCAGACGACGGCTGCCGGGTTCCAGGACGAGGTGCCGTACGTGGTCGTCCACGCCGTCATCAACGAGGAACCCACCTGCTACGTGACCGCCAACCTGCTGGTGGACCAGAGCGAGCACGACAAGCTGACGATCAGCCTGCCGGTGGTCATCGACTTTGAGGACCGCGGCAACGGCGTCGTCGTCCCCCAGTGGCGATTGGCGTAGGTGATTCATGGCATTTAACGCAGCAAACGAAGTCGCCATCGTCGGCATTGGCCGCACGCAGATGTCCCGCCGCGGCGACCGCGCCATCGGCGCGCTCGCGGTCGAGGCGTCCCTGAAGGCCATCGAGGACGCCGGGCTCACGCTCCGCGACATCGACGGCCTGAGCACCTACCCGGAGAGCACAGGCCCGGGCGTCGGCCCGGTGCCGGGCGTCAGTTCCTCGAACCTCCAGTGGATGGTTCAGGGGCTCGGCGTCGAGCAGATCAACTGGTGGTCGAACGGCGGTGGCAACATCTCCACCGCCATCGGGACCGCCGCCATGGCGATCGCGACCGGCATGTGCAACTACGTCCTGGTGTGGCGTTCGATGTACCAGCCGCGCAGCGGGGCCTTCGGCTCCGGGACGCGGGGCTCCTCGGCTGGTGCTGCACCGGCGGCGGCGCCTCGAGCCGGTGGCGCGAACGCCTACCAGGCGCCGTACGGCCTGGGCGACGCGCCCACGGGCTTCGCGGCGGCGTACATGCGCTACATGAAGATGTACGGCGCGCGGCGCGAGCACATGGCGGCGTACGCGCTGTCCTGCCGCGCCAACGCGAACAAGAACCCGTACTCGATGTTCTACGACCAGCCGATGACGTTCGACGACTACATGAACTGTCGAATGATCGCCGACCCGCTGTGCCTCTTCGACTGCGACATGCCCGTTGACGGTGCTGCCGCGATCGTCCTCGGCGCCGCAGACCGCGCGAAGGACGGGCCGAAGGCGCCCGCCTACATCACGGCTCTGGGCTCCGGCGGCTTCAACTGGAAGAACCGCCCGCCCGAGGAGTGGCAGAACGACACGGCTCGCAACCTGAGCCGCACGCTGTGGGCCTCCACGTACATGACCGCCAAGGACATGGACGGCGCGGAGTTCTACGACGGCTTCTCCCCGGACATCTACTGGTGGCTGGAGGAGATGAACTTCTGCGGCCGCGGCGAGGCGTTCGAGTACATCCAGAACGGGCGCATCAGCCTCGACGGCGGTGAGTTCCCGATCAACACGTTCGGCGGCCAGGTGTCGGAGGGCCGTCTCCACGGCATCGCCCACTGGTACGAGGGCGTGAAGCAGATCCGCCACGAGGCGGACGACAAGCCGGGCGACGGCGCCCGCAACATCAAGCACAACGGGCGCCTCGCGGAGAACGTCCTCGTCTGCACCGGCATGCTCGGTCACGGCGTGGGCGTCATCCTCAGCGACGAACCCCGCTAGCACCCTCGAGGTTCCCCGGGGCGCGCAACTCGAGCGGCGCGTCCTGGGCGACTCGGGGGCCGTACGCAGGGCAACACACAGAGAGGCCCCGGCAGCGATGCCGGGGCCTCTTGTTGTCCTCGACGGGGCGAGGGCTACGGGGGCGAGGTGGCCTACGCCGGGATCGTCGCCTTGATCAGCGCGTCGATGTTGGGCATGTCGTCCACCGTGCGGCAGAGCGCGATCAGCGAGTCGAGGCCTGCGACACCGCCGTTCGGGTACTTCGGGCCGGACTTCTTGATCTGGTCCACGAAGCCGTCGTAGTCCCACAGCAGGCGGCTGTAGGGGTACTCGCCCTTGTACGCGGTGCCGTCCTTCATCCGGATGACCGCTGTCGGCGAGAACATCGGGAAGTCGGTGGCGGGTGTGATGGTCACCTTGTTGAGGGTGAACTCCTCCACCTTCTTGTCCGCCTTCAGGTCGTCACCCGTGGGGCCGTACGTCGGGCCGCCGACCTGCGGGAAGCCGCCGTTGACCAGCGCGTGCGCCACGTACCAGTGGGTGGCGCCCACGCGAGGCGGGTTCGCGGGCTCGCGCGGGAACTTGGGGCTCGGGTAGAGCGTCTCGATGTAGTTGATCGTCAGGATGACTTCCTCGACCTGGTCGGGGTCGATGTGGTGCTTCTCGCGCATCTCGACCATCAGGTTGATCGGTGCGTGGTTGTAGCCCGCGTTGTCGTACATCCGGTACATCAGGTTCATCAGCTCGAACCGCTTGCCCAGACCCTCCGTGATCTTGCCGAGGTCGGCCTGGAGCGGTCCCTCGAAGGTGTACGAGAGCTCACCGGTGTGGCTGCCGATGAAGGCGTTGAGGAAGCCTGCCGGCCCCTCGATCACCTGCTCGGAGGCCTTGATGTGGCCCTCGCGCGCGACCAGCGCGGCAAAGACGCCCTGTCGCGCGGCGTTCGGGTCGTGCACGCCCGTCTCGCCGCCGCCGGAGCGGCCGCTCTCGAACAGGCCAGAGGTGCAGTTGGCGGCGATCGCGATCGCCGACATCATGCCCTCCTCGTCGAGCTTCATCAGCTTCGCGGCGATCACCGCGGCGCCCATCGTGTGGTAGATCGGCGCGGGCCGGAAGCCGCGAGCCGCGGTCGCCGGCACCAGGTCATCCGCCATGCGCGTCGACAGCTCGTACCCTGCGGCGAGAGCCGTGATGAGTTCCTTGCCGGTCGCGCGCTCCAACTCGGCGTTCACGATGCCCGAGGGGATGAGCGAGACGCCGGGGTGGGTGATCATGCGGTACTGATCCCACAGCCCGGGCAGGTGGATCATCTCGGAGTTCGCGTACGTCGCGCCGATGCGCGTCGCCTTGCCGCCGTCGACCAGGATGGTCGCGCCGTCCGGCTTGCCCTCCTCCTGCTTGACCATGTGGATCGTGTCCTTGGCCGCCTTCATCTGGCCGCCGAACACGGCGCTCACCAGGTGGGTCAGGATCAGCGATCGGACCTTGTCCACGACCTCCGGGGGCAGGTCCTCGTACTTCAGGTTGGCAGACCACTTCGCGAACTGCCGGGCAATCGAATCGGCCATGTCACTCACCCTTTCCGGATGCCCTCGTCCTCCGCGCGCGCTCCGGCGCGCCCTGTCGGGGGCAAAGCCGTTGGTTCATATCACACCGGCCCGAGATGCGGGCTCGGCGCGGGGGTTTGGCCGGGTTTCGGCGGCACTGCAACTGGTTCGGCATGTCTGCCCTCGGCCCCCGATCGAGCCCGGCACGCCGGGGCGCCTACGGTCGGTGGGCGTCGAGCCAGAGGCTCGAGCTGGAGGGTGTGCGAGATGACGTTCAAGTGGACCTACCTCTTCGTCGCTGTGGTGCTGGTGGCCGCGGTCGCGGCGTTCGCCACCACCGGCGGTGCGCTGGGGAACTCCGGCTACGCGATGGCCTCGGGCTCGTCCTCCTCGGAGGCCCCGCTTCAGAAGGCGCGGTCGCGCCCCTGGTTGCTGTGACAGACGACCCGCGACGTTAGGAGTGCTTATGCCTCTGGATCAGTTGCTGTGCACGTCGCTGGAGCCTGTGGCCCGGGGGCGGCGGATCGCAATCATCAGCGAGCATGCATCGCCGCTCGCGGTCCTCGGCGGCGTCGACAGCGGCGGGCAGAACGTCTACGTCGCGCAGGTCGCGCGTCGCCTCGCCGCCGCGGGGCACGAGGTCGACGTGTTCACGCGCCGCGACCGGCTGGATCTGCCGCCGACCGTCGAGGTCGACGGCTATCGCGTGGTCCACGTGGACGCCGGCCCCGCGTATTTCGTGCGCAAGGAGGACCTGCTCCCGTACATGCGCGAGTTCGCGGATCGCGTATGCCGCTTCACGATGGCGCAGCCGCGCCCGCACGACATCGTGCATGCGAACTTCTGGATGTCGGGGATCGTCGCCGAGGAGCTGAAGCGCCGCTTCGGCATTCCGTTCGTGATCACGTTCCACGCGCTGGGCAAGGTGCGCCGGATACATCAGGGCGACCGCGATGAGTTCCCGGTCGAGCGCGAGGAGATCGAGGCGCGTCTCGTGGGGTGCGCCGACCAGATCATCGCGGAGTGCCCGCAGGACGAGTTTGACCTGATGAGCCTGTACGGCGCGCTGCCTTCGCGGATGACGATGATCCCCGGCGGCTACGACCCGGAGGAGTGCCGCCCGGTCGGGATGCGGGAGGCCCGCGTGCACCTCGGCCTGCCGCCGCAGGCGCCGATCCTGCTGCAGCTGGGCCGGCTGGTACCGCGCAAAGGCATCGACAATGCGATTCGCGCGCTCGCACGGGTGCGACAGGATCACGCCGACGCGACGCTGCTGATCGCCGGCGGCGAGAGCGAGCGCCCCGACCCACTGCTGACGTCAGAGATCGCCCGCCTTTCCGAGTTGGCGGTCGAGGAGGGCGTCTCGGACGGAGTCCACTTCATCGGTCAACGCCCGCGCGAGGAACTGAAGTACTGGTACTCCGCGGCGGACGCCTTCGTCGCGACGCCGTGGTACGAGCCGTTCGGTCTCGCGCCCCTGGAGGCGATGGCGTGCGGCACGCCGGTGATCGGCGCGCGCGTGGGCGGCCTCCAGTACACCGTCGTCGATGGCGCCACGGGACTCCTCGTCCCGTCGAACGATCCGGAGGCGCTCGCCAGTGCCGCCTCGCGGATCCTCGGTGACGAGGCGCTGCGCCGCCGGTTCTCCGCTCAGGGCGTGGCGCGTGCCGCCGAACTGTTCACGTGGGATGCGGTCACGGCCCAGCTCGAAGATTGCTTCGAGTCGGTGATCCGCGCAGGGGCGCACGGACAGCCAGAGGTCATCGACCAGCGGCAGGCCGTCGCCCAGGGGTTCGATGCGTTGATCGAAACGCTCACGCAGGCCCGCTCGGATCTCCCCACGGACGTGCTCGTGCTGGCGAGGATCCTCAACCGTTGCTTCATCAACGGCGGGAAGGTGCTGGTGTGCGGCAACGGCGGCAGCGCCGCCGAGGCGCAGCACTTCGCCGGCGAGCTGGTCACGCGCTCGGGCTCCGAGCACCGGCGGGCGCTCTCGGTGCTGCCGCTGACCACGGACACCGTGACGATCACCGCGTGGGCCAACGACATGGACTTCGACTCCATCTTCGCCCGGCAGGTCGAGGCTCACGGTGCGCCGGACGATGTGCTCCTCGCGATCAGCACCAGCGGCGACTCGAAGAACGTGCTGCTCGCGCTTGAGGCGGCGCACCGTCAGGGGATGCGGACCATCGCGCTCCTCGGTGGCGACGGTGGCACGGCCCGCGGGCTCGCCTCGGCGTCGATCGTCGTCCCGTCGACGGACAAGCAGCGCATCCATGAGGTGCACGGACTGCTCGTGCACCTCATGTGCGATCTCATCGAGCAGGCTCAGGAAACCACTGCGGCACATCGGCTGGAGGTCAGTCTGTGAAACGCGTTGTCTTCCTGGGCAACGATGGCACGTTCGTCGACGGTCCGCATGGCAATGACCCGGCGCAGATCCGCTTGCTGGCGGAGGCTCGTCGAGGGCTGATGCGGCTCGTGCGCGATGGATACTCGATCGTGATCGTGGCGAGCCACTCGGACATCGCGCACGGCGCGACCCCAGTCTCCGCGATGGACGCGCTGCGGGCGCGCATCGTCGAGCTGTTCACCCCGATGGGCGCGGAGCTGGCCGGGTTCTACTACTGCCCGCATCACCCGACGGGCTCGGTCATCGAGTTCGCGATCGAGTGCGAGTGCAGCAAGCCGGGTGCCGGGCTGATCCTCCGCGCCGCGCAGGAGCTGGGCGTCGACCCGGCAGAGGCGTGGATGGTCGGCGATACCCTGGACGACGTGGAGGCCGGCAACCGCGCCGGCTGCCGGACGATCCTGCTCGACCACGGCAACGAGACCGAGTGGCGCGCGGACGGCAATCGCTGGCCGAGCGTCGTCGTCGGCGATCTCGACCGCGCCGCGCACGTGATCGTCGGTGCCGAGGAGCCCGTGCGGGTGGGTTACACGCCGTAGCCACAGACCAGTCAGACGAGGGCGGGGTCGAGGTGGTCGACCCCGCCCTTAACGTGCCCGGTTGCGCTCCCCAGACCGCGGGAGCATCCTCAGCCAGAGACGAGAGGTCAGTCATGGATCCCAGCGATACGACGTTGCCCCGAATGCGGCGCTAATTCGCGCGGGTGCCTCCATGCCCCCGGCGCGGGGCGATGGAGGTTGGAATGCCCGAAATCCCTGTCACGGCCGGACCCTCTGCGGTCGACCGCCTCGAAGAATTCGCTACCGAATGGCAGAGCCTCGACCGCGATGAGCGAGTCCCGGCGTTCCGATCCCTCGACCCGACCATGGCGAGCGACTTCTTCCTCGGCCTCGAGAGCGCGGATCGCGCCGCCCTCGTGGGCGAGTTGATCCCGCAGGAGCGCCGTGTCTGGATCCGCCTGCTTCCTGCCGACGAGGCTGCCGACCTGATTCAGGATGTGGACGAGGAGCTGCGCATCTCGCTGCTCGCCCTCCTCGACCGCAACATGCGTGCCGAGGTCGAGGCGCTGCTCATCTACCGCGAGGACGTCGCCGGCGGCAAGATGAACCCGCGCTACGCGCGCATCTCCCCGGAGATGACGGGCCAGCAGGCCCTAGCCTACCTGCGCTTGCAGGCGTCCGAGCACATCCCGCTCATCTCGTACATCTATGTCGTCGCACCGGACGACCGCCTCGTCGGGATCATCTCGTTCCGCGAGCTGATCCTGACGCCGCCCGCCCGCCCGATCCGCGAGGTGATGAACACCGACGTGGTGACGGTGCCCGAGGACCTCGACCAGGAGGGGCTGGCGCAAGTCATCCAGCGCAACAACCTCCTCGCCGTCCCCGTCGTCGACCCCGAGGGCCGCATGAAGGGCGTCGTCAGCATCGACGACGTCCTCGATGTCGTCCGCGAGGAGGCGACCGAGGACATCCAGAAGCTCGGTGGCCTCGAGGCTCTCGACACGCCGTACTTCCAGACGGACTTCCGCTCGATGATCCGCAAGCGCGGTGGCTGGTTGTCGATCCTGTTCGTGGGGGAGATGTTCACGGCGACGGCGATGAGCTTCTTCGAAGCCGAGATCGAGAAGGCGGTGATTCTCGCGATCTTCGTCCCGTTGATCATCTCCAGTGGAGGGAACTCCGGATCCCAGGCTTCCACGCTGGTCATTCGCGCCATGGCGCTGGGCGAGGTTGGGGTGCGGGAATGGTGGAGGGTTGCACGTCGGGAGATCGGGATCGGTCTCGCGCTTGGGGTGCTTCTTGCGACGATCGGCGCCTTGCGCATCAGCACCTGGCAACTGGCGTTCGGTTCGTATGGCGACGTCTTCCCGCGACTCGCAGCAACGGTGGCCCTGAGTCTCGTGGGTGTGGTCGCGTGGGGCACGCTCGCGGGCTGCAGCCTCCCGTTCATCCTGCGGCGCGCTGGGTTCGACCCTGCCAGCGCGTCCGCACCGTTCGTCGCGACCGCCGTCGATGTGACGGGGTTGGTGATCTACTTCTCGGTCGCGCGTCTCATCCTGCTCGGGTAGGCTGCGCCGTATGGTTGCCGTGCTCTACGACACGCCCGATGACGCCCTCGAGGGGATCGAGGACGGCGTGCGCATCATGTTCGGCGGCTTCGTCACCGCCGGCACGCCGAGCAACCTGATCCGTGCGCTCAAGCGTCGAGGCACGCGCGGCATCAACGGCATGGCGAACAACATCGGCTTCGGTGACCTCCTCGACGAGCTGTGCGAGGACCATCAGCTCGCCGGCATGATCGCGACGTTCGCGATCCGCGCGTCCAGCGCAAAGAAGAGCCGCTTCGAAGACCAGTACCACCGCGGCGAGGTCACCCTCGAGCTGTCGCCGCAGGGCACGTTCGTCGAGCGCATCCGCGCGGGCGGCGCGGGCCTCGGTGGCGTGCTCACGCGCACCGGCCTCGGCACCCCGGTTGCCGAGGGCAAGCAGACGATCGAGGTGGACGGCGTGACGTACCTCCTTGAGACGCCGCTGCACGCGGATGTCGCGCTGCTGAAGGCGCAGCGCGCCGACCGCCTCGGCAACCTCGAGTACCGCGGCGCGGGCCGCAACTTCAACCCGCTGATGGCGACTGCCGCCGACCTCGTGATCGTCGAGGTGGAGGAGATCGTCGAGGTGGGCGAGATCGACCCGGAGCGCGTTGGCACGCCCGCCGTCTTCGTCGACCGCATCGTCCAGTGCGCTCCCGTCGAGGTGTTCACGCCATGACGAGTCACGCGCACCCGGAGGGCTTGCCGCGCGAGCTGCTCGCGCTGCGCGTGGCACAGGAGCTGCGCGCGGGCATGGTCGTGAACCTCGGCATCGGGTTGCCGACGCTGGTGCCGAGCCACCTGCCGGAGGGACACAGCGTGCTGTTCCAGAGCGAGAACGGCATCCTCGGCCTCGGCGGCATCCGCGAGGACGGCATCTTCGACCGCGAATTGATCAATGCGGGCGGGCAGCCCGTGTTCCTCGCGACCGGCGCGAGCTTCTTCGATTCGGCCACCTCATTCGGGATGATCCGAGGCGGGCACGTCGACGTGTCGGTGCTCGGCGGCCTGCAGGTCGCGTCGAACGGCGACCTGGCGAACTGGATGGTGCCGGAGCGCGGCGGCGGCAGCATGGGCGGCGCGATGGACCTTGCGGTCGGCGCGCGCCGTCTGATCGTCGCGATGGAGCACGTCACGCGCGACGGCACGTCGAGGCTCATGGAACGCTGTACGTACCCGCTCACCGCGCAGGCCTGCACCAACCTCGTCGTCACGAACCTCGCGGTGATCGCCGTCGAACCGAGCGGCTTCGTCCTGCTCGAGGTCGCCCCCGGCGTCACTGTGGAGCAGGTGATCGCCGCGACGAACGCCCCGCTCACCGTCGCCCCCGACGTCCACGAGATGGTGCTGTAGCGAGCGGTGCCGAGGTCCTTGCGGGGGGCGGCCCATCCCCCTGCCCCCTTCCCTGTGCGGGAAGGGGATGAACTTCAAAGGGCTTCGCCCTTTGAGGGTCCCGGTTCGGACGGTGCAACTTTGTGCACGCTCCGATACGGCCTCTAGAAACGCACGATTCCGACGGGAGCGTGAGGGGCGCAGCTCCTCACACTTGGTTCTCTTCTTCTGAACCCCCTCCCGCGCCGGGAGGGGCAGGGGTGGGCGGCCCCACGCTGCCACTTCGGCAGCGGTCGCCGCGTCGAGGCCGCTTACCGCCCGATCACCATCGCGACCGAGGTCGTGCCGGAGCCGCCCATGTTCAGCGTGGCCACGCGCTGCGCGCCCTCGACCTGTGTGTCGCCTGCGGTGCCGGTGACCTGCCGCCAGGCGTCGAGCATCTGGCGCGTGCCCGTCGCGCCGACCGGGTGGCCGACGCCGATGAGGCCGCCGCTCGGGTTGATCGGCAGACGCCCGCCGAGGTCGATCGTGCCGTCCTCGATCGCGCGGTAGGACTCGCCGGGTGCGGTCAGACCGAAGTGGTCGATCGCCATGTACTCGGAGGTCGTGAAGCAGTCGTGCGTCTCGATCGCCTGCACGCCCCAGACGTCCGGCAGGCCAGCGCGCTCGAAGGCATCCTCGATCGCGCGCCGCGTGTGCGGCAGCACGTACGGGTGCTCGCGGCTCTCCGCGATCTTCGTCTCCCACCTGATCGGCGCCGTGCGGTGACCCCAGCCGAGGATGCGCGGCACCTCGTCGAGGCTCACGCCTCGACGGTCCGCCCACACGCGTGCGAACCGCGCGGACGCCAGCACGAGGCCCACTGCGCCATCCGTGACCTGCGAGCAGTCGCGCACGCGCAGCCGTCCCGCGACGAGTCGGTCGTACTTGCCCTCGCGCAGCTCGCCCGCCTGCGACGCGTCGGTGAACCACGCGCGGGTCTGCGCGTGCGGGTTGCGACGCGCGTTCGCGAAGTTGATCTCGGCGATGCGCGTCAGGTGGTCCTGCTGCAGCCCGTACCGCCGCTCGTACTCGTCGCCGAGCTTCGCGAACAGCGCGGGGAACGCGAACTCGACGCCCTTCGCCTCCTCGTCGTACCACGCCGCCGTGCCGAGAAAGTCTGCGCCGGTCG
The DNA here is from genome assembly GCA_947470025.1 of Chloroflexota bacterium. Lineage (GTDB taxonomy): Bacteria > Chloroflexota > Dehalococcoidia > UBA2979 > UBA2979 > SHYQ01. The sequence continues at coordinate 12,998 of CANIRU010000025.1, forward strand.
CGGGGTCGACGGTCTTCATCTGCTCGACGCCGAGGAGGAGCGAGACCTCGTAGCGGCCCGCCTCGATCTCCGCGGAGGCGGCGAGGGCGGCGATGCTGCCCGAGGCGCACGCCGCCTCGTGCCGTGCAGTGGGGATGCCGGAGAGTCGAGGCTCGACCTGCGACACGAAGCCACCGAGCTGGCCCTGCTTCGCGTACAGCTCGGCGGCGAAGTTGCCGACGTGCGCCACGTCCACCTCGGACGGATCGACCTGCGTCGCGGCGAGCGTCTCGCGCACGGTCTCGTCGAGCATGTCGACGATGCCGAGGCCTTCCTTCAGCCAGTTGCGGGCGAAGTCGGTCTGATAGCCACCCAGGATGAAGACCGGCTCAGGCATCGCGTCCTCCGCACCAGCGCGTTCGTGTACGTCGAGGATACCCCGCAGGCCCTCGGCGCGGCCCCGACGCTAGTCGTCGCGCGCGAGGACTGAGGGCTCCGACCACACCACGCCCGCGGCGCGCAGCCGCGCGATCGCGTCGTGGCCGTAACCGAGCTCCAGCAGCAGCGTTTCGGCGTGCTCGCCGCCGACCGGAGCGGGGCCGTACGCGGGTTGCGCGCCTCGGACGCGGGCGACGCCGAGGTAGCGCCGGTAGGGGCCGTGCTCGTAGTGCGAGACGGTCGAGGTGAACCCGTTTGCGGTGACGTGTGAGTCGGTATGCCAGAACTCGGCAGGCGTCGGGCCGTCCGCGCGGACGCAGCCGACGCCGCGCGCGGTCAGCAACTGCTCCCACTCGCCCGCGTCACGTGTCGCGAAGATCGCCTCGAGGTTCGCGGTGAGGGCCACCGCGTTCGCCTGTCGCGCCGCGCGGGTGGCGAAGCGGGCGTCCTCGTGCACTTCGGATCGGCCGAGCCCGGCACACAGCCGATCCCACTCGTCGTCGAACACGACGCCGAGGAACACCCAGCCGGTACGGCAGCGATACAGCCGGTACAGCGGGCCGGTGCCCAGCACCTGCGCGTCGACGGGCGGGCGTGGCTCGCGGCCCTCGTACGAGAAGAAGTCGTCGATGTTCGCGTAGGCGTTCGCCCCCATCATGTCGGTGAACACCTGCTGACCCTCGCCCGTGCGGTGCCGGTGCCACAGCGCGATCATCGTCGCGGCGGCGATCACCGCCGACGTATTCGGGTCGGGGTTCACCTCGTTCGCGCGGGAGAGGCGATGCGCGCCCTCGCGCAGCTCCGCGAGTGACGTGCCAGTGGGCATCGTGCCGGCCTGCCAGACCGCGCCGCCGAGCGCCGCGCCGGGGATCGGGTGCGTCGCGGGACGGTGCGCGCCCGGCCCGCCGAGGCCGTAGCCGTTCGCCGAGACGTAGACGATGTCCGGCTTGATCGCGCGGGCATCCTCGTAACCCATGCCGAGGCGCTCCGGCACGCCGGGGCGGTAGTTGTGGATCAGCACGTCGGCGCGCGCGATCAGCGCGTGCGCGATGGCACGACCCTCCGCGCTCTTGAGGTCGAGGGCGATGCTCTCCTTGCCCGCGTTCGTCTTCACGAAGCCGAGCCCGCGGTACATCCACCGCCACGGGTCGCCGCCCACCTGCTCCACCTTGATCACACGCGCGCCGAGGTCCGCGAGATGCGCCGCCCCGAGCGGTGCCGCGATGATCGTGGCGAAGTCGAGCACCGTGATGCCCTCGAGGGGGGCCCGCAGCGTCGAGGTCGTCGAGGTCGCCGAGGGGGTCGCACGTGCCGGACGCATCTCGTCGAGGACCTCGGCGGTGTGCTGCCCGACCGCCGGGACGGCGGGGTGCACCGCGCCCGGCGTCCCGGTGAGCCGCGCGAGGACGCCAATCTGTCGCATCGGTGGCCAGATACTCGAGGAATTGGCGCCGCCGAGGGGATGGGGCGTCTCAACCACGTGTCCGTTCAGCGTGAGGTCGGGGTCGTCGAGGGCCTGCTGCGTCGTCTGGTAGCGGTGCGCGGCGACGCCGCCGTGCTCCACGAAGATGCGCATCCACTCCGCCGCGGGGCGTTCGCGCATGTGCAGCAGCATCCGGTCGCGGAACGCCTCGCGCGTCGCCTCGGGCCAGACCCCGGGGGAGCCGTCGTGCTGACCGTCGCCGAAGATGTCGCTCAGGTCCGCGGCGACCACGTAGTTGTCGAACAGGTGCTGGAGCAGGTTACCGAGCTGCAACCACGTGCCGTCCTGCGCCATCACCGGGTGGTAGTTGATCGTCGGCATCGGCAGCGTGGGGTTCGGGTTCTCCGGCCACACGTCCGGCTCGCGGTCCTTGAGCGACAGCCACGCGAGGCCGGCGAGGTCGTACGCGCTGAGGCCCTGCAGCAGACTCGTGTCCACGTGTTGCGCCCGCCCGGTGCGGTCGCGCGCCATCAGGGCCGCCAGCGTGCCGAACACCGTCGCAAGGGCGGCGTGGTGTGAGGCGACCTGCATCGCCGCGAAGTGCGGGCCGTCGCGGCCGGTCAGGCCGGCGAACGACTGCATGCGTCCGGCTTTCGCCGCCACCACGCCCTCGTGGGCGGGGTATTCCGCGTAGGGGCCGGTGGGGCCGAAGCCGGTGATCGCGCACGTCACCACTGTCGGGTTGATCGCCGCGAGCGTGTCGTGGTCGAGGCGCGCCGCGCGCGTCGCCTCGGGCGTGCCGGAGGTGAGCACGATGTCCGCGCTCCACACCAGCCGTTCGAGCTGCGCGCGCCCCTGCGCGCCCGCCACGTCGAGGACGACGCTGCGCTTGCCGCGCAGCCACACCGGCGGGGAGGCGAGAAAGCGGTAGGGGTCACCCTCGGGCGGTTCGACCTTCACCACGTCCGCGCCGAAGTCTGCGAGCACCATCGACGCGACGCCGCCCACCGGGCCGGTGGTCAGGTCGATCACGCGTAGGCCGGCCAGCGGTTCGGTCATCGTGCGGGCCGCCTCGCCGCGGCCTAGTCGGCGGTGCTAGTAGAGCAGGTCGTAGATCGTGCTGAAGTCGTCTGTCCAGATCATTGGCGGGCGTCCGTTGTTCGGCCACGGCGAGACGACGGAGGTCACCTTCGGGTTCTCGAGGAACGCGGGGTTCCTGCTCAGGAGCACCCACACGCTGTTCGTGATGCCCGCTGCGCCGTCCTCGTTCGCGGAGACGAGGAGCACGCCCTTGCCCTGCTCTGCGGCGACCGCGCGGAGCACCGGGCTGAGGTCGATGTGGCGGTTGGAGATGTTCACCGCGATCACGCCGTCCGGCTTCATGTGCTGCTCGTACATCGCGAAGGCCTCGCGCGTCAGGAGGTGCACGGGGACCGCGTCGCCCGAGAACGCATCGAGCGCGATCACGTCGAACTGCTTCGATCCGCTCGAGCGCAGCTGTCGCTCGAGCACCAGCCGACCGTCGCCGATCTCGTTCTCCATCGTCGCACCGCGCGCGCGCGCGTCTGTGAGGTAGGTGAACTGATGCTCGGCGAAGTCGATCACCGTGTCGTTGATCTCGTACAGCGTGAACGCGTCGCCCTTCTCGGCGTAGCTCGCCACCATGCCCGCGCCGAGGCCGACGATACCTACATTCATCGGCTGCTGCTTCGCCCGCGACGGGTGGAACTGCATCGCCAGGCCGATGCCGCTCGTCGGGCCGTAGTAGCCCGTGTGCGCCGCGCGCTTCTCCGGGGCGAGGTACTGGAAGCCGTGCAGGATGCGACCGTGCACCATCACCTGCATCGCAGCGTCCGGGATGTCAGCGTTGAACTGGAACACGCGCACGGTGCCGTAGAAGTTGCGCGTCTGGTGCAGCGCCTGCCGGTTCGGGCCGCGCGCGTCGCGCACGAGGAACCCGGCGAGCACCGCTGTCGCGACCATCGCTGCGGCGCCGCCACCGACCGCGAGCCGCCGCGTGCGCGCCTCGTCCGCGCCGGGGTGGAGCCATACGTCGAGGAGCCGCGCGCCGACCACGAGGACCGCGGTCGCGACCAGGCTGACGTGGTACTCCCAGTACCCGCTGAACACCGCCGGCGCGACGATCGCGACGAGCAGGCCACCGATCGCGCCGCCGATCGACACGACGAGGTAGAACCAGGTCAGGTACCTCGAGGGCGGCCGGAGGCGTACGAGCTCGCCATGGAGCGCGAAGCAGGCGATGAACATCGCGCCCGCGTACAGCAGGATCTGCCAGAGCAGCGCCATCGACACCTGGCCGAGCAGGAACGCGCCGACCGCGAGCCCCGCCGCGAGCAGCGGGACGTCGCGCGTCGGCCAGTACGTGCGGTCGTCGCCGAAGCAGAGGATGAACGTCAGCAGGTACAACGCCAGCGGCATCACCCACAGCATGGGGATCGGCGCCACGTCCTGTGTCAGCTGGTTCGTCGTCGCCAGCAGCACCACCGAGGCGCACGCGGGCAAGGCTAGCCACAGCGCCACGTTCGCCGGCGTCACCGCCGCCGTACCGCCTTCCTCCTGCGGTTCTTCGACCGTCTCGTCGGGGCGGGCGCGGCGGGCCACGCGCCACGCGAGGTAGGAACAGCACAGGACGAACAGGACATAACTGCCGGACCAGAGCCACGCCTGCACCTGGAGGCCGATGAAGCGCTCGAACAGGAACGGATAGGTGAGCAGCGCGAGCAGCGAGCCGATGTTCGACAGCGAGTACAGCCGATACGGCGAGACGCCGGGCAGGTCGTGCGTGAACCAGCGCTGAATCAGCGGCGCCGTGGAGGAGAGCAGGGTGTACGGAGCGCCCACGGTCAGCGCCAGCACGAGGAGTACGCGCCACGTCGGGTCGCCGGCCTCCTCGGGCTTCCACACCGGGTTCGGGATGATCGGGAGCACGAGGATCGCGAGCGCGAGTAGGGCGATGTGCAGGTACCCCTGCCGCCGCAGGGACAGCCGGTTCGAGACGAAATGGGCGTACGCGTACCCGCCGAGCAGCGCCACCTGGAAGAAGAGCATCGTGGTCGTCCACACCGCCGAGCCGCCGCCGAACCACGGGAGGATCGCCTTGCCGATGAGCGGTTGCACCTGGAACAGCAGGAACGCGCTCAGGAAGGTGGTCACCGCGTAGAGCAGGATGCGCTCCCGCCGTGGTGCCTCGACCGTCGTGCTCGGTGCGCTGTCTGCGGTGCTCGTCACGCTGTGCCCTCCTCGTGGCCGCTCCCGGGCGGGCGGCCGACAGGCGACACAATAGGGGACGAGGGCGTCCCGCTGCGAGCAGCCCCGGACGCGGAGGTATGCGCCCGAACATTTCCGTCGATACTTCGGGACGATAGGCGAACGGACACGGCTGCGACTCCGTTACAGTGCTTGAATCGCACATGCGTCACTCTCAGGGGTGGGACGATGGCCCTCGCAACCGAACGGCAGCGAATCCAGCACCTGCTCCGGCGCGCCGGCTTCGGGTACTCACCCGAGGAGCTGGGCGAGTACCTCGCGCTGGGGCTCACGGGCACGATCGACCGCCTGCTGAACCCGGAGCGCGTCGATGACGCCGTCGCCGAGGTCGCCGCGGACTCGTTCCGCGAGAAGGCGCTCCAGGACCGGCAGGCCCTCCTCACCACCTGGCACGCCCGGCTCGTCCTGACGAAGCGGCCGCTGCTGGAGAAGCTCACCTACTTCTGGCACGACCACTGGGCGACCGGCATCCGCAAGGTGAACGCGCCGTCCTACATGCTCGTGCAGAACGAGGCGATCCGCGCGGGCGCCCTCGGCAAGTTCCGCGACCTGGCCATGGCGATGACGCGCGACCCCGCGATGATGATCTGGCTCGACAACCGCGACAACGTCGCGAAAGCGCCGAACGAGAACTACGCGCGCGAGTTCCTGGAGCTGTTCACCCTCGGGGAAGGGCACCTGTACACGGAGAAGGACGTGAAGGAGGCGGCGCGCGCGCTGACCGGGTGGCGCGTCACCGCCGCGAAGCCCACGCCGGAGTCCAACTTCCCCGTGGCGACCGGTGTGGTGTTCATGCCGCGACAGTTCGATGCGGGCATGAAGACCTTCCTCGGCGAGACCGGCAAGTTCGGCGACGAGGACGTGGTCCGCATCGTCACGTCGAGGCGAGAGTGCGCCGACTACATCGGCGAGAAGCTGTGGCGGTTCTTCGCGGTGCCGGACCCGACGCCTGCGATGATCAAGCGCACCAGCGATGCCTACTTCGCCAATGACACGTCGATCCGCGAGATGATGCGCGTGATCCTCACCTCGGACGAGATGTACTCCGCCGCGGCGTACCGCTGGCGTATCAAGAGCCCCGTCGAGCACGTCGTCCACGCCACGCGCGCGTTCGGACTGACCGACCGCGTCCCGCGGATCGTGCGCGACACGCAGACAGAGGGGCAGGCGCTCTTCGACCCACCGAGCGTGGCCGGGTGGAACTGGGGCGAGGCGTGGGTGAACTCCAACACCTTCCTGGCGCGCGCCAACTTCGCCAACGAGGTGACGCGTCGAGGCAAGCCCGACCAGAAGCTGAACCTCGACGCGGCCGCGCTGCTCCAGGCGAATAACGCCGGCCGCACCGCGGAGGCCGCCGTCGACTTCGCCCTCGACCTGCTCGTCGGCGGCGACGTCGACGCGGGCACGCGCGCGACGCTCATCGAGCACATCGGCGGCACGCACTACAGCTTCGCCGAGGCCTCGCGGTCTGGTGCGCTGCAGGGGCTGTTCTACCTCGTCCTGACGATGCCGCTCGCGCAGCTGGCGTAGCGAGCAAGGAGCCCGGTCATGGACTACGCGAACGAGACCTTCCTCGACCGACCGGTCGACCGCCGGTCCTTCATCAAGCGCGGCATCGCCTTCGTCGGCGCGGGCGCGTTCACGCCCCCCGCCTTCCTGCGCGCTGTCTTCGACGAGGAGACGCGTCCGCTGACCTCGGCGTCGGTCACGTCTGCCGCGGCGAAGCGTCACGTGCTCGTCGTGCTCCAGATGGCGGGTGGCAACGACGGCCTGAACACCGTGATCCCCGTGGGCGACCGTGCCTACTTCGACGCCCGTCCGACGATCGCGTTGAACCCGGAGGCCTCGCTGCCGCTCGAGCAGGGCTTCGCGCTCAACCCCGCGATGACCGGCATGAAGGCGCTGTACGACCGCGGCCAGCTCGGCGTGGTCCTCGGTGTCGGGTACCCGAACCCCAACCGCTCGCACTTCCGCTCGATGGACATCTGGCACTCCGCGTCGATGGACGAGAGCGCGGACACCGGCTGGATCGGCCGTCTCCTCGATGCCACGAAGTACGAGCAGGCGTCGATGTGGCGCGCGGCGAACATCGGCTCGCAGGAGGCATTCTCGCTCCGCAGCAAGTCGTCGTTCGTCCCCTCGCTGGGTTCGGTGCCGGACTACGTGCTCCAGACGGACAACAGCTTCCGTGGCGAAGGCCCCCGCCGTCAGCAGAGCTTCCTCCAGCTGCAACGGCAGGCCGAGGCACTCGCGGTGCAGGCGGAGTACGGCGGCCAGCTCGCCTTCGTCTCGAAGACCGGTCTCGATGCGTACCAGTCCACGGTCGACCTGCACACGGCGGTCACTGAGTACAAGACGACGATCACCTACCCGACGACGCCGTTGGCGAGTGCGCTGAAGACCTCGGCGCAGCTGATCACCTCGAACCTCGCGACTGGCGTGTGCTACGTCACAACGGGGGGGTTCGACACGCACTCGAACCAGCAGGGGACGCAGAACGGACTCCTCGGCGGCGTCTCGAACGCGCTGCTGGCGTTCTACGACGACCTGCAGGCGCAGGGCATCGCCGACCAGGTGACGACGCTGGTGTGGTCCGAGTTCGGCCGTCGCGTGAAGGAGAACGGTTCGAGGGGTACCGACCACGGCACCGCGAGCCCGATGTTCATCGTCGGTGGCGGCGTGCGCTCCGGCATGCACGGCGAGCAGCCGTCCGTCGCGAACCTCGACGGCAGCGGCGACCTCAAGTACACGACCGACTTCCGGTCGGTGTACGCCTCCGTCATCGCGCAGCGCTTCAAGATCGATCCGAAGGACGTCCTCGGCGGCTCGTACCCCACGCTGCCCCTGTACGCGTAGCGAGGCGGGGCAGGGAAGACCGGAACCCCCACCCCAACCCTCCCCCGTAAAAGGGGAGGGGGCCGGATCCAGTCAGAACCCTCTCCCGTGTGGGGAGAAGGCAAGGTGCGGGCCCTCCCGCCTCGATACCGCTCGCTAGATCACCCCATCCGTCCGCAGCCGCGCGATCTTCGCTGGCTCGTACCCCAGATCGCGCAGCACGTCGTCCGTGTCCGCACCGAGGTC